>JAZGBC010000134.1:0-3272 GCA_036444495.1 Kiloniellales bacterium
AGGCGCCCCAGCGGGCGGCTTCGGGGCAATCCTCCGCGCTCTCGCAGACCTCCGCGGCGGGGACCGCTTGCGCGAAAGCCTCCGGCAGGCCGACACAGAAGGCCGCGGCAAGTATGGTGAGCAGGAACAGGTGGCGCGCCATGGGCTTGGGACAGCTAACCGGGGCCTCGACCCTACGCGAGCCGCCGCGCCCGGGCAACGTCCGGGCGGGCGCCCGCGGGCTGGCCAGGGAGGGCCAAGTTGTCTATACAAATCGGCCTGTCCGCGCGCGGGCGCGGGATCCTTTCCGAGGCAAAGAGACGCCCCATGGCGCGAAGCCGGCGCGGCGGCGGCACGCCGCTCTATCAGCAGATCAAGGAGCACATCGTCGCGGGCATCCTGGCCGGCGATTGGCCGGAAGGCGCGCACTACCGCCTGGCCGGCCGGCAGGATTACCCCCCGGGCACGAGGAATTGAGGAGCACGAGGAATTGAGCCGTGAGTGAGACAACCCCCGCCACCGCCTCGCGCATCGACAACTCGCGCGAGATCCGCGCCCCGCGCGGCAGCACCCTGAACGCCAAGTCCTGGCTCACCGAGGCGCCGCTGCGCATGCTCATGAACAACCTGGACCCGGAGGTGGCCGAGAAGCCCGAGGAGCTGGTGGTCTACGGCGGCATCGGCCGCGCCGCGCGCGACTGGCGCAGCTTCGACGTCATCGTCGGCTGCCTCAAGGAGCTGGAGGGCGACGAGACCCTGCTGGTGCAGTCGGGCAAGCCGGTCGGCGTGTTCAAGACCCATGCGGACGCGCCGCGCGTGCTGATCGCCAACTCCAACCTGGTGCCGCACTGGGCCACCTGGGAGCATTTCAACCAGCTCGATAAGGCCGGGCTCATGATGTACGGCCAGATGACCGCCGGCTCCTGGATCTACATCGGCAGCCAGGGCATCGTGCAGGGCACCTACGAGACCTTCGTCGAGGCCGGGCGCCAGCACTACGGCGGCGACTTGCGCGGAAAATGGATCCTGACCGCGGGGCTCGGCGGCATGGGCGGGGCGCAGCCGCTCGCCGCCACCATGGCGGGCGCCTCCATGCTCGCCGTCGAGTGCCGGCCGAGCCGCATCGAAAAGCGCCTCGAGTCCGGCTACCTGGACGAGATGGCGGAGGACCTGGAGGACGCGCTGGCCCGCATCGAGCGCGCCTGCAAGGCAGGCGACGCGGTCTCGGTCGGGCTCGTGGGGAACGCGGCCGAGGTGCTGCCCGAGATGCTCAAGCGCGGCGTGAAACCGGATATGCTGACCGACCAGACCTCGGCGCACGATCCGCTGAACGGTTACCTGCCGGCGGGCTGGACCCTGGACGAATGGGAGCGCAAGCGGGAGAGCGATCCGAATGCGGTCATCGAGGCGGCCAGGCAATCCATGGCGGTGCACGTGCGCGCCATGCTGGATTTCCAGGCCCGGGGCGTGCCCACCTTCGACTACGGCAACAACATCCGCCAGATGGCGCTCGAGGAAGGTGTGGAGAACGCCTTCGATTTTCCCGGCTTCGTGCCGGCCTACATCCGGCCGCTGTTCTGCCGTGGTGTCGGGCCGTTCCGCTGGGCCGCGCTCTCGGGCGAGGCGGAGGACATCTACAAGACCGACGCCAAGGTCAAGGCGCTGATCCCCGATAATCCGCAGCTGCACAACTGGCTGGAGATGGCGCGCGAGCGCATCCGGTTCCAGGGCCTGCCCTCGCGCATCTGCTGGGTGGGTCTGGGCGAGCGCGCGCGCCTCGGCCTCGCCTTCAACGAGATGGTGGCGACGGGCGAGCTCTCGGCGCCGGTCGTGATCGGGCGCGATCACCTGGATTCAGGTTCGGTCGCCAGCCCGAACCGCGAGACCGAGGGCATGAAGGACGGTTCGGACGCGGTCTCCGACTGGCCGCTGCTCAACGCCCTGCTCAACTGCGCGAGCGGGGCGACCTGGGTCTCGCTGCACCACGGCGGCGGCGTGGGCATGGGTTTCTCCCAGCACGCCGGCATGGTCATCGTGGCCGACGGGACGAAGGACGCGGCGCGGCGCATCGAGCGCGTGCTGACCAACGATCCGGCCAGCGGCGTCATGCGCCACGCGGACGCGGGCTACGAGACCGCCATCCAATGCGCCCGCGAGCAGGGCTTGAACTTGCCGATGTTGCAGGACTGAGGCCGGGGCGGCGTCAGTTTCGGGCGAGCGCCCGGCAGGCAAAGAAAAGACCGCGGCTTGTTTCGAGCCGCGGCCTTTCTGCGCTGCGTTCCGCCGCAAGCGGCGGAGGCTAATTCTTGAGAAGCGTGTACTTGAAGATGCGGCCCGCGGACACCTCGACCGGATGCCTGATGACCTGGTCGGGCAACTGAGCATGCACGATGTACCAGCCGGCCGGCAGCACCAATTCGGGCGTCGCTCCATCGACCCTGGCGACCTCGACACGCTTGCCGGATGCATCGCGCCCGTAGGTCACGATGCGCCAGGCGATCGGCGCCTTGACGGTCTTGCCGCCGACATGGGGAATCACACGCAGACGAATCGTGCCCCGGGTCATGGCGGCGGTCTGCGTCGCAGCCTGCTCGCGCAACTGGTTCAGGGTAGTGCCGGTGCGCGCGGTCGCGACGGTGAGCGCTTGCTCGTCGCCCGCGGACGCTTTTTGCCCGGCAAATGAACTACTAACGGAAAAAACCAATCCGGCGACTGCCAGAAACGGCAATACGCCCTTCAAAAGACGCAACATCGCTAGTCCCCCCATTCTTTTTATTGGGACCTTCGTACAATGGCAGAGTTAGCTTTACAAGCGGTGAAGGATCGGCCGCGTTCGAGCGGTCACAGTTTTTGCACAGCGTAAAACAGAATTTAGTTATTTTTATAAATCGGTTATCCCGGTTTAATAATTTTTTAACTCAACAGTAAGTTTCGTCCCCATTCAGCCGTTTGAGGCGCTTTGTGTACAAACGATCCGTCCCCGATTCGGGCGCACGGAATCGCCCGCGCCATTCGCGCGGCGTTACGGCTAAATCGGCAAACGTGGTTAAAAAAGTCTTAGCGCGGGCGGGCGCACATCTCCTCGCCGACCACATGGTCGCCGTCCATGTCGGTGTCGATGAGGTCCCGCCAATCGAACCCGGTGCTTGGCGCCGGCACCGGTTCGGCCAACGCGGGTGCGGCGGCCGCGATCACAAGCGCGGCAAGGAGAATTCCAAAAATCGGCATCTTGCGCATGAGCCAAACCGAGCAGTGCATCCAACAACTGAAACACCGATTATATAGGCCGCCCGG
>JAZGBC010000135.1:0-4346 GCA_036444495.1 Kiloniellales bacterium
ACATCGTGCTGTTCTCGGGCGACGGCGATTTTAAGCCGCTGGTCGCGGGGCTGCAGCGCAAGGGGGTGCGGGTCTCGGTGGTCTCGACCATCCGCTCGAGTCCGCCGATGATCGCCGACACCCTGCGCCGCCAGGCCGACAACTTCATCGAGCTCGAGGAGTTGAAGGACGTGATCGGCCGGCCGCCGCGCCCGGTGCCGATGCACGAGCCGGTGCACGAGCCGGTGGACGAGCCGGTGGAAGAGGTCCCGATCGCCGCGAATGACGAGTGAACCCAACTTGGATAATGAGCTGGGGTAGTGGGCTGGAGTGACGGGAATGAGCGACGGCAAGGCGAAACCCGCGGGCCAGGTGCGCTCGCTTACCCGGGCGCTGACCCTGTTGCGCCATCTGGCGGAGAGCGGCGACGGCATGTCGCTGACCGAGCTTTCCGAGGCAGCCGGCCTGCCGCCTTCCACGACCCATCGTCTTCTGACGACGCTCGAGTCGGAACGCTTCGTCCGGCCCGACCCTCAGGGCGGGCTTTGGCGGGTTGGCGTTGCCGCCTTCTTCGTCGGCACCGCCTTCGCCCGCAGCCGTGACAAGCTCAGCCTCACCCGGCCCTATCTGCGCCGGCTGATGGAGATGTCCGGCGAGACGGCAACCCTCCTCGTCGGCCCGGATCAGGCGCGAGTAGCCGACTACGTCAGAGGCCAGAATGGCAGCGAGACGGCCGCACCAGAGCCAGGGGCTTAAAGAGCGTCGGTCCCGACGCCCCAGCACACGCCCTTTTGGCCCTTCCCAGGCATCAATCACCTCAAGATGCCCTCGGCGTGGGGCGATGGGCTATGCGATGCGTCACCCGAAGCTGGCGAAGGGCGGGCGGGGGAAGAAACTCCCCGGATCCGGGGAATTTAGTGGCGTATCTTCACAGCGCGTCTCGGAACCCGTGCCGTCCTTGAGCACTCGCGCGAAGTCGCCGAAGCGGTCATAGAAGGCGGGAAATCCTTACAGGCGGCGCGCGGCCCGTCGTTACCATCCCAGCTTGGCGGGCGTCTGAAACCTGTGGACAGATCACAGAATCCGCTTGCGTGACTGATCTGAAGGGTTGAAACTTACAAATGGCCCTGGACGGGCCAAAGTCCGTGTTAAACCTCTCTATGGCCCCGCTGGAGTCCCCGCTCCGGCGGGGCTTTCTTGTGCCGCCCAACGGCTTGCGCGGCTCCCACTGCGGGGCGGCTGCGTTTGCGGCGCTGTCCTGCGGGCGAGACCGTGTAAGATGGCCGTGCCGCTGGGTTACTCTGGCAGGGGCAACCCAACGGTAGAGCCGGCCGCGCGTCCTGTCTCGCGGCCGGCTCTCTCGTGCTGCGCGACGCCCCGCTCCGACGGGCCCTTCCTTGCCCACCTCTGGCCACGGCACCCGAAGCGGACGTTCGATGTCCTGGGCTCGTACGTGAAGAAATGCCAATCTAAATGGTTCAGGTATGTCCGCAAACGGGCGTCCCGTCCGCTGGCCCCAGGCCTGTGCCAATCCCAGGTCCTTGAAGGACACCCGCCATGGAGACCCGACTGCCTATCGAGCCCGTTTTGTGGGCTCAGACCGCCGCACCCGGAATGCCGGCGCCGCCGCTTGATGGCGAGGCCGAGGCCGATGTGGCCATTGTCGGGGCCCGCTATTGCGGGCTGACGGCGGCGCTGCATTTGGCCGAGGCCGGGCGTTCCGTCGTCGTGGTCGAGGCCGAGGAGCCGGGGTTCGGGGGCTCGGGGCGCAACAACGGCCATTGCGTGCCTGACTGGACCTGGCAGGAGCCCAGCGATATCGACGCCCGCTTCGGGGCCCGCGGCGACCGGGTCAACAACCTCCAGGGCGACGCGGCGGATCTGGTCTACACCTTGATCCGCGACCATCAGATTTCCTGCGAGGCGGTGCAGAGCGGCACCCTCACTGTGGTCCGCGACCAGAAGAACGTCGCGGGACTGCGCACCAAGTACGATCACTGGGCCCGGCTCGGCAAGCGGGTGCGCTGGGTCGAACGCGCCGACATGGGCGACTACATCGCCTCCGACGCCTTCCCCGCCGCCATCCTGTTCGAGGACGGCGGGCACCTCAATCCCATGGGGTTTTGCCGGGGCCTCGCGGCGGCCGCCATGAAGGCCGGGGCGCGGGTCCACGGCAAGTCGCCGGCGACCCGGCTGGAGCGCCACGGCGAGCGCTGGCGGGTGACCACGCCGGGCGGCCGGGTGATGGCGAAATCGGTGCTGCTGGCGACCAACGCGCATCGCCATGGCCTGTGGCCGGGGCTCGACAGTTCCTACTACATCGTCCGCGCCGTCGGCGTCGCCACCGACCCGCTGCCCGAGGATGTGCGCCGCGCGGTGCTGCCCCGCGACAACAACGTCCAGGAGCTTCACCACCCGCACGAATTTTTTTTCTACTTCGACGGCGACGGCCGCCTGCTCACCGGCGGCGCCGCCGGGCTCGGGGTCGACCAGTCGGCGCAACAGGTCGAGGGCTGGGTTGGGGCCGAGATTTCGCGGCTGTTCCCCGACTTAGGGCCGATCCGCTTCGCTCACTACTGGCAGGGCCTGGTCGACATGACGCCGAAGCGTTTCGCCGGGGTCCACCGCCTGGCCGACAACCTCTATACGGCGATCGGCTTCTCGGGCCGCGGCGTGCCGACCGCCACCGCGGTGGGGCGCGACATCGCGACCATGCTGATCAGCGGCGACGAGGACGCCATGGCCCTGCCGCTGACCCCCCTGCCCTGGGCCCCGTTCAGCCGCCTGGGCTCAAGCCTGATCGCTAATATATTGCTGCCGGCGAAAAGGATTTTGGGGAAGTTGAGCTAATTCGCGGGTGATTCTTGGTAAGACTTCAGCCATTTCGTCACCTCCATGACTGCTCCGGTTGCTTCCGGCTGGAGCGATGGCCGGGTGAGACTTGCACCCACTGGAAAAATGTCGCCCTACCACGGCACACACCCAACTCGGACTATGCGGTTCAGTTTGCCCACTAACGCTGATCTGGTAAAATCGACTGGCGTTGGGGGGAACTACATGGCTGGCGAAATCAGGGAGTGGTTGGAAGGCATTGGGCTTGCCAAGTATGCCAAGGCCTTCGCCGAGAACGAGATCGACTTCGAGGTCCTGCGCCATCTTGGCGAGGGCGACCTCAGAGAGCTTGGCTTGCCGATGGGCCCCCGCAAGAAGCTGCTGGCGGCCATCGCCGAGCTTGACGCGCCGGCGCCAGCACCGATACCGGTTGACGCCCATACACGCGAGGGCGAACGGCGCCAACTCACCGTGATGATCGTCGATCTGGTGGGCTCGACCGAGCTTTCCGGCTGCCTCGATCCCGAAGAGATGCACGAGGTTCTCCGCCGTTATCAGGACGCGGTCACGGGCGCTGTCGCCCGCTACCAGGGCCACGTTGCGAAGTTCATGGGCGACGGCGTCATCGTGTACTTCGGCTACCCCAAGGCTCACGAAGACGAGGCCGAACGTTCGGTGCGCGCCGGTCTCAATATTGTCGACGGGATAGCGGCCTTGGAGCCTGCGGCCGGCGCGCCGCTTGCCTGCCGAATCGGCATCGCTACCGGGCAGGTCGTGGTCGGCGACCTGATCGGCGAGGGCGCGGCCCAAGAAGAGGCCGTGACAGGCGAGACGCCGAACTTAGCCGCTCGGCTTCAGGGAATCGCCGAACCGGGCCAGGTCGTCGTATCCCAGGCGACCCGGAACCTTCTAGGCAAGCTATTCGAAGCGGAGGATTTGGGACCACAATCCCTCAAGGGCTTCCAAGATGAGGTCGGCGCATGGCGCATTCTAAGCGAACAGGCGGTCGAGAGTCGGTTTGAGGCGGTGCGCGGCGAGACCATGACGCAATTGGTGGGACGAAAGCAGGAACTGGCCCTCCTGCTTGATCGCTGGGAGCGGACGAAGGACAGAGATGGCCAGGCAATCCTGCTCTCGGGCGAAGCGGGGGTCGGCAAATCGCACCTGGCGCGCGCCCTCTACCAGGCGCTGACCGATGAGAACCATACCCTTCTGCGCTACCAGTGCTCGCCACACCACACGAACAGCGTACTCCATCCATTCATCGCCCATCTCGCACGGGCTGCCCGCTTTGCCGAAGCCGACAGCGCGGAGGCCAAGCTCGACAAGTTGGAGGCGCTCCTGCGCATGGCAATCAACGACGTGAGCCAGGTCGCACCGCTGTTCGCCGCCCTGCTGTCGATCCCGGCCGGCGATCGCTATCGAGCGCTGGATCTCGGCGCGCAGCAACAGATGCAGCGCACTCAGCAGGCGCTGCTCTCCCAACTCACCGGCCTCGCCGGGCATCGGCCGGTCCTGGTGGTCTTCGAGGACGC
>JAZGBC010000136.1:0-12496 GCA_036444495.1 Kiloniellales bacterium
CGGAAAACGCGCGCATCGCCGCGGCGCGCGCCGTGGACCGGCCCGAGCCCCTGTTCGAAAGCGGCTTCGTCTGGCCCGCGACCGGGCCGATTACGGGGGTCTTCGGCAGCCAGCGCGTGCTCAACGGAAAGCCGCGCCGGCCCCATTACGGCGTGGACGTCGCCGCCCCCGAGGGCTCGATCGTCAGGGCGCCGGCCGACGGCGTGGTCGCGATCGCCGCGGCGGAGATGTATTACACCGGTGGCACGGTGCTCATCGACCACGGGCACGGGTTGACCTCGGTCTATTCGCACATGAAGGAGGTCCGGGTCAGCGAAGGGCAGCGCGTCAAGCAAGGCGATCCCATCGGGACCGTGGGCGCCACGGGCCGCGTCACCGGGCCGCATCTGGATTGGCGCGTCAACTGGTTCGACCAGCGCCTGGACCCGGCGCTGCTCGTCCCGCCCATGCCGGAGGCGGAGTAACCCGTGGATGACGCTTTGCCGCGTTTTGCGAGAGCCGGATGACCGGAGGGGCGTAAGTCTGCTAAACTCGCGGCGCCGACCTCCCTTCGCCCGCCGAAGCGGGCTTCGCGAAGGCGGGTTCGGCTAAGTTCGACCGAACGGGCAGAAATAGAGTGATACCATGACGCGGTTTCTCGTGATCGTATGTTTTCTCTTCGCGTTCGCGTCCGGCGGTGCCGAGAGCCACGCGCAGAGCGGCGGCAAATACTTCCTGCAGTTGGCCTCGGTGAAATCGGAGGAGAGGGCGCGGGGCGAATGGACGCGGCTGCAGAAGGTTCACGCCGATATCCTGGGCGACATGACGCTGGCCCTTCAGACCGCCGACCTGGGCGACCAGGGCATTTACTACCGCATCCAGACCGGGCCCTTCCCGACCCAGGCGACCGCCCAGGACATGTGCTGGCAGCTGCGCGCGGAAAAACAGGACTGCCTGGTCCTGCGCCGCAGGTGACGCGGCCTAAGGGTACTTTCAGTTCAAGCGTTCGGCGGCATAGGCCTCCTTCGGCCAGCGCCGATGCAGCCAGAGCCATTCTTCGGGCTTGGCCCTGATCCAGCCTTCCAGAATCTCGTTGAGCGCGGTCATGACCTGTACCGTGTCTGCCTGGCGGTCGCCGCTGTCCGGTAACTCGAGCGCATCAAAGGAGCTGAGCCGGAACCGCGCCGGCCCGAGGCGCTCGACCCGCACCGGCACCAGCGGACAGCCGAAGCGCAGGGCGAGCTGCGCGGGCGCAGCCGGGGTCATGGCCTCGATGCCGAAGAACGGGACCGCGATGCCGTCGTTCATCTTCTGATCGCAGAGCAGGCCGAGTACCCGGCCCTGGCGCAGGGTGTCGAGCGCCGCCTTCGCGCCGGGCAAGCCCTTGGGCGCCCGCACGCCGCCGGCGACCCCGCGCAGCCGCTCGATCAGGGGGCGCACGAAGGGATTGTTCGGCTCGCGCACGATGATCGTCATGTCCAGGCCGCGCCGGATCGCCGCGGCGTTCATGACCTCCCAGTTTCCAAGATGGGCTGAGACCAGGATGCCGGCCGTTCCCTGGTCGCGCATGGCGCGCACCGGCGCCGTGTCGACCCAGTCGATGCGGCCGCTCTCCGGCGCCGCGATCTCGCCGATGTGTGGGTATTCGGCCGCGACCCGGCCCAGGTTGTCCCACATGCCGCGGACGATGCGTTCGACCTCGGCGGCGGATTTATCCGGAAAGACGAGTCTCAGGTTGCGCCGTGCGCGGTCGCTCACCGGCAGGCGCGGGCCGATGCCGCGCCCGAGGAGCCCGCCCAGGTTGGAGGCCGCATCCACCGGCAGCCAGCGCAGCAGCGCGAAGGCGACCCGAAGCGCCAGCGCCTCGATCAGGTAACGAAGCCGTTTCATGGCGCCCGTTTCATGGCACGGGCAGCTTGTCGAGCAGGGCCTGGAGCGCTGCCGGGTCGTCCCAGGCGACCGCGACCGCCAGGGTCTCGATGCCCTCGCGCTGGCCGGGCGCGAGGCGCACGGCGTCCTTCTCGGTGGTGATCAGAACCGCGTCTAGGCTGCGCGCCCGCGTGCGCAGCTCCCGGAGCTCGGCGGCACCGTAGGGGTGGTGGTCGGGGAAGCCGCGCGTCTCGGCCAGTTGGGCGCCGGCTTCCCTGAGTGTGCGGAAGAATTTTTCCGGGCGCGCGATGCCGGCGAAGGCGACGACCTTCCGCCCCTCCAGCTCCGCTGCTTCGGGGCCCGGCGCCAGGTCAGCCCGCAGCAGTGGATGGCGTGCTCCCAGGCGCGCGGTGAGTCCCGCCTCGTCCGCGCCCAAGAGGATTACCGCATCGGCGCGCGCCAGCCCGGCCGGCACCGTCTCGCGCAGGGGACCGGCTGGGATGAGCCGTCCATTGCCGAAACCGTAGGCGCCGTCCACGACCAGGAGCGAGAGGTCCTTGACCAGTGCCGGGTTCTGAAAACCGTCGTCCATGACGATGGCCTGGGCGCCGGCCTTTACGGCTGCCTGCGCGCCAGCCGCGCGGTCGCGCGCGACCCAGGTGGGCGCGGCGCCGGCCAGCAGCAGCGCCTCGTCGCCCACCTCCGTGGCCTTGTGGCGGTTGGGTTCGACGCGCAAGGGGCCGGCGGCGGTGCCGCCATAGCCGCGCGTCAGGGCGTGGGCGTCGAGGCCCCGGTCCTTGAGCGCCGCCAGGCAGGCGAGGGCGACCGGCGTCTTGCCCGCGCCGCCGGCCACCAGATTGCCGACGCAGATCACGGGTACCGGGACCTTGATCGGGCGCACCAGGGCGCGGCGCAGGCGCGTACCCAGGCCGTAGCCGAGCCCCAGGGGCGCAAGAAGCGTGGGTAGTGCTCCGCTGCGGGACCAGAACTCAGGCGCGCGCATGATTGGCCCGCTCCTTGCCCGGAGCGAGTGCGGCGGGTTCGACCGAGGGTTGGCCGAGGCGCCGGTCGGCCTCGGCGGTCAGGGCGTTGAGGCGCGTCTCCAACTCCAGGCGCAGGCCCTCCAGTTCCCCCTCCGTGGCGTGGCGCGGAACCGAGATGGCGTCACCCCAGAGGATGATCCCGCGCCCGAAGGGCAGCGGCAGGCAGAAACGGTCCCAGCTGCTCAGGATCAAGCGCCGGCTGACCGCGCCCGATATGGGCAGGATGGGGGCGCCGGAAAGCTGCGCCGTCTTGAGCGCGCCGCCCTTGGCGCGCATGCGCGGCCCGCGCGGCCCGTCCGGCGTGATGCCGATGCTGCCCCCTTTGGCGAGGACCCGCTGCATGGCGCGCAGCGCCGTAATTCCGCCACGCTTTCTGGATGCCTTGACCGTCCTGACCCCCATGTAGCTGACCGAGCGCGAGATCATCTGTCCGTCAGGGTGTTCGGAGATCAGCATGTAGACGGGCATTTGGCGCGGCAAGGCGACCCGCATGATAGATAGCCGCCCGTGCCAGAAACAGGCGACGAAAGGCTTGCCGCCGGCCAGGAGGCCCTCCACCTCGGGCGGGACGGTCATGGACCAGCGCGTCGTCCAGTAAACCAAGCGAATATACATCGCGATCAGCCAGGCTGAAGCCGACTGCACGGGGTTCGATCTCAGGAAGCGCTTGGTCGGGGTCATATCACTTGTCGTGGCGGGGGCTCCGGGACTCCACGACGCGAAGTCAGGATCGCGAGCCGGCCTGGGCGCGCAGGCTTTCTATGGCCTCGAGCGCCGCGCCCGCCTCTCCCTCGGAGAACTGCATGGCGTAGAGCCGGGCGTAGGGCCCGCCGCGGGCCAGGAGTTCGCCGTGGCTGCCCGATTCGGCGATCCGGCCGTCCTCGATCACATAGATGATGTCGGCGTCCACCACGGTGGACAGGCGGTGCGCAATGACCAGCGTGGTGCGGCCGATCATGAGCTGCTTGAGCGCGGTCTGCACCTGGCGTTCGGATTCGCTGTCCAGCGAGGAGGTCGCCTCGTCCAACAGCAGGATCGGCGCGTTCTTGAGCATGGCCCGGGCGATGGCGATGCGTTGGCGCTGTCCGCCGGACAGCATCTCCCCGCGCGGGCCGACCTGGGTGTCGAAGCCTTGCGGCAATTCGGAAATAAATTCGTTCGCGTCCGCCGCGGCCGCCGCGGCGGCGATCTCCTCATCCGTGGCGCCGGGTTTGCCGTAGGCGATGTTGGTGCGGATCGTGTCGTCGAACAGCAAAATCTCCTGACTGACCAGCGCGATGTGGCAGCGCAGGGACGAAATCGTCACCTCGCGCACGTCCTGGCCGTCGATCGACACCTTGCCGCTGTCTACGTCGTAGAAGCGCGCGATCAGGTTCATGACCGTCGACTTGCCTGCCCCTGAGGGCCCGACCAGCGCCACGGTCTTTCCCGCCGGGACTTCCAGGCTGAGCTCGAACAGCGCCGGGCTTCCGGCCTCGTAGGAAAAGGTAACCCGGTCGAAGCCGATCGCCCCGCCCGTCACCCGAAGGTCCTCGGCGCCGGGCCGCTCGCGGATCTCGGGTTCCCGGTCGAGCAGCGCGAAAACGCGGACGGCCGCCGCCAGGCCCTCCTGCAGGTTGGCGTTCAGTCTGGCCAGGCGCTTGATCGGCTCGTAGGCGAGCAGCAGCGCGGTCATGAAGGCGAAGAAGGAGCCGGGCGCCTTGCCGCCGGAAATGACCTGGTTTCCGCCGTAGATGATGACCGCGACGATGGCCAGCGCCCCCAGGACCTCCATGATGGGATGCAGCATGGACCTGGTGCGCGCACCCTTGTAATTGAGACGGAAGACCGCGTCGATCGCCTCGCCCGCGCGCTTGGACTCGTAGTCCTCCATGGCGTAGGCCTTGACGTAGCGCACGCCCTGGAAGGTCTCGTCCAGAAGCGTGGTCAAGCCGCCGACCCGCTCCTGGCTGCGGCGCGAGACCTTGCGCATGCGCTGGCCGATGCGCACGATGGGCACGACCGCGGTGGGAAAGGCGGCAAAGGCGATCACCGCAAGCAGCCAGTCCTCGTAGAACATGACCCCGAGCAGCGCGAGCGCGGTCAGCGTGTCCCGGCCGAAGCCCACAAGCGTGTTGGACACGGCGATACGCAGCAGGTGAATGTCGTTGATGAAGCGCGCGACCAGCTCGCCCGGCGAGGTGTGGTTGAAGAAGGCCAGATCGGCCCTGATCAGACGCGTGTAAAGGTGTTCCTGCAGTGTGGCCACGATGCGCAAGCCCACGAAGCTCATGAGCACGGCCTGACCGTAACTGGCGAATCCCTTGGCCGCGAAAACGACGAAGGCGGCGAGCGCGATGGGCAGCAGCATGTCCTCGCGCTTGTTGATGAAGATGTCGTCGATGATCGGCTTGACGAGCTGAGTGAAGGCCGCGGTGCTCAGCGCCACGATCGCCATGCAGACCATCGCCACGGCGATGCGCCGGGTATGCGGGCGTACGTAGTCGCGCACGAGCCGCTTGACCAGCGCTTTGGTGGCCTCGTCCAGGCGGGTGGATTTCGCCCCTTGGGGCGGCTCGGGCGGTGTGTTTTGGCGTTCGCTCAAAGGCTGGCCGTTTGTTCGATTGGCTCGCGCAGGATAATAACATGTGGGCCGGTTGCGCGACCAGCACCGGACCCGCCGCCGAATCGGCAGTTGGCGGACGGCGAAGATCGATCAATTGTCGCCGGCAGGCAAAAATTTTCCGCCCAAGGCGCCCGCGTTATGGGCATACTCGCGGGCATTTCACAAGAGGCCAGCGGAGCTTGAATGGCCCTATTCAAGGCTAAGAAGAAGGGTGATTTGCTCGCCGAGCGCATCCTGATCATCCATAACCCGACGGCCGGGGGCCTTGTCGGGCCCTTCGCCTTGACCGAGCGGCGCCTGCGCAAGCTCGGTTGCCATGTGACCCTGCTCCACACCTCGGCGCGCGGCGATGCGGAGAGGATGGCGCGCGAGGCCGCGACCCGGGACTACGACCGGATCGTGGCGGCCGGCGGCGACGGCACGATCAACGAGGTGATCAACGGCCTGGCCGGCACGGAGATGCCGCTGGCGCTGCTGCCGCTGGGCACCGCCAACGTGCTGGCCAGGGAAATCGGGCTCAAGGTCCGGCCGGGCAAGCTGGCCGAGACCATCGTACGGGGCAAGCCGCAGCCCATCTGCCTGGGGCGCGTGCGCGGCGAGGACGGGGCCGAGCGCCTGTTCGTCATGATGGCCGGGATTGGGGCGGACGCCCATGCGGTGGCCGGCGTCAACCTGGATTTCAAGCGGATCGCCGGCAAGGGCGCCTACTTCGCCGAGGCCCTGCGCCAGTTCCTGGTCTTTCCCTTTCCCCAGTACCGCCTCAACATCGACGGGGTGAGCCATGAGGCCGCCTCGGTGGTGATCGCCAACGGGCGCTATTACGCGGGCGACTATGTGCTGGCGCCCGACGCCCGGCTGACCGATGCCAGCCTGCATGTCTGCATTTTCGAGAGCGCCGGGCGCAAGGAAGCGCTGCGCTATGCGCTGGCCATCGAGCAGGGCGGACTGGTCGATCTGCCGGACTACCGGGTTCCGCCGGGCAAGAAGATCTTGGTCGAGGGACCCAAGGACGATCCGGTGCAGGCCGACGGCGACATCGTGGCCCATCTGCCTGTGGAGATCGAGGCCTTGCCCGAATCGCTCAACCTGGTCATGCCGGTGGCGGGGTGATGCGCTTGCCTCACATCCCCGCCAGCGTCATGCCGTCCACGCGGATCGTGGGCGCGTCGGTGCCGTAGCGGAACGTCAGGTCGTTGGCCGGGGTCAGGTTGCGGAACATGTCCTTGAGGTTGCCGGCCACCGTGACCTCGCTCACCGGATAGGCGAGCTCGCCCTTTTCGATCCAGAAGCCCGCCGCGCCCCGGCTGTAGTCGCCGGTTACCGGGTTGACCCCCATGCCCATGAGCTCGGTGACGTAGAGGCCCTCGCCCGTCTCGGCGATCAGCTCCTCGGGGCTTTGGCTGCCCGGCTCCATGTAGAGGTTGGTGGTGGATGGCGCCGGCGGGCCCGAGGTGCCGCGCGAGGCGTGCCCGGTGGTCTCCAGGCCAAGCTGCCGGGCCGAGGCCAGGCTCATGATCCAGGTGGTGAGCCTGCCGCCCTCGATTACCTTGCGCCGGGAATTCGCGATCCCCTCGGCGTCGAAGGGCTTGGAGCGCAGGCCGCGCGCGCGGTGCGGATCGTCGATCACCGTGATGCCGGGGGCGAAGATATCCTCGCCCATCCTGTCCTTGAGGAAAGAGGTGCCGCGCGCCACCGAGGGGCCGGAGATGGCGCCGGCCAGGTGGCGCAGCAAGCCATTCGCCACGCGCGGATCGAAGATGACCGGGACCTTACCGCTTTTCGGCTTGCGCGCGCCCAGGCGCTTGACCGTGCGCTCGCCCGCGCGCCGGCCGATCTCGGCCGGGTCCTCCAGGTCGGCGCCGTAGACCTGGGTCGCGAATTCGTAGTCCCGCTCCATGCCCTGGTCCTCGCCGGCCAGGACCGCCACCCCCATGGCGTGGCGCGAGGTGGCGTAGCCGCCGGAAAATCCGTTGGAGGCGGCCAGCGCGATTCGGCTCGAGCGCCAGCCGGCCTCGGCGCCCTCCGAGTTGGTGATGCCCGGCACGGCGCGCGCCGCATCCTCGCAGGCCTTGGCGCGCTCGATCAGGACCTCGGCCGCCGGCTCGCCGGGATCGCAGATATCGGGTTCCGGGACCTCGCTGGCGAGCTGCGCCGGCTCCGCCAAGCCGCAGTAGGGGTCTTCGGGGACCGTACGCGCCATGGCGAGCGCGCGCCCGACCAGTTCGTCCAGCGCCTCGGCCGACATGTCGGTGGAGGAGACGAAGGCCTGGCGCCTGCCCAGGAACACGCGCAGGCCCAGGTCGTGGCTCTCCTCGCGCTCCAGGCGCTCCATCTCGCCCAGGCGCTGGGCGTGGGACAGGGAGAGCGAATGGATGAGCACCGCATCGGCGGCCTGCGCGCCCGCGGCCTTGGCCTTGGCAAGCAGGCCGTCGAGCAGGTCGAGGGAAGCGGGGTCGCCGGTCATGGGGGTTTCCTTGGGGCGCGTGGCGGGCCTGGCCCGTTATATAGGGGCGATTGGGCGAATGTAAGGGCGCGGGGCGAAACGCGTTCAGTGTTGCCGGGCGACGGTGACGACCGCCGTGATGGCCTCTTCGCCCAGCGCCTTCATGGCCTCGAGCCGCTGCAGGCCCGAGACCAGGACATAGCGCTCGCTGTCCCGGCGCACGGAGATGGGCACCTTGAGGCCCTCCTCCAGGATGCTCTCGGCCAATTCTTCGACCACCTCCGGCTTAATCTCGCGGCGGCGCTTGGCCGGTACGTAGATCTCGTCGATCCTGATGCTGACGTCGTCCATCGCTGGTGAAACGGTAAGCCAAGGGCGCCGCGGAGTCCAACGGCTGCGGCAAAAAACCACATCCGGCGCATGGTTGAGTCCGTGGTATTCCCGTATTAACTCTGCGCGCCATGTCCGACGCGCTCAAGGTGCTCATCCTCGCCGGCAGCCCACGCAGGCTCTCCTACACGCGCTCGCTCGCCCACACCATCGGGCGCGCGCTCAGCGAGCGGGGCGCGCGGGTCGATACCGTCGATCTGCACGCGACCCCCCTGCCGCCGGTCGAGCCCGAACTGCGCGCCAGTCGCGGCGAGCATCCGGACCCGGCGGTGGCGCGCCTGTTCGGCCTGGCGGAGGAGGCGGACGCCTTCGTCCTGGCCTCGCCGGTCTATCACAACAGCTACGCCGGCGTGCTCAAGAACGCGCTGGACTATTTGATGCTGCGCGACCTGCGCTATCGGCCCGTGGCCCTGGCCACGCACAGCGGGCGCTCGACGCAGGCCGTCGACCACCTGCGCCAGGTGGTGCGCGGCGTGCTCGGCGTGGCCATCCCCACCCAGGTCTGCACGCGGGAAGACGATTTCTCCGCCGAGCCGGACGAGGCCGGGCTGTACCAGGTGACCGATCCGGACATCGAGGCGCGCATCGAGCGCATGGCCACCGAGCTCACCGTCTTCGCCAAGCACCTGACCGCCCTGCGCGCCGACTTGGCGGCGGCCTGGGACTAGGCAGTTCCGCCTAGCGCCGGTCGGGCAGGGCGATGCGGAGCGCGAGCCCGGCCAGGATCGAGGCCGTGGCCCAGCGTTGCAGGCGCGCGATGCGCGGGTTGCGCCGCAGCCAGTCGCCCAGACCCCCCGCCGTCATGGCCACGCTCAGCTTCACCGCGAGGCCCGCGCCGTTCAGGAAAGATCCGAGGATGATGATCTGCAACGCCACCGAGCCGCGCCCGGGGTCGATAAACTGGGGCAGGAAGGAGATGTAGAACAGCGCCACATTGGGGTTGAGCTGGTGGGTGGCCATGCCTGCGCGGACCACGCGCCGGTGCCCGGCCGGCGCCCGGCCGGAAACAGCGCTCAAGGTCTCCCCGCCCCGAAGCACGCGCCAGGCGAGGTAGAGCAAAAAGACCGCCCCCGCGTAGCGCACCATGTCGAAAGCGATGGGCGAATAGCGGAACAGCTCGGAAAGCCCCACCGCCGCCGCGCCCAGGTGGATAAAGGTGCCCGTAATGACGCCGAAGGCCGAGAGCACCCCCGCCGCCCGGCCCTGGCCCAGCGAGCGCGAGGCGACATAGAGCATGTCGGGCCCCGGCGTCAGCGCCAGGACCGCCACCGCGGCCAGGAAGACGGTGAGTGTGGGCGCATCGGGGAGCATGGGTTAAATCACCCCCAAATGCTTTTCCCGCTGCCCGGCAGGCCCAACTCCGCCCACATCTTGTCCACCTTCTCGATCACCTCGTCGGACATGCGGATCTTGCGGCCCCAGGTGCGCCTGGTTTCCGGCGGCCACTTGTCGGTGGCGTCCAGGCCGATCTTGGAGCCGAGGCCCGATTCGGGCGAGGCGAAGTCGAGATAGTCGATGGGCGTGTTCTCGATCAGCGTGATGTCGCGCGCCGGATCCATGCGCGTGGAGACGGCCCAGATCACGTCCTTCCAGTCGCGCGCGTTTATGTCCTCGTCCACCACGATGACCCATTTCGTGTAGATGAACTGCTTGAGCGAGGACCAGATGCCCAGCATGATCCGCTTGGCGTGGCCCGGATAGGCCTTCTTTATGGAGACCACGGCGACGCGGTAGCTGCAGCCCTCGGGCGGCAGCCAGAAATCCACGATCTCCGGGAACTGCTGCTGCAGGAGCGGCACGAAGACCTCGTTGAGCGCCTCGGCCAGGATCGAGGGCTCGTCGGGCGGCTTGCCGGTGAAGGTGGAGAGATAGATGGGCTCACGCCGCATGGTAATGGCCGAAATCGTAAAGACCGGGAAGGGCTCCACCGCGTTGTAATAGCCCGTGTGGTCGCCGTAGGGCCCCTCGTCGCGGGTGTCGTCGAGGCTGACGTGGCCCTCGAGCACGATCTCGGCCTGGGCCGGGACCTTGAGCGGCACGGTCTTGCAGTCCACCAGTTCCACGCGCTTGTTTCTGAGCAGCCCTGCGAAGTGGTACTCCGACAGCGTCTCCGGGATGGGCGTCACGGCGGCGATAATGGTGCCCGGGTCGGCGCCGATCACGACCGCCGCCGGCAGGGGCTCGGCCTTCTCCGCCTTCCAGCGCGCGTGGTGCCGGGCCCCGCCGCGGTGCTTGAGCCAGCGCATGAGGGTCTGGTTCTTGCCCGTCACCTGCAGGCGGTAGATGCCCAGGTTGAAATCGTCCTCCGGGTGGCGCTCCTTGGCGCCCGCGCTCGGCCCTTGCGTCACGATGAGCGGCCAGGTGATGAGCGGGGCCGGCTCGCCGGGCCAGCAGGTCTGCACGGGAAGAGCCCCCAGATCGATCTCATCGCCTTGCAGCACCACCTCCTGGCAGGGCGCGCTGCTCACCGTCTTGGGGCGCATGGCAAGCACGGCTTTGAGCAGCGGCACCTTCTCCCAGGCCTCGCGTAGGCCGCCGGGCGGCTCGGGCTGGCGCAGGAAGGCGAGCGTCTCGCCGAGGGCGCGCAGGTCCTTGGGCTCCCGCTCCATGCCCCAGGCGACCCGCTCCACCGTGCCGAAGACGTTGACCAGGACCGGCATGTCGTAAGCGCTGCCGTCCTCGCGCAGGACGTTCTCGAAGAGCACCGCCGGGCCGCCCTCGGCCAAGAGGCGGGTCTGGATCTCGGTCATCTCGAGGTTAGGCGAGACCGGCGTGCTGACGCGCACCAGCCGCCCCTCGGCCTCCAGGCGGGCGATGAAGTCGCGTAGGCTGGCGTAGGGCATGGCGCTCCCGGTCCCTTCCCCGGCCGGCGGCGCAAGCAGACCGCCCCGGCCGCTCTATTGACGCCGGGCGCGGGGGGTCCGGTCAAGGGCGGGGATTATTTGGAGCCTATTCCGATTAGGGCTCGGCGGCCGGCTTTGCGGCGGACGCTCAATAGCAGTGCTTATTTCGACCGCGCCGCCCCGCGTCTCGCCCCGGCGAAGTTCTTGGCGTTGACGTTCACGCCCCGGCCTTTCATCGAACTTGCGCCCGGATCGAACTGCCCCGGCCGGATTTTTTGGCCGGGCGGCTCGGTTTTGGCTTCTTTCTTTCTGGCTTCTGGCTTTCCGGCTTTCTGTGCCGCTTTCGCCTTTGCTCGTTGGCGGGCCTTAGCTTTGGTCATGTCTTCTCGGCCTTTCCAAGCTGCTTTGTGGAACTTTTATGCTCCTCTTCGCCAAAGCGTCAAACCATTCCGTGAGTATCCGGCGGCTCAATCGTCATGGTGCCAATTTAGCACAGAATTTATAGCGTGTGAAAACGCCAGCCCCGGTTATCCCGCCGTTCAATCTGAAACAGTAGCCCAGGCATCTTCCGGCCGCCGACCCTCATCTCCCCTGGTACCGCCCTTAACGCTGTGGAATCATGGCGCTCCGAACCCCGCGTCTCCCCCTACAACGAGTACCCGCCATGCCTTCTTTCGATATCGTCTCCCGCACCGATCTGGCCGAGGTCGGTAATGCCGTCCAGGGCGCCGCGCGCGAGATCAAGACGCGCTATGACTTCAAGGGCTCCAACTGTTCCTTTGAGCACAAGGACGAGACCGTGACGCTGAGGGCCGAAAACGACTACAAGCTCAAGCAGATGCAGGAGCTGCTGCGCGGCCACATGTCGCGGCGCAAGGTCGAGGTCGGAGCGCTCGAGTTCGGCAAGCCCGAGAAGGCCTCGGGCGACAGTCTGCGCCAGGTGGTGACCGTCAAGCAGGGCATCGAGCGCGAGCTGGCCCAGCAGATTGTCAAGGCGATCAAGGGCGAGAAG
Organism: Kiloniellales bacterium; assembly: GCA_036444495.1. Classification (GTDB taxonomy): domain Bacteria; phylum Pseudomonadota; class Alphaproteobacteria; order Kiloniellales; family J153; genus JAZGBC01. The sequence goes on from JAZGBC010000136.1 coordinate 12,185, forward strand.
ACGAAGGTGCAGGCGGCGATCCAGGGCGACGAGCTGCGCATCTCCGGCAAGAAGCGCGACGACCTGTAGAAGACGATCGACCTGATCAAGGGCCTCAAGATCGGCCAGCCGCTGCAATACGTGAACTTCCGGGACTGAGCGCGGGCGGGCCCCGGGGGGGATGGGCAGCGCCCTGGCCACGCAACCCGCCATGATCGAGATCACCGGAACCATCAGCCTCGACCCGCGCGAGATCGAGGAGTCCTTCATCCGCAGCCCCGGCCCCGGCGGCCAGAACGTCAACAAGGTCGCGACCGCGGTGCAGCTGCGCTT
>JAZGBC010000137.1:0-8485 GCA_036444495.1 Kiloniellales bacterium
CTCGCCCGGGCCGATGCGGTAGCCACCGCTGGTAATCACATCGTCCTCGCGCCCGACGAAGTGGAAATAGCCGTCCCGGTCGCGCGTGCCCGTATCGCCGGTGATAAGCCAGTCGCCCGCGAACTTCTTCGCCGTGGCTTCCGGGTCGTTCCAGTATTCGAGGAACATGACCGGGTCCGGGCGCTTGACCGCCACGTTGCCGAGGGCGCCCTCGGGCAGCTCGGCTCCCGCGTCGTCCACGATGGCCACCTCGTGGCCGGGCACGGCGCGGCCCATGGAGCCGGGCTTTACCTCCATGATTCCCGCGCAGTTGGAGACCACCAGGTTGCACTCGGTCTGGCCATAGAACTCGTTGATGGTGAGCCCGAAGGTCTCGCGCCCCCAGCCCAGCAGCTCCTCCCCCAGCGTCTCCCCGCCGCTGCCGATCGAGCGTAAGCGGGTGGCCCAGCGCTCGTGCGGCTTGGCGACGGCGCGCATCATCTTGAGCGCGGTGGGCGGCATGAAGGCGTTGCGCACGCCGAAATCCGCCATGAGGCCGAAGGCCTCCTCGGGATCGAACTTGGCCATGCGGTGGGCGAGCACCGGCACGCCGTGGTGCCAGGAGGGCAGCAGAACGTCGATCAGCCCGCCGATCCAGGCCCAGTCCGCAGGCGTCCAGAAGAGGTCGCCCGCTTGCGGGAAAAGCTCCTGCGGCAGCTCCACGCCGGGCAGGTGGCCCAGCAGGACCCGATGGGCGTGCAGCGCGCCCTTGGGCGGGCCGGTGGTGCCCGAGGTGTAGATGATCAGCGCCGGGTCCTCGGCGGCTGTGTCCAGCGGCGTGAAATCCTCGCGCGCCTTGTCCAGTTCCTCGTGGAAGCCCAGCGCGCCGTCGTTCGGCCCGTCGATGCAGAGGACCAGGTCGAGCGCGGGCAGCTCGTCGCGGATTTGGGCAAGCTTGGCCAGGCCCTCGGCGTCTGTCACGAGCGCCTTGGCCCCGCTGTCGGCCAGGCGGTACTCCAGGGCGTCCGGGCCGAAGAGAGTGAACAGCGGCACCGCGACAGCGCCCAACTTGTAGGCGGCGATGTGGGCCAGCGCGGTCTCCGGCGCCTGGGGCAGGAGGATGCCCAGGCGCTCGCCGTGCGAGAGGCCGTGGGCGGCCAGCGCGTTGGCCAGCCGGTTCGAGGCGCGCTTCATCTCGGCGAATGTAAAGCGCTCCACCGCGGGGCCGGGCGCGCCGGGCGCGCGCTTGTAGATGAGCGCCAGGCGGTCCGGCTCGCCGGCCCACTTGTCGCAGATATCCACGCCGATGTTGTAGCGCGCCGGCACCCGCCAGCGGAACCTGGCCCGCAACTCCTCGTAGCTCTTGCCCGCCGGCAGCATTGAGATTCCGTCTCCCCGCTTATCGCTCGCGAGCATAGCCAAAGCCCGCCCGGCGCGGTACAGCTAACGGCGGCATCATCGTGGGAGGCGCGTAATGTTCCGGGACGATTTGCTGCAGGATAAGCGGGTGCTGATCACCGGCGGGGGCACGGGGCTGGGCAAGTCCATGGGCCGGCGCCTGCTCGAGCTGGGCGCCTCGCTCGTCATCTGCGGCCGGCGCGAGGAGGTCTTGCAGGAGACGACCGCCGAGTTCGAGGCCGACTTCCCCGGGCGCGTAAGCTGGCACGGCTGCGACATCCGCGATGCCGCCGCGGTCGAGGCTATGGTGGAGGCGGCCTGGGCCGGGGGGCCGCTCGACGTGCTCATCAACAACGCGGCGGGCAACTTCATCGCCAGGAGCGAGACCCTGTCCCCACGGGCCGTCGATGCGGTGCTCGGCATCGTGCTGCACGGCACGGCCTATGTGACGCTGGCCTGCGGCAAGCGCTGGCTCGAGGCGGGACGCCCGGGCAACGTGCTCTCCATCGTCACGACCTACGCCTGGACCGGCTCGGGCTATGTGGTGCCCTCGGCCATGGGCAAGGCGGGGGTGCTGGCGCTGACCCGCAGCCTCGCGGCGGAATGGGGCGGCCGGGGCATTCGGCTCAACGCGATCGCGCCCGGCCCCTTCCCGACCAAGGGCGCCTGGGACCGCCTGGTGCCCAACAAGGAGATCGAGGCCGCCTGGCTCGGGCGCATCCCCTTGGGGCGCGTCGGCGAGCACCGGGAGCTGGCCAACCTGGCGGCCTATCTGCTGGCCGAGGAGTCCGGCTACATCAACGGCGAGGTGGTGACCATCGACGGCGGCGAGTGGCTCAAGGGCGCCGGCCAGTTCAACGTGATGGAGCGGCTGAGCGAGGCCGAATGGGACGCCATGCGCGGACGGAAGGGGTGAGCCTGACCGAGCACACCCGGGCGCCTCTTCTACCGCCGCGCGGCCTGAGGCGGGCATTTGCGGGCCCGATTGCCGGGGCCCACGGCGGCGGGGTAGATTAGGGGCCGGTAATAAAAGGACCCCGAGGCCCCATGCCGCTGGATATCCATACCGGCGCCGAGATCGCCTATTCGGCCTGTCCCCACGACTGCCCCTCCACCTGCGCGCTGGAGGTGGAGCGCCTGTCCGACACGCAAATCGGCCGGCTGCGCGGGGCCAAGGAGAACGACTACACGGCGGGGGTGATCTGCGCCAAGGTGGCGCGCTACGCCGAGCGGGTGCACCACCCGGACCGGCTTACGAGACCGCTCCGGCGCGTGGGCGAAAAGGGCGCTGGTCTCTCGGCTTTCGAGGAGATCACCTGGGACGCGGCCCTGGACGAGGTGGCCGAGGCCCTCCTCAAGGCGGAGCAGCGCCACGGCGCCGAGGCCGTCTGGCCCTACTACTACGCCGGCACCATGGGCCTGGTGCAGCGCGACGGCATCAACCGCCTGCGCCACGCCAAGCGCTATTCGGGCATGCACGCCACCATCTGCGTCACGCTCGCCTGGAACGGCTTCATGGCCGGCACCGGGGCGCTGCGCGGCGTGGACCCGCGCGAGATGGCCGCCTCCGACCTGGTGGTGATCTGGGGGACGAACGCGGTCCACACCCAGGTCAACGTGATGACCCACGCGACCCGCGCCCGGCGCGGGCGGGGCGCCAAGATCGCGGTCATCGACACCTACCGCACCGCGACCGCGGAGCAGGCCGATCTCTTCCTCTGCGTCAGGCCCGGCACCGACGGCGCGCTGGCCTGCGCGGTGATGCACCTGCTGTTCCGCGAGGGCTACGCGGATTGGGACTATCTCGAAAAGTACAGCGATGCTCCGCGCGAGTTGGAGGAGCATCTGCAAAGCCGCACGCCCGAATGGGCAGCCGCTATCACCGGGCTGTCGGTCCAGGAGATAGAGGAGTTCGCGCGGCTCATCGGCAGCACCAAGCGAAGTTTCTTTCGCCTGGGCTACGGCTTCGCGCGCGGCCGCAACGGCGCGGTGAACATGCACGCGGTCTCCTGCATCCCGGTCGTGACGGGCGCCTGGCAACACGAGGGCGGGGGCGCGTTCCACAACAACGGCGCCATCTACCACTGGGACAAGACCATGATCGAGGGGCTGGATGCCCTGGACCCCGAGGTGCGCATGCTCGATCAATCGCGCATCGGGCCGGTCCTGACCGGCGAGGCGGAGGCGCTCGGCGGCGGCCCGCCGGTCACGGCCCTGTTCATCCAGAATACCAACCCCGTGACGGTGGCGCCGGAGTTCAACAAGGTGCGCGCGGGCTTCGCGCGCGACGACCTTTTCACTTGCGTGCACGAGCAGTTCATGACCGAGACGGCGGCCATGGCGGATGTCGTGCTGCCCGCCACCATGTTCCTGGAGCACGACGACGTCTATCAGGGCGGCGGGCACCAGCACATCATCCTGGGTCCCAAGATCGTCGAGCCGCCCGGCGAGTGCCGTTCGAATCACGAGGTGATCCGTGCCCTCGCCAAGCGCCTGGGCGCCGAGCATCCCGGCTTCGCCATGACGGCCTGGGAGCTCATCGACCATCTGCTCAAGGCTTCGGACTGGGGCGACGTGGAGCGGCTCAAGCAGCAACGCTGGATCGATTGTCAGCCGGATTTCGAAACCTCGCATTACCTGAAGGGCTTCGCGCAGGACGACGGCAAGTTCCGCTTTCGCCCGGACTGGGCGGCTTGCGCGCCGCAGGGTTTCGGTGCCGCGAGCGGGCCCGAGGCCATGCCGCCCTTGCCGGACCATTGGACGGTCATAGAGGAGGCGAGCGAGGAACACCCCTTCCGGCTGGTAACGGCGCCCGCGCGCAACTACCTGAACTCGAGCTTTACCGAGACCGCGACCTCGCGGACCAAGGAGGGCCGTCCCACGGTGAAGATCCATCCCGAGGACGCGCGCGAGTTGGGCATCGAGGAGGGCGGCCGGGTTCGCCTGGGAAACGGACGCGGAACCGTGCTGATCCACGCCGAAACCTTCGAAGGGGTCCGGCGCGGCGTGGTTATTGTGGAGAGCGTCTGGCCGAACGGCGCCTTCGAGGGAGGCGTCGGCATCAACGCGCTCACCGGCGCCGACCCCTGCTCGCCCGTTGGCGGCGCCGCCTTCCACGACAACGCTGTCTGGCTGCGCCCGGCATGATGGGGCCCATGGGCGCCAGGCGGCCGCACATCATCGTCCTCGGCAACGAGAAGGGCGGCTCGGGCAAATCGACCACCGCCATGCACCTGATCGTCGCGCTCATGAAGCGCGGCTACAGCGTCGGCTCCATGGATCTCGACTCGCGCCAGGCCAGCCTGTCGCGCCAGATCGAGAACCGGCGCAATTATGCGCAAGAGAGCGGCCAGCCGCTCGATCTGCCCGAGCACCGGCGCGTCGAGCAGTCCCGGGCCGAGACGCGCAGCGAGGCGCGGTCCGAGGAGCGCCGGGCGCTGGAAAGCGCCTTCGAGGCGCTGGCGGGCCGGGACTACATCGTGATCGACACGCCGGGTGCCGACAGCTTCCTCTCGCGCGTCGGCCACGCCAGCGCGGACACCCTGATCACGCCCTTGAACGACAGCTTCCTGGACCTGGACCTTCTGGCGCGTATCGACGTGGCGGGGCACCGGGTGCTCCAGCCCAGCCTGTACAGCGAAATGGTCTGGGAGCAGCGCCAGCAGCGTGCCAGGGCGGGACTCACGCCGATCGACTGGATCGTCATGCGCAACCGCCTGAGCCACATCGATGCGCGCAACAAGCGCGAGATCGGCCGCCTGCTCGAACAGTTGGCCCAGCGGATCCACTTCCGCCTGGCGCCCGGCTTCGGCGAGCGGGTGATCTTCCGCGAGTTGTTCCCCAAGGGCCTGACGCTCCTGGACTTGCTCGACCAGAGCCCGGACTTCAAGCTGAACATGAGCCACCTGGCCGCGCGCCAGGAGGTGCGCGCCCTGCTTCAGGCCATCGGCCTGCCCGAGGCCCATGGCGGGGAGCGGCGCGTTGCCTCTGGAATGGGCTAGGTACAGGTCTTACCTTTACTGCATCATGACCGACGATAAAAAGGTACCTACCACCGACTCCTCCGGCGCGGAGGTCGAGGCCTTTTTGCGCAAGGTGGCCATGGCTCCGGCCCCGCGCAAGGCGGGCGAGCGCGGGCGCCTGATCTTTGCCATGGACGCCACGGCCAGCCGCGGGCCCACCTGGGACCAGGCCTGTCACATCCAGGCCGAGATGTTTAAGGAGACCGAGTCCCTTGGCGGCCTGGATATCCAGCTCGTCTATTACCGGGGCTACGGCGAGTGCAAGGCGAGCCCCTGGATGTCCAGATCCGGCGACCTGCTGCGCCGCATGACCGGGGTCGTCTGCCTGGCCGGGCATACGCAGATCGGCAAGGTGCTCAAGCACGCGCTCAAGGTGACCAAGAAGAAGAAGGTGGGCGCACTGGTTTTCGTCGGCGACTGCGTGGAGGAAGACGTGGACAAGCTGGGGCATCTGGCGGGCGAACTGGGCCTCCTGGGGCTGCCCTGCTTCATGTTCCACGAGGGCCTGGACCCGATCGCGCGCAACGTCTTTCAACAGATCGCCCGGCTCTCGGGCGGGGCCTGCTGCCCCTTCGACGCCAGAAGCGCGCGGCAACTGCGCGACCTGCTCTCGGCGGTGGCGGTCTACGCCGCGGGCGGACGCAAGGCGCTCGCCGACTTCAGCGAGCGCCGGGGCGGGGTGGTGCCGCAGCTCACGCACCAGGTCAGGTGAGTCCTTTGCTAAGGTAGCCGGGCTTTGATCGGATATTTCATCCTCGGACTCTGCCTGCTCGCCGGGGTCGTTCTCCTGGCGCGCTGGTACGTCTCGGCCGAGCCGAAGAAGGTCATCTCCCTCCTGCGCTGGGCGGCCGCTCTCCTCGGCCTCATTCTGGGCGGCTTCTTGCTCTGGGGCGGGCGGCACGCGCTGGCGTTGCTGGCGCTTCCCCTGCTGCTGCCCATGCTCAGGAACTCGCGCGCCATCTGGCACCGCATCAAGGCGGCCCAGGGGCCGACGCCGGGACAGACATCGGAGATCGATACCCGCTTCATCCGCATGACGCTGGACCACGACAGCGGCGTCATGGACGGGGTGGTGATCGAGGGCCGCTACCGCGGCTGCCGCCTGGAAACGATGGAGTTGGCCGACCTGATCGAGTTGTGGCGCGAGTGCGTCGCCGAGGACGCCCAGTCGGCCGCCGTGCTCGAAACCTTTCTCGACCGCACGGAAGGAGGGGCCTGGCGCGAGACGGCGGCGGCCGGCGGTGGGGAGGCGGGCGCGCGCGCGGCACGCGGCGGCGGGGCCATGACCCGGGACGAGGCTCACGAGATCCTGGGTCTGGAGCCCGGCGCGAGCGCGAAGGAAATCCACGAGGCGCACCGCAGCCTGATGCAGAAGCTGCACCCGGACCACGGCGGCTCCAACTATCTGGCGGCCAAGATCAACCAGGCCAAGGAGTTGCTGCTGGGCGGCTGATACCAAGTCGATTGATTACATATCGTGCAGCGCTCGCAAAACCGCTTCCGGGTCTCTGTCGATCACGCGCAGCAGAACGCGGGCCGTACGCTCTGGCCGGCGGCGCTTCTGTTCCCATTCGCGCACCGACGCAACGGTAAACCCGAAATATTCGGCAAACCGTTCTTGGCTCAGTCGGAGGCGCTTCCGAATCGCAGCAACATCGACCGTCTCCGGAACCTCTACGACGCGGGTGGGCAATTCAATCTCGCCGCGCGCATGCGCTACGGCTTCTTTCATGCCGTCGATGAGATCCTTGCCAAGGGCGCTCTGCTGCTTTTTGCCAACCATGATCATGTCCCTTCGAGTGATTTTACCAGTGTGCGAAGTTTCTTCTTGTCCGCCGGGGTCAAATCGATCCGGTCGCTCTTGGCATAGATGCTCAAAAGATAGATCGTCTCACGCCGCGACCGGAAGTAATAGATGACCCGGACGCCGCCGCGCTTGCCCGATGAGGCGCGCCCCCCACGCGCCTTTCGAACACCTCCCGTGCCGGGCACCACGGGCCAGTACAACGGATCGGCCGCGATTTGATCCTCGGTCGCCCGCCGCTCCGCCGGTGTCAGCAGCTTCTTGACCTGATACCAAATCTCGCTGATACGGGCCCATTTCATGGCGGCGGATTGGTCCTCCCGGTTAGGCGCGCGGCGCAGCGCGATGTGGGGCATCGGGCAAGCCGCGCAACGCGGCCGGAGGGCCAATACGCCCCACCGAAGGCCCCCATCCTTGGTCCGCCGGCGTCGTTGCGGGCTGCTTGCGGTACCGGCACCGCGGCGCAACCCGCGCCTATCCGGCGGACAAAGGATGGCGGTGAAATGGGTCCGTATCAGCGAGACTTGGTATAACGGACGTAAACGGTGGTGGCGACGATTTGCACGATATATATCTACGGCAGTGCCGTAGGTGTGTCAAGGAAAAATACGGCAGTGCCGTAGGGCAATATGGCTGTTTTTAGCGTTATTCGGCTGTTTTTGACGAGATGTGGAGGTGCGGCGCGAGCGCGAAGGAAATCCACGAGGCGCACCGCAGCCTGATGCAGAAGCTGCACCCGGACCACGGCGGCTCCAACTATCTGGCGGCTAATACCAAAGGTCCTTGATAATGACCCATAGAGACGGTTTCCCAAGGTTTTCGGCCAGGAGCGCGTGGCGCGGCGATGTGGGGCATCGGAAGCCGCGCGCGACGCCGTCCGAAAGCCTTGGGAAGCCGCCGTTCCGGTCGCGTGGGCGAACCGCCGGAGGGCGTCGGAAAACCTTGCCGATGTCCCGCATCGCCTGCGGCTCCCCTCCTACCCGGCGGATCGCTCGCGCGATCTCTATGGGTCATTATCAGCGAGATTTGGTATAACATTGGCAGGACCGCAAGGGCGGCTTATCTAAAGCATGATGGATATTCGAGGCCTGCTCGCGAAGCTGCCGATCGCGCGTTTCAAGGAGCCGCCGCCAACGGTCGGGGTGCTGCGCCTGACCGGGGTAATCGGCGGCCTGGGGCCGCTGCGCCCCGGCATGACCCTGGCCGCGCTCGACGGCGCCATCGAGCGCGCCTTCAAGCTGCGGCGGCTCAAGGCCGTGGCGCTCAGCGTCAACTCACCCGG
>JAZGBC010000138.1:0-2322 GCA_036444495.1 Kiloniellales bacterium
CTGGAAGGCGATGCCGAAGTTGCGGCCATAGGCCTCGAGCGCCAGCTCCTCCTCCTCGGGCCGCTCGGCGACCACGGCCCCGATGCGGCAGGCCGCGGCGAAGAGGGCCGCGGTCTTGGCGCCGATCACTTGCAGGTATTCCTCCTCCGTGGTGCTCGTATCGCCGGTGGTGGTGAGCTGCTGCACCTCGCCCTCGGCGATCCTGGCCGAGGCGTTCGAGAGGACTTCGAGCACCTTGAGCGAACCGTCGGCCACCATGATCTGGAAGGCGCGGCTGAATAGGAAATCCCCCACCAGGACGCTGGGCTGATTGCCCCAGACGGCGTTCGCCGTCGACAGCCCCCGGCGCAGATCGCTCTGGTCCACCACGTCGTCGTGCAACAGGGTGGCGGTGTGGATGAACTCGACGCAGGCGGCCAGCCCCAGGTGCCGCCGCCCCTGATAGCCGCAGAGTTGGGCCGAGGCCAGGGTCAGGATCGGGCGTAGGCGTTTGCCCCCGGCGGCGATGATGTGTCCGGCCAGTTGCGGGATCAGGGCCACGGGGGAATGCATGCGGGCGAGGATCAGCCGGTTGACCTCGGCCAAATCGTCGGCCACGAGCGCAGCCAGGGAATCGAACCCGGCGCGCGGACGGGCCTCCAGCGCAAGTTCAGCCCCAGCGGCGAACGTCAATGCCTTCCCCTCGTGTTTTCCACCACCCGGCGTCCGGCTATGATGGACCGGACCATTCCATAGGCAGGGCATTTATATGCCAGAATAGGTCGATCCACGGGACGGTCAAGCCCGACGGTAGGGGCCGCACGGAGAGATGGGAGCCGGCGTGAAAGAGCTTTTGCGCACGAACGACGTGGTCAAGTTGTCCTGGCTGCAAGCCTTGCTGGCCGACGCCGGTATCGAGACCATGGTGCTGGATATGCACACCAGCATCCTGGAGGGCTCGGCGGGGGCGATACCGCGCCGGCTGGCGGTGGCCGACGAGGATTACCAGCGTGCCTGCCGGGTCCTGGATGCGGCCGGCGAAGAGATATCCCATGACGGTTGAGGCCAAGCCGCGGGCCGCGCCGGGCCGCGCCGGGTCGAGCGAGAACAGCCTGCTCGGCGGGCGGGTGCGCCTGCTGCAGCCGGTCGAGGGTTACCGGGTCGCCATCGACCCGGTGTTCCTGGCCGCCGCCGTGCCCGCGAAGCCGGGCGAGACCGTGCTGGACCTGGGTTGCGGCGTGGGGGCGGCCGCGCTCTGTCTCCTGGCCCGGGTGCCCGAGGCGCGGGTCACGGGGCTCGAGATCGACGGCGAGCTGGTGCGCCTGGCCAGCGAGAACGCGCGTCTCAACGGGGCGGCCAGCCGCTTCCAGCCCATGAGCGGCGATGTGGCCAAGCCGCCGCCGCGCCTGGCGCCTGGTGTCTTTCACCACGTCATGTGCAACCCGCCGCACCTGCCGGCGGTGGACGGGCGGCCCACGGCCCGGCACGGACGGCAGATGGCCATGCGCGAGGGGAGCGCGCGCCTGGAGCATTGGCTGTCCAGCGCGCTCGCCATGCTCCGGCCCAAGGGCAGCGTGACCTTCGTGCACCGGGCCGACCGGCTCGACGAGTTGCTGGCGGCGCTCACGGGCCGCGCCGGGGAAATCGCCGTCTTTCCCCTTTGGCCGCGGCAGGGGCAGCCGGCCAAGCGGGTCATCGTCCATGCGCGCAAGGGCCTGGCGACGCCGCTCAGCCTGTCGCCCGGTCTCGTGCTGCACGAATCCGACGGGAGCTTCACGCCACAAGCCGAGGCCGTGTTGCGCGGGGCCGCGGCGCTCGAACTTTAGGGCCTGTGGACAATTGGGTTGCGAGCTTTGGTCTGAGCGAAATCGTCAGGCTTTTAGGAGCGAGGACGAAGGACATGCCGGGTATATTCGAGGACGAGCGACGCGAAAGCGAGGCGATTTCGCCATATCCCCTTGGGACGGGACGCATTTGGGCCAGGGGCGGCGTCGAGCAAGGCTTGTGGTGGTGGGCACCACGGCGCCTTCCTCTCCTGGCCTTGGGCCAAATTCGCTCCCGCCAAAGCCGTAACCTAATTCTCCACAGGCCCTGGCCGTTGGCAGGACCGCAAGGGCGGCTTATCTAAAGCATGATGGATATTCGAAGCCTGCTCGCGAAGCTGCCGGTCGCGCGTTTCAAGGAGCCGCCGCCAACGGTCGGGGTGCTGCGCCTGGCCGGGGTAATCGGCGGCCTGGGGCCGCTGCGCCCCGGCATGACCCTGGCCGCGCTCGACGGCGCCATCGAGCGCGCCTTCAAGCTGCGGCGGCTCAAGGCCGTGGCGCTCAGCGTCAACTCACCCGG
>JAZGBC010000139.1:0-4814 GCA_036444495.1 Kiloniellales bacterium
CCTCGCCGGCCTGCCTTACGCCGAGGCCGCTTTCCGGGTCATGCGGCCTTTCGTGGGCGACTCCCTGGACGAAGCGGACCTCAAGGCCATCGTCGAGGAGGCCTACGCCGCCTTCGATCACGCGGCGGTCGCCCCGCTCAAGCAGTTGGACGAGCGCCTCTGGCTCATGGAGCTGTTCCACGGACCCACACTGGCCTTCAAGGATATGTCGCTACAGGTCGTGGGGCGCCTGTTCGATCACCTGCTGGAACGCCGCGGCGCGCGGGTGACCATCGTGGGCGCCACCTCGGGGGATACGGGCTCGGCGGCGATCGAGGCCTGCCGCGGGCGCGAGCGCATCGACATCTTCATCCTGCACCCCAAGGACCGCATCTCCGAAGTGCAGCGCCGCCAGATGACCACGGTCCGGGAAGACAACGTCTTCAACATTGCCATCGAAGGCACATTCGATGACTGCCAGGACTTGGTCAAAGCCATGTTCAACGATGCGGCCTTCCGCGACGAGATGGGCCTCTCGGCGGTCAATTCCATCAACTGGGCGCGCATCATGGCCCAGATCGTCTATTACATGGTGGCCGGGGCCGCGCTCGGCGCGCCGGACCGCAAAATCGCCTTCGCCGTGCCCACGGGCAATTTCGGCAACGTTTATGCGGGCTATGCCGCCAAGCGCATGGGCCTGCCGCTGGCCAAGTTCATCGTCGGCTCGAACCGCAACGATATCCTGACCCGCTTCTTCAAGACCGGGGCCATGACCATGGAGGAGGTGGTGCCCAGCCTCTCGCCCTCCATGGACATCCAGATCTCCAGCAACTTCGAGCGCCTGCTGTTCGACCTTTACGACGGCGAGGGCGCGGCCGTGGCCATGGCCATGGAGGAATTCCGCAAGACCGGGATGCTCGATCTGGGTCAGGCGCGCTGGGCCCGGGCCTTGGAGCTCTTCGAGGCCGAGCGCTGCGACGACGAGCGGACCCTGGCCGAGATCGCCCGTACCCACCGGGAAACCGGCGAGCTGATCGATCCCCACACGGCGGTCGGAGTGGCGGCGGCCCGGGCAAGGGCGGCGGCGCTCGACGATCCACGGACGCCCATCGTCGCGCTGGCCGCCGCCCATCCGGCCAAGTTTCCCGACGCCGTGGAAAAGGCGACCGGCGTCCGCCCGGCGCTGCCCTCCCGCCTGGCCGATCTTTACGAGCGGGCCGAAAGCCTGAACGTGCTGCCCAACGAGCTTGCGGCGGTGCAGGCCTTCGTGCGCGAGGGCGCCCGCCCCGCGCCCGGCCGCATGACGGGGGCGGCATGACTGTCGAGGTGACCCGCCTGGAGAGCGGCCTGACGGTGGCCAGTGACACGATGGAGACCGTCGAGACCGTGTCGCTGGGCGCCTGGATCGGGGCCGGCACCCGCCACGAGCCGGCCGAGATCAACGGGGTCGCCCACCTGCTGGAACACATGGCCTTCAAGGGAACCGAACGGCGCTCGGCCTACGATATTGCCGAGGAGATCGAGGCGGTCGGCGGGCACCTGAACGCCTACACCAGCCGTGAGAACACGGCCTACTACGCCAAGGTTCTGGCAGACGATGCGCCGCTGGCCGTCGATATCATCGCCGACATCCTGCAGCACCCCACCTTCGACGAAGAGGAACTGCTGCGCGAGCGCGCCGTGGTCCTGCAGGAGATCGGCCAGGCCTTCGACACCCCCGATGACAACATCTTCGACCGTTTCCAGGAGACCGCCTATCCCGGCCAGGCGTTGGGCCGGCCCGTGCTGGGCACGAGCGAGATCGTCGGCGGGCTCGGCCGCGAGACGCTGAAGGATTACATGACGCGCCACTACTGCGCCGATTCCATGGTGCTGGCGGCCGCGGGCAAGATCGAACACCGGCGTTTCGTCGAGCTTGTCACCGAGGCCTTCGACTCCCTGCCGCGCCAGGCGGAAACCCAGGCCAAGCCCGCCGAATACCAGGGCGGCGACTACCGGGAGGGGCGCAAGCTGGAGCAGGTGCACCTGCTGCTCGGCTTCGATTCGGTGGGTTACATGGATGACGACTACTACACCGCCTCGGTCTTCTCCACGCTGTTCGGCGGCGGCATGTCCTCGCGCCTGTTTCAGGAGGTGCGGGAGAAGCGGGGCCTGGTCTATTCGATCTATTCCTTTGTTTCGCCCTACCGGGACGGCGGCCTGTTCGGCATCTACGCCGGCACTGGCGAGCAGGAGGTCGGGGAGTTGATCCCCGTGGTCTGTGACGAGCTGGGCAAGGTATCGAGTGAAGTGGGCGAGGAGGAGGTCGCGCGCGCGCGGGCCCAGCTCAAGGCCTCGATCCTCATGAGTCTGGAGAGCACCGGCGCCCGTTGCGAGCAACTGGCGCAGCAACTGATGATCTTTGGCCGGCCGCTCAAGGTGAGCGAAACCGTGGCCAAGATCGAGGCCGTGGACGTGGCCGCCGCGAAACGGTTTGCCGCGCGCTTGTCCACGAGCCGGCTCACGCTTGCCAGCCTCGGTCCCATCGGCCGGGTGGAGGCCTTCGACCGGGTCGCTGCCCGCCTCAACTGACGAGGGCCCCCGTGCGGTTCCAGCGCTTCCGCATCGGCCCGGCCCGGGGACTCCGGCTGCACCACGGCCGGGTCACCCTGCGTCCTCCGGTGCAGCGTGACTGGCGTAACTGGGCCGCCCTGCGCGCCGAAAGCCGCGATTTTCTCGTTCCCTGGGAGCCGACCTGGGCACACGACGCGCTCACGCGCGGCGCCTTCCGCCGGCGCTTGCGCCTGTACAAGGCGGAGATGCGCCAGAGTCTCAGTTACAGTTTCCTGATCTTCCGCCACGAGGACGGCGAACTCGTCGGCGGGATCACCCTGTCCAACCTGCGCCGCGGGGTGGCCCAGTCGGCGACGCTGGGCTACTGGATCGGTTCGCCTTTCCGCCGCCAGGGCTATATGAGCGATGCGCTCATGGCGGTGCTGGAATTTTCCTTCACCCGCCTCGGCCTGCACCGGGTGGAGGCCGCCTGCCTGCCGAACAACGAAACCAGCCGCGGGCTGCTCCTCAAGTGCGGCTTCCGGGAAGAAGGCTTCGCGCGGGAATACCTGCGGATCAACGGGCGCTGGCAGGACCACCAGCTCTTCGCCATGCTGCGTCAGGAATTCGCGGCTGGTCAGGACGGTTAGGAGCCCTTGGTATCAGGCGTGGCCCGCTTCCCCGGAGAGCAGCGAGATGTCGATGCCCAACTTCGCGATGGCCCGCTCCCACTTGGAATCCAGCTCGTTGTCGAAGACCAGGCCCGAATCCGCCGTCACGTTCAGCCAGCCATTGGACTGGATCTCGGAATCGAGCTGCCCCGGACCCCAGCCGGCGTAGCCCAGGGCGAGAAGGCTGCGCTCCGGGCCCCGTCCGCGGGCGATATCTTGCAGGATGTCGACCGTCGCCGTGAGCGAGACCTCGTCGGCCACCTGGAGGGTAGAGTCGTGCGTGTATTCGCCCGAATGCAAGACGAAGCCCCGGCCCGATTCCACGGGCCCGCCGAAGTGAACCCGGATCTCGTCGGAGGCGTCCGGCGCTTCGATCTCCAGCTGCTTGAGCAGGTCCGGGAAGGTAACCGACCCGACCAGGCGGTTGATCACCAGGCCCATGGCCCCCTCTGCGTTGTGCGCACAGAGGTAGATGACCGAGCGGGCGAAGCGCGGGTCGCGCATGCTGGGCATGGCGATGAGGAGCTGTCCGGTGAGGTAACCTTCTTCCGGCGGTGTCGGCTGTTGGCTTTGGGCCATGGGGCTGATCCGTTGCTTTACTCCGGTGATCCGATTCCTACCCCAACACGCAAATGTGACCGGGGTAAGACATCGTAAACATACTATATATATCTGGAATTGGCGTTAACGAGTGTTTGGAAGTACGAGGCTCCACATGGCCAGGTTTATACGGTTTCCCGCGGCCCTGGCCGCCCTGCTTCTAAGCTTATCCACAGGCCTTCTGGCTGGTTTCGGCCCGGCCTGGGGGGCGGCGACCCCCTGGGTCGACCACGGGCAGTCGCGCATCCGCCTGCTTGCGGGCGATGCCCCGGCCGGCGGATCCGGGACGCTCAATCTGGGCCTGCAGTTCCAACTCCGGCCGGGCTGGAAGATCTACTGGCGTTCGCCCGGGGAGGCCGGCTATCCGCCGAACGTGGACTGGAGCGGCTCGCACAACCTGGCCGAGGCCATACTGCGCTGGCCGGTACCGCACCGCTTCGAGCTCTTCGGCATCGAGACCTTCGGCTATACCGGAGAGGTCATCCTGCCGGTCGACGCCCGGCCCGAGCGGCCCGGCGAGCCGGTGGTCATCCAGGCCAAGGTCAACTACCTGACCTGCAAGGAAATCTGCATCCCCCTGGAGGCCGGGCTCAGCCTGATCCTGCCGGGTGTGGCGGGCGGACCGGGGCCCGATGCGGCGCTCATCGACGGCTACCGGGCGCTGGTGCCCGGCGACGGGACGGCGGTGGGCCTGAGCATCGAGCGGGCGGTGCTGACCGGCACGCTGGAGCGGCCCGTGCTCCAGGTGTTCGCGCGCTCGGAGACGCCTTTCGCCGCGCCCGACGTGATGGTCGAAGGCCCGCCCGGTTTCGTCTTCGGCAAGCCCAAGGTGGCCCTGGGGGACGGCGGGCGCAGCGCCCTGCTGCGCGTGGCCGCCCTGAGCGCGCCCGATGATACGGTGCTGGAGGGCAAGCGCCTGACCCTCACCGTCAGCGACGGCGAGCGCGGCGTGGAGAAAGAGGTGGTTGCCCGGCTCTCGGCCCGGACCAGGTCCGCGACCGGTCAGCTTCTGGTTATCCTGGGGTTTGCCTT
>JAZGBC010000140.1:0-37587 GCA_036444495.1 Kiloniellales bacterium
CGTCCTTGGCGGCGCCCTGAAATTCATGGAGCAGCACGCCCGGGCCCGGCTGACCCTTGCGGGCGCCGGGCTGACCGCCCTCTTCATCGCCGGGGCGCCGTTTCTGCCGATATCGGAGGCGCCGGCCGTCGCGGGGCTCAGCATCCTGGCGGCGCTCGCCTTGGGCGGGACGGCCTGGGCCGTCTGGCGGGGCTACCGCCGCGACGGCGAGCCGACCTATCTCATCGCCCTGTTCGCTCTCTCACTGGCCGTCGCCGGCCTGCTGTCCCACGCAAGCGAAGCCCTGGGTCTGCACGCGGACGTCACGCACTTCTCCTCTGACGGCTGGCAAAGCTTTACGCATTACGGCGTCTCGCTGTTCACCATGATGAGCCTGATCTTCGTGACGCAGCAGCGCGAGCATCTGGAGAGATCGCGGGCAAAGGACAGGGTCCAGGAATCGAAGCAACGCTTCGCCGACATCGCGGAAGTCGCCGGCGACTGGATCTGGGAGACCGGCCCCGATCTCCGCTTCAACTATTTCTCGGACCGAATCGAGGAGGTCCTTGGCCTCGATCCCGACACTCTTCTCGGCAAGACGCGGCGCGAGCTCCTGGGCGGCGATCCGGACGATCCCGCCTGGCAACAGCATCTTGCGGACCTGGACGCCCGGCGCCCCTTTCTAAATTTCGAATATACCCTGCTGGGCGCCGATAGACGCCCTCGGTACCTGCGGATCAGCGGCAAGCCCACTTTCGGGCCGGACGGCGAATTCAAGGGCTACCGAGGCACCGGCACCGACCTCACGGCGGAAATCGAAGCCAAGCAAGAAGCAGCCAAACTCGACCAGAGCCTGCGCAACGCCTTCGAGAGCCTGCCTCACGCGGCGGCGCTGTTCGATGCGGCAGACCGCCTGGTCTACTGCAACAGCAAGCATGCCGTCATCTATCCCGAGATCGGCGACCTCATGGTGCCGGGTACGAGCTTCGAGGACATTGTGTGCTCGGCCGCCAGGCTTGGCGTGTACTCGGTGCCGGACAGCGAGCGCGAGGCCTACATCCAGGAACGCCTGGCCTATCACCGGAACCCCTCCGAAACGCCAATCGAACAGCAGCTTCACGACGGGCGCTGGGTGCAGATCAGCGAACGCAAGGCCGCGGACGGGGCCACCGTCGTATCCTGGACCGACGTCACGGCGTTGAAGCGCCGGGGGGAGGCCTTGGCCATGCTGGTCGAAAGCGACACGCATGGGCGCCCCTCCGTCGAGGCGGCAGCCGAGGCGCTTGCGGTGGGACTGGGCTGCCGCTGGTCCGGAATCGGGTTGATCGACCAGGGGAGAAAACTCCGGATACTAACAGTCCAAGGTCCCGGCTGGCCGGAGGAGATTCCGCGGTTCGACTATGAGTCGACTCCTGGCGGCAAGGTCCTCGAAGCCGGCGGGTACTGTTTTTTCTCAGACAAGTTATCGGAACTGTTCCCCGAGCTCTCCATCTTGGCGGAGATGAGCGCCACCAGCTATCACGGC
Organism: Kiloniellales bacterium; assembly: GCA_036444495.1. Lineage (GTDB taxonomy): Bacteria > Pseudomonadota > Alphaproteobacteria > Kiloniellales > J153 > JAZGBC01. The sequence goes on from JAZGBC010000140.1 coordinate 1,505, forward strand.
CATCCCTTCGTCGATGCCAACGGCAACGTGGTCGGCCACATCTTCGCCATGGACGACAAACAGGCAACGCCTGAGTCCTGGCACAAGGATTTCATCGGGCTCATCGCCCAGTGGATCGGAATCGAGTTCCAGCGCCGACGCGCCGAAGAGGCCCTGCGTGACAGCGAGGAGCGCATTCGCACGGTCATGGATAACGTGGCGGACGCCCTGGTCATCGTGGACGACGGCGGCATCATCCAGTCTACCAACGCGGCCACGGAAACGCTCTTCGGCTACAGCGCGGACCAGCTCATGGGCGTCAACGTGTCGGTTCTCATGACCGGAGAGGACCGGGAGAACCACGACCGGCACATCCAACGATACCTCTCCACCGGCGAGGCGAGGGTCCTTGGTCTGGGCGCACGCGAGGTGATCGGCCTCGCGGCGGATGGCACCGAGATCGATATCGAGGTGACGGTCAGCGAGATGCACCACCACGGCAAGCGGCTTTTCATCGGCGCCCTTCGCGACATCTCCGCACGCAAGCAGGCCGATGAGGCATTGCGCCAGAAGACCGGTTTTATCGAGTTGTCAAAGGTGGTCGCCGCCGCAGCCAATGAGGCCACCGGCGTCGAGGACGCCCTGGAGATCTGCTTGCGGGAGATTTGCAGATACATCCGATGGCCCATCGGCCATGCCTATCTCTTGACAAGCGATGCAAGCGGAGAGCTGGCCCCATCCACGATTTGGCACCTCGACGATCCGCAGGCTTTCGAGAATTTCCGGAGAATCACTATGGCGATCAGTTTCGGCGAGGGTGTCGGTCTGCCGGGCCGGGTGCTTGCCGAGAAGAAAGCGGTCTGGATCTCCGACGTGACAAAGGACGCGAATTTCCAACGCGCGCGGGTGGTGGACGTTATCGAAGTCAGGGCAGGATTCGCCTTCCCCGTTCTCGTCGGCTCGGAGGTTGCCGCGGTTCTGGAGTTCTATACCGCCGACGTGATCGAGCCCGACGACGCGATCCTCGAGGTCACGACCCATATCGGCAAGCAGATCGGGCGGGTGATCGAGCGCGCCCAGGCCGAGCGGGAGCTTTTGACAGCCAAGGAGACGGCCGAACTCGCCAACCGCAGCAAGGGCGAGTTCCTGGCCACCATGAGCCACGAACTGCGCACGCCGCTCAATGCCATCATCGGCTTCTCCGAAATCATGGCCCAGGAGCTATTCGGCAAGATGGGGCATCCCAACTATGGGGAGTATGCCGAAGACATCCGGGCCAGCGGCGTTCACCTCCTGGAGATCATCAACGACATCCTGGACGTTTCGAAGGCAGAGGCCGGCATGATCGACCTGGCCGAGGACGAACTGGACCTGTCCGAGCTGATAGAGGCCTGCCTGCGCCTGCTCCAGCCACGCGCCAGCGAGAAGAGTCTGTATTTCGAGACCGATCTGCCGCCGCATCCGGTTCAGGTCCACGGCGACAAGCTGCGGCTGAAACAGGTCTTGCTCAACCTGCTGTCCAACGCGGTCAAGTTCACCCAGAAAGGCGGCGTTACCGTCAAGCTTTCGGTGGAACAGGACGACGGCGTCGCGATACGGGTCTTCGATACCGGCATCGGAATCGACCAGAAGGATATCGAGCGGGTGATGGAGCCCTTCGCCCAGGCCGCTTCGTCGCTCAATCGGACCCACGAGGGCACCGGCCTGGGCTTGCCCCTCAGCAGGACCTTGGTCGAGTTGCACGGCGGCAGCCTGACCATCGAAAGCGTCTTCGGGAAGGGAACCGTTGCCACCATTCGCCTGCCCGCCGAACGTAACGTGAGCGCCTCGAACGCGGCGTGACGGCCGGTATTCCTAGGTCGAGGTTCTGTCCCTGCCGGAATGGTCCGGGGCTTCGTGCCTGTCCCTCTGCTTCCGCTTGCGGCGAATGATGATGTCCCCGTCTTCGTTGAACTCGGGGGCTTCGTACTGGGGGATGGAGTCCATGAACAGCTCAAGCGCCTTCATGAGCTGCTCCATGGCGTCCCGGGCCATCTCCTCGGCCTGATCCCGTTCGCTCTCCCCGTGGATAGCCAGGGCATAGCCTGGGGCGGCCACGGCCACACCCAGGGCCAACAGCAGTGCCAAAACACCGGATCGTAGCCTCCGCATGGTCTATTTCCTTCTTTCGCGCCCCGTGGTCACGGGCCTCCGGGGCCTCCTCTAACGGCTATTTGACCACGGCTCCGTGGCAATTCTTGGGCAAATCTCTTTAGTTATTTCTCTAGTTATACGTATCGGGGCCCCCAGGCATCCCGCCTGACCAGGCCGCCCGTGAGGCCGGGGCCTCGACCCGTCTCGACAAGCGCGGCCCCGCGTGCCAGGAATCGGTCCCTGGGAGGCACGCGGCCATGTCCAAGGAATTAGCCTATCTCTCGGCCAGCGAGTTGGCCGTCCGCTACCGCGACGGCGACCTCTCGCCGGTCGAGGTCACACGCGCGGCGCTCCAGCGTATCGAGACGCTCAATCCGAAGCTCAATGCCTTCCGGCTGGTCGATGCGGATCGCGCACTCGCGGATGCCCGCCAGTCGGAGGAACGCTGGCGAATCGGGGCGCCGCGCGGGCGCATCGACGGGGTACCCACATCGATCAAGGACCTGGTCCTGACCAAGGGCTGGTCCACACTGCGCGGCTCCAAGACCGTTGCCGAGGATCAGCCTTGGGACGAGGACGCACCCTGTGTCGCCCGCCTGCGCGAGCACGGCGCCGTGCTGCTCGGCAAGACCACGACGCCGGAGTTCGGCTGGAAGGGGGTCACCGACAGCCCGCTCACCGGGATCACGCGCAACCCCTGGAACCCGGAGCGCACACCGGGCGGCTCGAGCGGCGGCGCGGCAGTAGCGGTAGCCACGGGCATGGGGGCGCTCGCCATCGGCAGCGATGGCGGCGGCTCGGTTCGCATTCCGGCGGGCTTTACCGGGATTTTCGGCCTGAAACCGACTTTCGGCCGGGTTCCCGTCTTTCCCGCGAGTCCTTTCGGGACGTTGGCCCACATCGGCCCCATGACCCGCAGCGTGACCGACGCCGCGCTCATGCTCAGCGTCATTTCCGAGCCCGACGTGCGCGACTGGTACGCCCTGCCGGTGCAAGGCGCGGGTGCCGCGGCCGACTACACGGCGGGCCTCGACGACGGCGTCGAGGGCCTGCGCATCGCCTTCAGCCCCACACTCGGCGGCAGCCAGGTGGATCCGGAGATCGCGGCGCTGGTGGCCGCCGCCGCCCGGCGCTTCGAAGAACTGGGCGCCAAGGTCGAGGAGGCGGAGCCTGAGTTGCCCGACTGCGCCGGCACTTTCCGCACGCACTGGTTCGCGGGCGCCGCGGTCCTCGTGGACTCCCTGAGCCCGGAACAGCGGGCGCTGCTCGAACCGGGCATCAGGGAAGTCGCCGCCGAGGGCGCGACCTACTCGCTCAGCCACTATCTCGGGGCGGTCAAGGTGCGCGAAGCCATCGGCCTCGCCATGAACCGCTTCCACGCGACCTACGACCTTCTGCTCACCCCGGCCCTGCCCATTCCGGCCTTCGAGGCGGGCAAGGAGTCTCCGCCCGACTACGAGCGACAGGACCGCTGGGTCGACTGGACGCCCTTTTCCTATCCCTTCAACCTGACGCGCCAGCCGGCGGCCAGCGTGCCCTGCGGCCTGACCAGGGACGGCCTGCCGGCGGGGTTGCAGATCGTCGGCCCGCTGTACGCCGACTCCCTGGTCCTGCGCGCCGCGCGGGCCTACGAGCAGGTGCAGCCCTTCAAGATGCCGGCGATTTAGCGGCGGAGGCAGCGGGCGATCGAAGATGAATGAGCGGAATGTTTGCGTTCTCGCGATACTCTTCACAGAATAGGGCCATGAACCAAGAGGATGCCGTTAGGATATTGCGGAACCACGCAGAGGAACTGCGGGCGCGCGGTGTGGCGCGCCTCGACCTGTACGGCTCTACGGCCCGGGGCGAGGCACGTCCGGGCAGCGACATTGACGTCGTCGTGGACATCGAGCCCGGCCGGAAATTTTCACTGATCGACCTGGCCAGCCTGCGCGTTTTCCTGTGCGACATTTTCGGCTGCGAGGCAGATGTCATCGTGCGCGAGGACTTGCGCCCCCGGTTTCGCGAGGAAATCGAACGCGAAGCCGTGCAGGTTCTATGATGTCCGACCAGCGAATCCTTGACCGGCTGGGCCAAATGCGCGAGGCGCTGAGCGCCATCGAGCGCCTGACTACCGGTAAGTCATTGGATGACTACGCCGCGGAACCGGATTTGGCCGCGGCGGTCGAGCGATATCTGGAGCGCCTCTCCGAGGCGTCGCGCCATGTCCCCGATGCGCTTAAGGAGAAGCACCCGAACATCGACTGGCGGGGCGTGGCCGATTTGGGCAATGTGCTGCGCCACGCCTACGATCAGGTCATGGACCATCGCATCTGGCAGATCGTGACGGCAGACCTTGCGCCCTTGAAGGCAGCCGTCGAGACTATGCTTCGCGAGGTTAAAAAAGATAGGACCTGATCCTAACCGTGCTTAACCCTTGCGTCACTGTAACGTCCGATTCCGGCCTGCATCGCGGAGGGCCTTTGGAACGCGGTTGCGCGGTGACGGTTTTCTCGGACGGTGGATTCCCTTGAAATCAACCCCCTGCACTACGAGACGGGCTGCGGCCTGGACGGCGTCCCGCACCCCGAGTTCGACTTGCGCGCCGCCCGCGCCTATGAGCAGGCGCAGCCGTTCAAGATGCCGGACGTCTAGGAACCGAATCGCAGAGTGCCGCGCGGTTTAACGCTTCCGTGACCAAATTCGTCTAGGGGTGAAGAATCTGGTACGATTCCTCGCCGCATGCGCGCGATTCGACAGAAGGGTGCTTCCCATGCACAAATCCGTGGTCATCGCGGGCTACGCCCGCTCTCCGTTCCATTTCGCCGGCAAGGGCGAACTCACCAAGGTCCGGCCCGACGAGCTGGCCGCCCAGGTGGTGCGCGGCCTGCTGGAGAAGACCGGTATCGACCCGGCCGACATCGAGGATCTGATCGTCGGTTGCGCCTTTCCCGAGGGTGAACAGGGCCTCAACGTGGCGCGCCTCATCGGCTTCCTGGCGGACCTGCCGCTCAACGTGGCCGGCACAACGGTGAACCGCTTCTGCGGCTCCTCCATGCAGTCGATCCACATGGCCGCGGGCGCCATCCAGATGGACGCCGGCGAGGCTTTCCTCTGCGCCGGCGTGGAGTCCATGAGCCGGGTACCCCAGGGCGGCTTCAATCCCCTGCTCCACCCGGGCCTGGCCGATCGATTCCCCCAGGCCTATATCTCCATGGGCGAGACAGCCGAGAACGTAGCCGACAAGTACGGCATCGCGCGCGCGCGCCAGGAGGAGTTCGCCTTGGAAAGCCACCGGCGGGCCGCCGACGCGCGGGAGTCGGGCAGGTTGGCCGGCGAGATCGTGGCGATCCGTCACGGCAATCACGTGGTCGAGACAGACGGCTGCATCCGGCCCGAGACCTCGACCGAGGCGCTGGCTGGACTAAAGCCCGCCTTCAAGACGGACGGGAGCGTGACCGCCGGCACCTCCTCGCCGCTCACCGACGGGGCAGCGGCCGTCCTCGTCACCACCGAGGATTACGCCAAGGTCAACGGGCTCAAGCCGCTCGCGCGCCTGCGCGCCATCGCCGTGGCCGGCTGCGATCCCGAGATCATGGGCATCGGGCCGGTGGCGGCCTCGCGCAAGGCCCTGGAGCGCGCCGGGCTCAAGATAGACGACATCGACGTGATCGAGCTCAACGAGGCCTTCGCCTCCCAGGCGCTGGCCTGCGCCGACGAACTGGGCCTGGACCCGGCCAAGATAAACATCGACGGCGGGGCGCTGGCGCTCGGCCATCCCTTGGGCGCGACGGGTGCGCGCATCACCGGCAAGGCGGCCGAGATCATGCGGCGCGAGGGCAAGGCCCTGGCGCTCGCCACCCAATGCATCGGCGGCGGCCAGGGCATCGCCACGGTCCTGGAGGCGGCCTGATGCCCATCGAAAAGGCCGCGGTCATCGGCGCCGGGGTCATGGGCGCCGGCATCGCCGCGCAGATCGCCAATGCGGGTATTCCCGTCCTGTTGCTGGACATCCCCTCGACCAACGGCGGCAGCCGCAGCGCCCTGGCCGAGGGCGCCATCAAGCGCATGCTCAAGACCGAGCCCGCGCCCTTCATGCACAAGGCCGCGGCCAGGCTGGTCACCCCGGGCAACACCGAGGACGACCTGGCCAAGCTGTCGGAAGCCGACTGGATCATCGAGGCGGTCCTGGAGGACCTGGAGATCAAGCGCACGCTCTATGCCAAGGTGGAAGAGGTGCGCAAGGAAGGCTCCTTGGTCTCGTCCAACACTTCCACCCTGCCGCTCAAGCTGCTGATCGAAGGCCTTCCCGAGCGTTTCGCACGCGACTTCCTGATCAGCCATTTCTTCAACCCGCCGCGCTACATGCGCCTGCTCGAACTCCTGGCCGGGGAGAAGACCCGGCCCGGCGCGCTGGAAGAGCTCGCCGATTTCGCCGACCGGCGCCTGGGCAAGGGAGTGGTCGTCTGCAAGGACACGCCGGGCTTCGTCGCCAACCGCATCGGCAGCGTCTGGATGCAGGTCGCGGTCAACGCCGCGCTAGACCTCAAGCTGACCGTCGAGGAGGCCGATGCCGTGATGTCGCGCCCACTGGGAATTCCCAAGACCGGAATCTTCGGCCTGCTCGATCTGGTGGGCATCGACCTCAAGCCCAAGGTGGACGCGAGCTTTGCCGCCACCTTGCCCGAGGGCGACGCCTATCACAGCCACCGCCGAAAGTGGCCGCTGATGGATCGCATGATCGAGACCGGCTACACCGGGCGCAAGGGCAAGGGCGGCTTCTATCGGCTCAACAAGGACGGCGGCAAGCGGGTCAAGGAGGCGCTCAATCTGGAGACCGGCGAGTACGCGCCCGCCGCCAAGCCGGTGCTGGAAAGCCTGGACGCGAGCAAGGCCGGCGGGCTCAAGGCGCTGGTCGAGCACGAGGACCGGGGCGGGCGTTACGCCTGGACCGTACTGTCGCACGTCTTGTCTTACGCGGCGACTCACGTGCCGGAGATCGCCGATGGGGTCTACGACGTCGATCGCGCGCTCAAGCTCGGCTACGCCTGGAAATACGGGCCCTTCGAGTTGATCGACCAACTGGGCGCGGCCTGGTTCGCCGAGCGCCTGGAGGCCGACGGCATGGCGGTGCCGCCGCTGCTCAAGAGCGCGGCCGAGGCCGGCGCCTTCTACCGCACGCAGGAGGGCCGCCTGCAATATCTCACCGTCGAGGGTAATTACGCGGACCTGCCGCGGCCCGAGGGGGTGCTGCTGCTGGAAGACATCAAGCGCGCGTCCGAGCCCTTGGCGAAGAACGCCTCGGCCAGTCTCTGGGACATCGGCGACGGTGTGGTCTGCCTCGAAGTGCACACCAAACTCAACACCATCGATCCCGACGTGGTCGCCATGATCGAGAAAGCGATCAAGAGGGTGGAGAAGGATCACAAGGCGCTGGTCATCTACAACGAGGGTTCCCACTTCTCGGCCGGGGCCAACATCGGTCTGGCGCTCTTCGCCGCCAACACCGCGCTCTGGCCCATGATCGAGGGCATGCTCGAGCAGGGCCAGAAAGCCTATCGCAAACTCAAGCACGCGCCCTTCCCGGTGGTCGCCGCCCCGTCGGGCCTGGCGCTGGGCGGCGGCTGCGAGATCCTGCTCAATGCCGACGCGGTGCAGGCCCATGCCGAGAGCTACGTCGGGCTGGTGGAGGTCGGCGTCGGCCTCGTGCCCGCCTGGGGCGGCTGCACCGAGATGCTGACGCGCCTGGCGGCCGACCCGAAGCGGCCCAAGGGGCCCATGCCGCCGGTCGCCGCCGCCTTCGAGACCATCGGCCTGGCCAAGGTGGCCAAATCCGCCTTCGAGGCCAAGGAGCTGGGCTTCCTGCGCGAGAGCGACGGCATCACCTTCAACCGCGAGCGCCTGCTGTCGGAAGCGAAGGCCAAGGCGCTGGAACTGGTCGAGGGCTACCAGCCGCCCGAGCCGGCGCAACTCACCCTGCCCGGCCCCTCGGGCAAGGCGGCGCTGAATCGCGCGCTGCACGGCTTCAGCCTCCAGGGCCTGACCACGCCCCACGACGAGGTCGTGACGGGTGAGTTGGCCGAACTCCTGACCGGCGGCCCGGGCGCCGACCTCACCGAGCCGGTGGCGGAAGAGGAGCTGCTCAAGCTGGAGCGCAAGGCCTTCATGGCGCTGGTCAAGACCGGCAAGACCCTGGCGCGCATGGAACACACGCTGGAAACCGGCAAACCGCTCAGAAACTGATTTCGCAGAGATAGGTTCATGGTCACCTACGCCGCACCTCTCGACGACATCCGCTTCGTGCTCTACGACCTGCTCGGTTACGAATCCGAGGTTGCCGCCCTGCCCGGCTACGAGGAGGCGAGCCGCGACCTGATGGACGCGGTGCTCGAGGAGGCGGCCAAGTTCTGCGAGAACGAGCTCCTGCCGCTCAACCGCTCGGGCGACGAGGAAGGCTGCACTTTCGAGAACGGCGTGGTGCGCACGCCCGAGGGCTTCAAGGAGGCTTACAAGGCCTTCGCCGAGGGAGGCTGGACCGGGCTGGCCTGCGATCCCGAATACGGCGGTCAGGGCCTGCCCATGACGCTGGAGATCATCCTCAAGGAGCTGATCTGCGCGACCAACGTCTCTTTCGGCATGTACCCGGGCTTGAGCCACGGCGCCTACAACGCCCTGTCCATGCACGGCTCCGACGGCCTCAAGACCTGCTTCCTGCCCAAGCTGGTGGATGGCACCTGGTCGGGCACCATGTGCCTGACCGAGTCTCATTGCGGCACGGACCTGGGGTTGATCCGCACCAAGGCGGTGCCCAACGGAGCGGCCGGGCCCGACGGCGAGCCCGCTTACAAGATCACCGGCACCAAGATCTTCATCTCGGCCGGCGAGCACGACCTGACCGACAACATCCTGCATCTGGTGTTGGCCAAGCTGCCCAACGCGCCGCCGGGCATAAAAGGCATCTCGCTCTTTCTCGTGCCCAAGTTCCTGGTCAAATCCGACGGCACGCCGGGCCCGCGCAACGGAGTCGCCTGCGGCTCCATCGAACACAAGATGGGCATCAAGGCCTCGTCCACCTGTGTCATGAACTTCGAGGAGGCGGAGGGCTATCTCGTGGGCGCGCCGCACTCGGGCATGCGCGCCATGTTCACCATGATGAATGTTGCGCGCCTCGACGTGGGCATCCAGGGCCTGGGCCTGGCCGAGACCGCGTACCAGTCGGCCGTCGCCTACGCCAGGGAGCGTCTGCAGGGCCGCTCACTCAAGGGCGCCAAGTTCCCCGACAAGCCGGCCGATCCCATCCTGGTGCACCCGGACGTGCGCAAGAACCTGCTCACCATGCGCGCCTACATCGAGGGCTGCCGGGCGCTGGGGCTCTGGATCGCCATGGCGGTGGATGTCGCCGAGAAGCACGCGGACGAAGACAGGCGCCAGGAGGCCGACGACCTGGTGGCGCTCATGACCCCGATCGTCAAGGCCTTCTTCACCGACGTGGGCTTCGATATGGCGAACCTCGGCGTGCAGGTCTTCGGCGGCCACGGCTACATCCGCGAACACGGCATGGAGCAACTGGTGCGCGACGCGCGCATCGCCCAGCTCTATGAAGGCACCAACGGAATCCAGGCGCTCGACCTGGTGGGACGCAAGCTGCCGCGCCACGTGGGGCGCATGCTGCGCCGCTTCTTCCACCCGGTCTTCGCCTTCATCGAGGAGAACCAGGCCGACGCCGAACTGGCCGAGTTCGTCCTCCCGCTGGCCAAGGTCTTCGGCCGCCTGCAACAGGCGACCGCCTGGGTCGCCCAGCAGGGCCTGCGCGACCCGGAGGAGGCGGGCGCCGCGGCGACGGATTATCTGCGCCTCTTCGCGCTGACCGCGCTGGCCTACGTCTGGGCGCTTACGGCCAAGAAGATCCTGGAGATGCCGGAAGACGCGCGCGAGGACTTCCACAAGGCCAAGCTGGCCACCGCGCGCTTCTACATGACGCGGCTGCTGCCGCAGTCCTCGGGCCTTTTCGCCATGATCAACGCCGGCGCCAAGCCCATCATGGCGCCCGAGGAAGCCTGGTTCTAGGGCAACTCTGGCACGGTTACCAGATCGTGGGCTTCTTGCCCTGCTTCTTCAGCTCCTCGAACTTGATCTGGATGTATTTCTGGAAGGACAATTCCTTGTACTTCGCCATGCGCACGTACTCGAACATGGAGAGGAAGTGGTAGGGCTTGAAATAGCCGGGCATGCGCATGATCTCGGCGTCCCCGCCGGTCTTGCCCTCGACCAGATTGGGATCGTTCGGGAAGAAACTTATGGTCGGCGTGAAGACCACGTTCCAGCGCCGGGCGATATCCCGTTCCTCCATCACCTTGCCGTCGAAGTCGGTCACCTTGCGTGAGCCCCAGAGGTTGAGCTGCAAGACCTCGAAGTTGGCCTTGATGTAATCGCTGATCTCGTGCCGGGCCAAATTGACCCTGTGGGTCTCGCGGCAGTAGGGGCAGCCCTTCTGCTCCCACATCACCGCCAAGTGCTTGTTGTTTGCCGCCGCTTCGCTCAGGTCCTCGTAGAGTTCCAGGAAGGACTCCAGGAACCAGGGCTGCTTGTGCAGGCCATCGTCACCCATTTCCGGCTCGATATGCGTTGCCCGGGCGGTGCGCCCCAAGGCGCCGGACGCGGCAAGCGCGCCGGAAGCGACGGCCGAGAGCGTAAATCCGCGTCTGCTCAACATCGGCTTCTCCCTTCTCCCCTTCCAGCCGGCTCATGGCGGGGAAGGGACTTCGATGCATTCCTACTTATGAATATAGCATCAAAATGGGATCAGGACGACCTCCCAGTTTCGAGCTTGCCCGCGGCGCCGCGCCGGCGCAAGCCGGTGAAATGGGCCTTGCAGTGGCGGGCGAAGGCCCCGGACCGCCGGGTTGAGCGCGCTCTGGCCGGCGGTTCGGACAAGGTGATGTGCTAAGCCCGGGCCCGGTCAGCGCCCCCGGTCGCGATCACGCTCCAGCCGCTCGCGTTCCTGCCGTTCGCGTTCATGCTTTTCATCCACCTCCTTGGTCGGGTCGGGCAAGGTGCCCTCGTCGCCCTCATAGCGGCGCCTTATGCGGTAGGTCCGCGTCGCCGTGTTGTGCTCGCGGTGGTCGATGTCTTCGGGCGCCGTCCCGGCGAGAACCGCCGAGATGTCCTCCACCACTTCGCGCTTCAGCCGGTAATATTGGTGGACCTGAATGTCGCCCTCGGCATGATCCACCTCGCGGCAATCGATGAGCACGACCTTTCGCGGCAGGTCATCGATCAGCCGCGGTCCGTCCGAGCCCAGGCGGTCCGGATTGCGCTTGGTCTTGTCGCTGATGAGCAGCGCCCGGTCGTGCGGGCTGAAATAGATGTGGACCCGCCGGGCGAGCCGGGGAAGCTTGCGGAACTTATCATCAAGCTCGAAGGCGTCGTCGTCCTCGTCCGCCGCCGCAAGAATGATGTTGTCGAAGATTCGTGGAATCTTGTCGCTCAGCTCGTTGCGAATCCCCTGAAGACCGTGGCGCAGGGCGTAGTTGCCCATGGAATGGGCGAGCACGTGGAGGCGCTGGTTGCAAAAGGCTTGATCGCTCAGGCGCATACGCCCCAGGAAGTCCTTCATGAACAGGAAGGTGCGGGCCATGGCCATGCCCGAGTTCCGCGCATCGCTGCGGTCGCTGTAATAGGAAATGAAGGGGATCATCTTGCCGTCGCCCGGCCAGGTGAAGGCAAAGACGTTGATGGGATTGCCGGCAGAGTACTTCAGCTTCAAGGCGGCGCTGCGCCGAATCGCATCCTCGAAGGAGAAACCGAAGCCGTGGACATAGATCAGTGTGTCGCGGGAATGCTTGGCCATCTTACGCATGACCTGCCCGAAGAGCTCGCGGCTGCCGAATACCTGGCCCGCGGCGGAGGCTGTTTGGAGAACCTCGTCACAGACATTGATATCCAACTCCTCCAACTTATCCCCGGTGACCTCCGCCCAACCAAAGCGTACCGCGTGCGGTCCGTGCGCGTTGAAAGTGCTGCCGAAACTGGGCTTTTCTGCCGTGCCCGTGAGATTCCGATTAGTGGCGAAATAGACCGTGACCATGCCGCGCCCTCCTGTACAAATCGTCATGTGTACTATTAGACGATAAAATCTACATAAATTCTATAGTTACGTGTATTTCCATTGGGCTCGAATGGTTTTTGGCCGCCGTGCCCGCCCGCCGGGCGCGGTACGACGAGCACCATGCTTGGGAATGTGTGAGGTGAGAGGTTGGGGGGCTGCCGAGGCGTAAAACTAAGCGGAGAGTGCCCTATTCCTCGAGCAGGCTGGCGACCTTCATCGCCACCCCCATGGAGCCGTCGATCTTCAGCTTGCCCAGGGTGTAGGCCATCATGGGATTGAGCGCGCCCTCGATCAGCTTCTCCATGTTGTCCGCCGACAGCCGGATCGTGCAGTCCGCCTCGATCGCCTCGTGACTGAGCGCCGGCGGGCTGGCGGTGGCATCCACCGCGATGACCCCGTCATCGCCCAGGTCGAAGATGACGCGCGCGTTCAGGCCGGCGAAATCATTGAGCCGCGCCTCGAAAGACTTGGTGATTTTGTCCAGACTCATGCCGCCCTGCCTCCGTCTCGCTCCGTCTCGCCGTTGGTCAGGGACCGGGCCGCGGCGTGGGCGGCTTCCTTGGCGTCCAGGCGCAGCCGCTCCTCCGCGATGAGCTGACGGCGCAGCGGCTTGCCCACCAGGGTCTTGGGGATCGACTGGCGGAACTCCACCTTGCGCGGAACCTCGAAGGGCGCGAGCGCGTCCTTGAGGAAGACGCGCAACGCGCCCGCCGTCAGCGTCTCGCCCTCGCGCAGCGTCACGAAGGCCTTGACCACCTCGCCGCGGTGCTTGTCCGGCACGCCGCAGACCGCGGCTTCGGCCACCGAAGGATGCAGGTGGATAGCCTCCTCCACCATGCGTGGATAGACGTTGAACCCGCCGGAAATGATCAGGTCCTTGATCCGGTCGATCAGATAGACGTAGCCCTGCTCGTCCATGTAGCCCACATCGCCGGTGTGCAGCCGGCCGTTGCGCAACACCACGGCGCTCTCGGCCTCCTGGTTCCAATAACCGGCCATGACCTGCGGACCGGAAACGCAAATCTCCCCGGTCTCGCCGAGCGGCAGGACCGTATCCGAATCCTCCAGCGAGAGGACCTCGACCAGAGTGCCGGGCAGGGGCAGGCCGGCCGAGTTCTCCTTGTTGAGGCCGCCGATGGGATTGATGGTGACCACCGGGCCCGACTCGCTCAGCCCGTAGCCCTCGACCAGGATGCAGCCCGTAACCTCCTCGAACTTGGTCTTGATGGCCAGCGGCAAGGGCGCGCCGCCCGAGATGCAGAACTTCAGGCTGGAGAGGTCGTATTCGTCCCGCTCCTTGGACTCGTTGATGGCGGAATAGATGGTGGGCACCCCCATGAGGATCGTGGGCTTTTCCTTGTCGATCGCCGCCAGCGTCTCGGCCAGCTTGAAGCGCGGCATGAGCAGGAGCTCCGAGCCGCTCATCAGCCCCACGTTCATCACCGCGGTCATGCCGAAGACGTGGAACAACGGCAAAACCGCCAGCACCTTCTCCGCGCCCGGCTCGATCTCCGTGGCCCAGGCCCGCGTCTGCACCGTGTTGGCGTAGAGGTTGGCGTGGGTCAGCATCGCACCCTTGGGCGTGCCGGTCGTGCCGCCGGTGTATTGCATGACCGCGACGTCACGCTCTGGATCGATATCCACGGCGCGCGGAATGCCGTCGTTGTCGATCAGCTTGCCGAACCTGATATGCGCCTTGTCGTCCGGGATCGGGACCGTCAACTCGCGCCGCTTGAACAATATGAACAGCGCCCGCTTGGGAAAGGCCAGCGCCTTGCTCATACGGCAGATAACGACCCTCTCCAGGCAGGTGTCCTCGAGCCGCTGCGCGATCTTGGGATAGAGCGTATTCAGATTCATGGTCACCATGATCCGGGTGTCCGAATCCCGGATCTGGCGCGCGATCCCGCGTTCGGCATAGAGCGGGTTGAAGTTGACCACCGTGCCGCCGGCCTTGAGGATCGCGTGGTAGCAGATGACGTAGTAGGGCGTATTGGGCAGGAACAGCCCGACCTTGACCCCCTTGGTGACGCCCAGTTCCTGGAAGCCCTTGGCCGCCTTGGCAACCAGATCGCCCACCTCGGCGTAGGTGTAGCGCTTGCCCAGGAACTCCAGGCAGGGCCGCTCCGGCCATTTGGTGACGGCTTCGTCCAGGATCGCGGGAACGGGACGGAGCGGGATCTCCATGTCCCAGGAAACACCTTCCGGATAGGAAGCCTCCCAGGGACGCAGCGCGGCCGGCCCCGCTTCCACGGCCGGAAGCGCCGGTTTGACCCGGAAAACGGCCAGGAGCACCGTAATCCGGTCTTTAAGACCCGCCCAGAGCCTCGCCATCGCTAACACCTGCTCACTACGTTCTTTCTTGGCGGACGCCCGCTGTGCCACTCGGCACTGATGCTGCGGCGCACAATAACATAGTCGCGTCCGCGTTGAAGTTTAACCCATCCGCCCTCTACATTTGGTTTAGGACCGCGGTTTCTACCAGGGGGGCTTGGCGGGTGACGTTGGTCCGGATTTTCGGGTAAGCTGGCATCGAAGCGGCGTCCTGCGCCGCCGATCGTACCGGAGGACGCGGAGCGCCCGCGATGACCATGAAGTCGATCCTCCTGCCGCTCGAGGAAAGCGATGGGCTTCGGTCCATGCTCGAGACGGCTTGGCTCGCCGCCGGGCGCTTCAGCAGCCACCTGGAAGGCCTCTACGTGCGCCGTACCCTGTCCGGCATGGCGGTGGCCGACATCGGCGGCTATGCCGCGGCGACCCCGGATCTTATGGAAAGCTTCGAAGAGGAAGACCGCCAGCGCGGCGTCCGCGCGCATGCGGCCTTCGAGGATTTCCTGCGCGAGAAGGGCGTGTCGCTTGGCGGGGGGGAGCCGGCGGGCAGCGGGGTCACGGCAGGCTGGACCGCCGACAATCCCCCGGGCGATGCGGCGGTCGGCATGTACGCCCGGCTGTTCGACCTTGCCGTCGTGGGGCGTCCGGGCACCGGCGCCAGCGCGCCCGCGATGAGTACGCTGGAGACCCTACTGTTCGACAGCGGCCGGCCCATCCTGATCGCACCACCCGCGCCGCCGGCCAGTCTGGGCGGAACCATCGTCGTCTCCTGGAACGGCAGCACCGAGACCGCCCGCACCGTAGCCTTCGCCATGCCGTTCCTGGCCCGGGCCCAACGGATCGTGGTCCTTTCGGTCGAAGGCGTCATGGTGCCGGGCCCCAGCGCGGCCGAAGCGGCCGGCCACCTGAAACGCAATGGCCTTGCCGCGGAAGCGCGCGAGGTCCCGGCCGGCGGGCGCAGCGGTGGCGAGGCGATCCTGGCCGAAGCCTCCTCCCTGGGCGCCGATCTGCTGATCAAGGGCGCCTACACCCATAGCCGCCTGCGGCAGATGATCTTTGGCGGCGCCACCTCCCACATCCTGGCCGAGGCCGGGATTCCGGTCCTCATGGCGCACTGAACCCACTGTCTCCGCGCTCGCGGAACGCTCCAGCGTTATTGCGGTCAGGGTGGCTGGCGGACCTCGCGGCCTACCGTTTCGTGCGGCGGCAAGTCCGACTCTTGCGCCTGTGTTGCAAAAGCGGGGTCGGATCCGGTCCGTTGGCCACGCGACGGCATGTTTCTTAGCGCCCAGTCCCTCGAGAACTGTCGATTGCGCACACTATAGGCAGGACCCGGGTACAGGGTCACTTCCGCGTGAAGCGCGGCTCCGAAAGCAAGGGAAAACCCTACACATATCAGGGGGTTACCCTAGGAGTAACGCCTCTCAACGAGGCTCCCCGTTTAACATCTTATTAACCGTACTTCCCCATAGTCATTGGTGTGCCCGCATTCATGCATACATCCCGGGCAATGGGGCAGGGATGATCCGAGTTTAAGGGCAATCCCCGGACCGCGCGCGGTCACGAACTGTGACCGATCTTGCAGCCCGAGTCTGAAACGTGAGGGAAGAGGGAATGGCTTTATCGACCACGTCCGCACAGCCAATACCTGCGCCAAGCGTAGAGGACACCGAAGAAGTTCGGGATAACGCCGATTCCGCGCAGCAACTGGCATGGCTAACGTCCAGGAGCCAGGCGGTCGAGGAAAAGCCATACCATTTCCTTCTTCTAATGCGTTTCGGGCTGATCAACATCCTTGGGTTCGCGCTGCTCGCCGCCGCCTACATGCAAGGTCTGATCGACATGGTGCTCGTGGCCGACGGGACCTATATTTCGGCGCTCATCTTCCTGGTCTTTCTCGGCGGGCTGGCGGTCTGTGGACGCAAGGTGTTGCAGACCAGCAAAGAACTCAATCAGATTAGGTCCTTCGATCCGCTCGTCCCCTCGCGCGTCGCGGAATACATGGCCCTGCTTCGTGGCTCCAAAGGCGAAACGCGCGGTATCCTCGCCTCGACGCTGCGTCTCAAGCTGGCGCAGCGCATCTCCGTCGTGCGGCAGGTCGCCGGCAGCCTCGTGCTGCTCGGCCTGATCGGCACGGTGGTCGGTTTCATTATCGCGCTCTCCGGCGTCCATCCGGAACAGGCCTCCGACGTCAAAGCCATCACGCCGATGGTCTCGACGCTGATCGCCGGCATGTCGACCGCCCTCTATACGACACTGGTCGGAGCGGTGCTCAATGTCTGGCTCATGATCGATTATCAACTCTTGGCCGGCGGAACGGTGCGCCTGATCACGGCGTTGCTCGAGTTCGGAGAAGAGCATGCAAGAGCTTGACTTCTTAGAAGAAGACGGCACCAGCACGGTCTTTCGCGACGTCATCTTCCTAGCACTCGCCGGCTTCGTGGCCATGGTGCTGCTGCTCTTGCCGCACCTCAACCCACCGGCCACGGCAAACGAAGGCACGCCGGCGCCCGGCAACGTCATCGTCGAAATCTCCTGGCCCGACCAGATCGATGCCGACGTAGACCTTTGGGTCGAGGCGCCGGGCGACTCCCCGGTCGGCTACTCCAACAAAGGCGGATTGATCTTCAATCTCCTGCGCGACGACCTGGGCGGCCAGGCCGACGTCACCGAGATCAACTACGAGGTGTCCTATAGCCGCGGCGTGCCGCCCGGCGAGTACACGGTCAACGTGCATTTGTACCGCGACATGTCCGGCCAGTTGCCGCTTTCGGTCAATGTTTCGGTGAGCGTCAAGCCCAACTCCAAGGCCTCCGCCAAGCGCATCCTGACCACCAAGCTCCAACTCAAGAATCAGGGTCAGGAGAAAACGGCCTTCCGCTTCTCGCTCGACGATAAGGGCAAGCTGATCCCAGGCAGCGTCCACGACCTGCCCAAGCCCCTGCGTTCCAAGAAGAAGCCCGGATGATCGATCTGTTCATGCTGTTCGCCGTCCTGACGGCGTTGGTCGCGATTCTGGCGAACATTGCCCTTTGGTCACCCCGCCGGCTGCGGGTCAAGCTCGGCGCCCTCGCCACGTTGATGCTGTTCCTGCCCATCTCCTATGCCAGCCTGTCCGAGATGCTGAGCCGTCCCAAGCCGATCGAGTATGAATGGTCCAGGCAGGATCTCGCGGAGGCCACCGTACTGTCCTCGCGGCTGGAGGAAGGCAAAGCCATCTACCTCTGGCTCGGTATCGAGGGAATACGGGAGCCGCGCGCCTACGTCTTGCCTTGGGACGAGCAGATGGCCAGACGGCTCCACGGTGCGCAGCGCGCGGCCGAGGAAAACGGCACCCGCGTGCAAATGCGCCTGCCCTTCGAGAACTCGCAGGACCGGCGTGATCAGCTTTTCTACGCCACGCCACAGCCGCCGGCGCCGCTCAAGGAGTCCCCGACGGAAAACCCGCTGAACTTTCAGCGCTCGCAGAGCGGCGAGGGCAACGAGGCCAACTGAACAACAGCGGTACGGCCCAAAGCGGGCAGCCTCCCGGCCAGCGAGTAACTTGACCCACCACAGAAAGCGCACCGGGGTTTACCAGCCGGGGCCTGCGTGGCAAGAAACTCCGCCATGACCGGCGGGGCCCGGTATTCGCGCAGGATAAAACCAGACATGAGCTCGAAAGGTGCGGTCGCTTGCGGCCACCCGGCCACCGCCGCGGCGGCCCAAGAGATCCTGGAGGACGGCGGCAACGCCTTCGACGCGTCGCTGGCGGCGATGTGCGCGGCCGCTGTCGCCGAGCCTGTGCTTTGTTCGCTTGGCGGCGGCGGATTCCTCATGGCCCGGCGGGCCGACGGCGAAGCCCTGCTCTATGATTTCTTTACCCAGACTCCGCTTACGCGCCGTCCGGCTTCGGAGGTCGACTTCTATCCCATCCTGGCCGACTTCGGCACCGCCACCCAGGAATTCCATATCGGCCTCGGGGCCATCGCAACGCCGGGAGCCATCAAGGGCCTCTTCGCGGCCCACGGTGACCTGGCCAGCCTGCCGATGGCACGCATCCTGGAGCCGGCCACGCGGCTCGCGCGTGACGGCGTGGAGATGAGACCGGTCGACGCTTACCTGTTTCAGGTTGTCGGTCCGATCCTGACCGCCCGGCCCGAGGGACGCGCGCTGTTCACCCGCGCGGACGGCAATCTTCTCGAATGCGAGGATGTGCTCTGCCAGCCGGCGCTGGCGAACACCCTGGAGGCCCTCGCCGCCGAGGGTGAGGACCTGTTTTACCGGGGCGAACTGGGCCGGAGACTGGTGGCCGACTGCCGCGAACAGGGTGGGCAGATCACCGAGGAGGATCTGGCCGGTTACCGTGTGATCAAGCGCCCGCCGCTCGAGCGCCGCTACCGCAACACCCGGATCCTGACCAATCCGCCGCCGTCCTCGGGCGGGCTCCTGATCGCCTTTGCCCTGGAGCTTCTGCAACGCAGCGAGCTTGAATCCCGGGTTTTCGCCACGGCCGAGCACCTTGGCTTGCTGGTCCGGGTCATGGCGCTGACAAACAAGGCCCGGGTTGAAGCCCGGCTGCACGAGGCGGTGGCGGAAACCGAGGAGGCCACCGCCGCGGCACGCCTGTTCGATCCCGGCTTGCTGTCGCGCTACGCGAACGAGGTGCTCGATCAGCCGTCCAGTGCGCGCGGGACGACCCACATCAGCGTGGTCGACGCCGCCGGCAACATGGCGGCGCTCAGCATCTCCAATGGCGAGGGCTGCGGCTATATCCTGCCCGACAGCGGAATCATGATGAACAATATCCTGGGTGAGGAAGACCTCAATCCTCACGGATTTCATGCCTGGCCGGAGGGCAACCGCATTTCCTCGATGATGGCGCCCACGATCGCCCTCGGCTCAGGGGGGGCCACCACCGCGTTGGGCTCGGGCGGATCCAACCGGATCCGTACGGCGATCCTGCAGGTGCTGAGCAACCTGATCGATTTCGACATGCCGGTCGCCAAGGCGGTGGAGGCGCCACGGGTGCACTTCGAAGCCAGCGTGCTCAACCTGGAAGGTGGCTTGAACGCGGGAATGGCCGAAGCTCTGCAGGGTTCCGCTGAGGAGATCATACAGTGGCCGCGCCACAACCTGTTTTTTGGCGGCGTGCACGCGGTGGTGCGCGATGCCAAGGGGAACCTGAGCGCAGGCGGCGATCCGCGGCGAGGCGGCGTCGCCCTGACCGTCTGATCGGCCCCACCGCCCGGCGAAACGTTTCCCGGGCCAAGGCACCGTCCTAAAGTGGAATCAGGCAAGGAAATCGCGCCGGCCGCAGGAGGCGTCGGCCGGCGCGGCCCGCTCTGGCAGACGGAGAGAAGCCAGGATCAGGCGGCTGCTTCGTCCGCGCGGGGTCTGGTGATGTAGGCGCGCGCGCAGTGTTCCGGGCAGTAGGGTTTGCTCTCGACCGCGGGTTCGTCACAGAAATGGAAGTCCGGCTCGCCGGGATCCCCGATCGGCCAGAGGCAGTTCGGTCCCTTGCCGTCGCTGCGCACCGTCCAACGTGGACTGGGCGGCGGCGGCGCGAGGGGCCGCTGCTGCACGAGCGGCCTGGCCGGCATGGGCACGCGCCGGCGGACCGGCGTGCTCCGGTCGCGGCGGATCGGAGATGGGCGGGACTGCAAGCGCATGCGATGGGCCTTGCCCACGACGGCATTCTTGGACACCCCCAGCATCCGGCCGATCGCCGAGGCGCTATAGCCCGAATCCCAGAGTTTGGAGAGTTCTGCAACGCGTTCGTCTGTCCAGGTCATGTAGTTGCCCCCATTCGTTTGGCTAAATCTTGCGCCCTCCGCCATATGTTGGGGTCGCTCGCCAATGCCTAACTATATACGGTGGGTATTTCCAAGTCGAGCCCCTGGATTCGGCCGCTTGCCCGGGCGGTAGGGGGAACGTCATAGTGCGCGGATGCTGGTGCTTTTCACCGATTTCGGCCCGGCCGGGCCCTATATGGGACAGATGAAAGCGGTGCTCGCGCGCGAGGCGCCCGGCGTTCCGATCATCGAGCTGCTGTCGGACGCCCCCGCCTTCGATACCCAGGCCGCGGCATACCTGCTGGCCGCTTTTGCGCCGGAGTTTCCCGAGGGATCGGTGTTCCTCACCGTGGTCGATCCAGGGGTGGGCAGCGCGCGGGCGCCGGTCATGGTCTCGGCCGCGGGCCGCTGGTACGTGGGTCCCGATAATGGGGTCTTCGCCATGGTCATGCGGCGCGGGGGCGACGCGCGCCTATGGGACATCACCTGGCGGCCGGAACGGCTCTCGGCGTCCTTTCACGGCCGCGACCTCTTTGCCCCGGTGGCGGCTCGCTTGGCGCACGGCGCGGAGCCGCCCGGAGAAGAGCGGCCGTCGGACACGATCCGCGCCATGCCCGGGGCGGATTGGCCCGACGACCTGTCCCGCGTCGTTTACATCGACCACTTCGGCAACGCGCTGACCGGCCTGCGCGCCAGTGTCCTGGCCGACGACACGGTCCTCGCCGCGGGCGGCCGGGAGCTGCACCGGGCGCGCACCTTCTCCGACCTGCCCCTGGGCGAAGCCTTCTGGTATGAGAATGCCAACGGGCTGGCCGAGATCGCGGTCAACCAGGGCCGCGCCAGCGAGGAGCTGGGGCTCGGCGTGGGCAGCGAGGTCAAGGTCGTTGCCCCGCCCCGCGAAAGCCCTTAAACCCCGGATTTAAACCCCGGAAGGGTGATGGGGACGAGGCAGATGAACCGAGACGCGAGCACGACGATCAGCCGCGGCCTGATTCTGGGCGCCATCGCCATGACGGCGATCGTCACCGGATCGAACGTCGCCGTTCAGTTTCCCATCAACGACTGGCTGACCTGGGGCGCTTTTACCTACCCGGTCTCCTTTCTGGTCACCGATCTCATCAACCGGTCCCTGGGGCCCGCCCAGGCCCGGCGCGTGGTCTATGTCGGCTTTGCCGTCGCCGTGGTGCTGTCGGCCTGGCTGGCTACCTGGCGTATCGCGGCCGCCTCGGGGCTCGCCTTCCTCTGCGCCCAGTTGCTCGACATCGTGATCTTCGACCGCCTGCGCCGCGGGGTCTGGTGGCGCGCGCCCTTGGTCTCCTCCACGCTCGCCTCGGCGCTGGACACGCTCCTGTTCTTCAGCCTGGCCTTCGCGGGCACCGGGCTGCCCTGGATCACCTGGGCCCTGGGGGACTACGTGGTGAAGCTCTTCATGGCGACCGCCCTGCTCGGCCCCTTCCGCGCGCTCATGGGCTTCATTCGCCCCGGCTTCGCCACGGAATCGCAAGCCTGATCCTCTGCCAAGGCCCACCGCGAATTCGCACCCCAGCGGCGTCCGCGGCGGGTGATTTGGCCGCTTACCGTACATCGGCTATACTTGAGCGTGAACATTCCGCGGCGCTTTCGGCGCGCTGGTGCCGCGGAGAGTGGGGTGTGTCGGGCAGCCTCCGCGTCCAGACGCACCAGGAGGTAGGTATCATGCGTATCGTCATCGAACAGTCGGACTTCAAGCGCCTTTCCCCACAGACCCAGAAGGAAATCCTGGACTCCTTCGCCAACCGGCCGGCTGCCGCGGCGCCGCCGGAGCAGAAGCCGGGCAAGTTGCTCTGGCGCGAGCCCATGGACCTGACGCCGGACCTTGCGGCGCGCTTGCTGCATGGCCTTTCGGCGCCCCACCGGACCCGTCTCAAGCTGTTTGCGGAAAAAGGCGGCAGAGTCACGCAGAAGGAGTTGCTGGCAGCCACCGAGGACAGCGAGATGCGGGTGCTGTCTCACTTTCAGGCCGTGCTCAGCCGGCGCCTGCGGCGCCTGATCAACGACCCTGAGCGCAGAGCCCATCTGATCGGCTGGGATTTCGAATCGACGATCTGGGACAAGGACCGCAGCAAGATCGTCAACGGCGTCTACTACGTGACCGACAAGACGACGGAAACGCTGAGCGATCACTTCGGACTCCAGGCCTCGGAGCCTACGGCGCCCAAATAATACCAAAGGCCCTCGCTCCCTGGTCCCTGCCGTTCTACGACCTCTGCTATGGGCTACTCGACCGCATCGAGGGCTCAGCCTGATCCTTGTCCTTGGTACTAGGCCCAAGAAGGAACCGGCCGCCCCGATTTTTTGGGACGGCCGGCTTGGAATGCTCGAAGGATAGTCAGGAGGACAGGAGGAGAAGTAGCGGAAGGACCGATACCGACTACCTCCGAGCCAGGAGAATTCCAATCTTGCTTGCGTTGGGCGAGGCGAGAATCGAGGCCAGCAGCGAGACATGGGAGTCGTTCTGCCACATTCTGCGCTGGGCCGCCTGCGCCTGGTCCGCGAGTTTCTCGCGCAGCATCTTGAGCAGGCCATCCAGGCCCTCGCGGTTCGCCACCGAGGCGAACTCGCGCCGCTGCGTCAACGCCAGGCTGACGCCGTCAACCGACACATCGATAATTTTGTACTGCCCCTCTTGCGAACGCACCCGCCAGACCGGCTTCGCGATGCCGTCCGTGCTTTCGATGCTGGTTTCCACCAGCACGTCTTTCTCGCCGACCGCATGGCTGGCCACGATGGTCAGGGTCTCGGCCCGGACGGAGCCGAGGTGGCGGGCGTAGCTGTTCACCAGATACTGAGTAAAGAGGTCTTGGAACTCGGCGCGCTGTTCCGGGGTGGCGCGCTGCCAGTATTTACCGAGCACGAATTGGCTGGTGAGCCGCAGGTTGAACCCGCGCTCGATCAGGTCCCTGAGCGCGGCCTGGCGCTTTTCCGATGTCAGGACCCTGTGGGTTCCGACGATTCCGACGGCCTCGTTGCCGAGTTTCTGTACGAAGCGGGCTGCTTCCTCCGACGGGGTCTGCGCCCTGGTCAGGGTGGTGGTGCCGAGGAACAGGCCCAAAGCCATGAGCCCCACCAGTAGCGGATTGATAAAACGATCCAATGTCATCGCACTGTCTCCACACATTTGGGCGTTTTTTAACGGTCTTTACGCCTTCTCGGACGCTTTCGACCCGTAAACGCCTTCTAATCCGCTCTTGACCTTATTCCACCAGATAAGTGTTAACGGAGTCTTTCGAAACTCCCGGATTTCCGCGACTTTTATAGCAAATTTCCTTAAACAAGTGTTGGTAAGTCGTTAGCATCGGCACCCTCGGCAACACCGGTTACCGGTCAGAAAAGCCTGGAATTCAGCCGATTTCACCACAGTCATCACAAGCACATCGCCTATCAAAGCCACCTAGAATCTAAGCTCTGTCTTGTGCCCTTGCTGTGCCCAGCCCGTGTAATAGTTGTGGCCATGGGGATTCGCCGCGTTCCCGCCGTAATCTCGTCGTTTTCTACTGGTTGCCCGTAGCGCCAGGGCCACTCATCCGCCGCTGGTTTGCCGCGATTCGGCGGGTCTGGCACGGCCTTTGCGATGGATGGGCAAAGGAGACACCAGATGCCCATCGCTACCGCCCGAATCCTGCTCCGCTGCCTGGCCGCCACCGCGTTGTTGGCCCTTGCCTGGAGCCTGACTTCCGGCCCTTCATTGGCCAATAACTCGCAGAAATCATGGACTCTTTGCACCACCGCCGTGGCCGAGGCCGAGCCCGGCCTGCGCATGCCCACCCATATGCTCGGCGCTATTTCCAAGGTGGAATCGGGCCGCTGGCACCGGCAGACCCGGGAAATTCTTGCCTGGCCCTGGACCGTCACTGCCGGGGGAGAGAGCCGCTATCTGCCCAGTAAGGCCGCCGCGATCGAGGAGGTCAAACGCCTGAAAGCCAAGGGCATGCGCAATATCGACGTGGGCTGCATGCAGATCAACCTGGGCTATCACCCGGACGCCTTTGCGAGCCTGGAGCAGGCCTTCGACCCATCGGCCAACGTGGCCTACGCGGCGAGCTTCCTGAAGGAACTGAGAGGCAGATGGGGCTCCTGGACCCGTGCGGTCGGCAACTACCACTCCAACACGCCCACCTTGAGCGGCCGCTACCGGATCAAGGTCTTCCAGCGGCTCTACGAAGCGAAGCGCGCCGCCGCCAAGGCGCGCCGGGCCAAGCGCCTGGCCGCGCTCCAGGCCAAGTCCTAAGCGGGACGTGACCGGCTGAGAAAGTTTCCAGTCCGGAACTAAGCCAGATCGACCGACCCCCGGGTGGCATACGTCCCATCCGGGCCGGCGATCCAGAGCTCGGCGCTCTTGCCGCCGTCCGCCGGCCGGCCGGCCAGGGTGAAGGGCGCAGTGTCGAAAATCGGACCGATCGCGCGGAAGCGGAAAGCGGTGACCCGCGCCGCGGGACGCTCGGCGCGCAGGAGCTCGAGCATGAGCGTGGCCAGCAGCGGCCCGTGCACGACCAGTCCCGGATAGCCCTCGGTTCCGGTGGCGTGCTTCAGGTCGTAATGAATGCGGTGGCCGTTGAAGGTGAGCGCCGAATAGCGGAACAGCAGCACCGGATCGGCCGTGACCTCGCGCCGCCAGGGCGCGTCCGTGGGCGCCGGTTCTCCCGGTGGCGGCTGCTCGCCCGGCACGGGCGCGGCACGGTAGACGATATCGTGTTCTTCCTCGATACAGGCTTCGCCCCCGGCCGAGATCTCATGTCGGACCGTGACAAAAGCCAGCGGCCCGCTGCGCCCCTCCTTGAACTGAACCTCCGTGATGCGCGAGCGCCGGGTCGCGGCGGCGCCCACCTGCAATGCCCGCAGGAACGTCACCCGGCTGCCCGCCCACATGCGCCTCGGCAGCTCAATGGGCGGCAGGAGACCACCCCGTTCCGGATGCCCGTCGGGCCCCAGCGTGGCGGCCGGCGCCACCGTCCAGAAATAGATCCAGTGCCAGAGCGGCGGCAGGGGATCGCCGGGCCTAAGCGGCGGCCCGGGATCGTCGAGGGTCGCCTGCAAGGCCTGCGCCCGATCCGCGCCGATTCTGTCCTCGGCCACCGTTTCCCGGCCGATCCAATCGCGCCAGCGTTCCATCCCGGCGCTCACGGCGCGAACTCCGCCCGGATGGCCGCACCCTGCTCGTCCAACGCGGGCACCGGCCCCAGCACCGGCTGGCCGTCGCTCAGGCGCGCGGGTGGAGCCACCAGGTCGGCCGCCCCTCCGCCCGGCAGCCCTGCCGTAACGCGGCGCAATTGTGGATGCCGCTCCAGGTCGGCCACCGAATTGACCGCGCCGTAGGCGATCTGGGCGCCACGCAGGCGCTCGATCACCTGCTCGCGCGAAAACTTGCCGAAGACCACGCCGATCTCCTTATCCAACGCCGGCCGGTTGGCGACACGCGCCTCGGTGCCGCTAAAGCGCGCATCGCCGGCGAGTGCCGGCTGCTCCAGGACCTCGGTGCAGAAGCGGAGCCACTGCCTGTTCCAACGCCACCACGAGCAAGCCATCGAGAGACATGGGATTCGCTTCAGCCCTTTGGAGTCTGCATCTGTATCCAAGCGGGGGCGAGCTTAGCAGGCGTCCTAAATGCCGGGCAATCGCGGGATTTTCACGCTACGGCGCGCAAGAATCGGATAGAAGGAGTCAGGCAACACGGGCCAGGACGAAAACTGGAATGGCTTCCATGAACCTCTATCACATCTGGTGCAACCTGAAGGACGGCGTCAAGGACACGGAATTCTCCGACCGGGCCGAGGCCTATCTCGGGCATCTCAAGACGGAGGGCCTGATCGCGGGCTACCGCATCACACGCCGGCAACTGGGCCTGGGGCCCAAGGAACTGCCCGATTTCCATCTGATGCTCGAATTCGAGGACCTGGGCCAGCTCGACCGGGTCTTCGGCCACGTCGCCTCGCGCAGCGACCCGGTGGAGTCCTTTCACCACGCGCTCAACTCGCTGGTGCGCGACACGATCTTCGCGCTCTACCGCGACTTTCCCGATGCCGTGCGGCAGCGCGGCCAGGAGAAGTTCTGAGCCTGCGCGAGGCGCGCCAGGTGCTGCTTTACGGTGCGATCTCGAATTTCCGGTAGAGCGAGTCGAGCTTCTTGCGAAGCTCCTTGTTGAAGGGCTTGTTGACCGCGATCCTGGGCAGCAAGCGCCATTCCTCGCTTTCCGCCGCGAGGGCCTCGTCGAGCTGCCAGCGGTGGGTAAAACGCTTGCCCGCCAGGTGCGCCACGGCCGAGATCTGGCCCCGGGACATCCAATCGCTGTCCAGCCGTGGAATCTCATCGGGGTCGATGCGCATCTCGTGTATCTCGGCGAAGCGCAGGATCTTGTCCCGGCTTCGGATGTCGAACTCCGTGTTCTCTTCCAAGGCGTCCTGCAAGGCCCAGGCGGTCTCGAAAGTCTTGCCTTTCAGATCGCCGGCCGCGGCGGGTTGCACGCCTTCGCGCTCCAGGCGTTCGAGTACCGTGTCCGAGAGAACGTAGGTTACCGGCCGCTGGACTTCCTGGTTGAAGACGTTCTGCAGGAAAAACAGGCCGACGAAACAGACCAGCCCCGCGATGATTGGCGTCAGCACCCAGCCGGTCCCGATACCGCCCAGCATCTGCCAGCGGATGCTTCGCCCCCCTTTGAGCAGACCTATGCCAAGCACCGCGCCGACCACGGCCTGCGAGGAGGAGACCGGCACCAGCGGGATGGTGGGCAGGCCGGCGCCCGCGAGCAGTGCCTCCAGGCCCTCCGAGGCGAAGATGAACAGGACGAGCGAATGCGCCACCACAACCACCCAGGCCGCGACCGGCGAGAGCGGCATGATGCGTCCGCCCACCGTCATCATCACGCCCCGGGAATAGGTGATGACACCGACGGCAATCGCGATCGCGCCGAGCAGGAAGAGCTGCTGAATGGAGGAAAAGGTGCCGAGCCCGAAAAAACTGAAGTCCGTGAAGGGCGAGGCCGGCACGAAGACACCCACGACGTTGGCGATGTTGTTGGCGCCCAGGCTGTAGGCGCCAAAGGCGCCGGCGAGGATCAGCCCCACGCGCGTATAGGCATCCTGGCGCAAGAGGTGCGGCCTGGCCACGCGGACCACATAGATCGTTATCTTGAACAGGATGGCCGCGAGGACGGCCGCCAAGACCGGGCAGATGATCCAGGTGCTCAGGATCGTAATCAGCGTGTCGGTATCGGTCCGGGTCTCGGAGAAGAGGTTCCAGCCGATGATGGCGCCGACGATCGCCTGGGTCGTGGAAACCGGCAGGCCCGCCTTGGTCATGAGGTAGACGGAGAGCGCGGCGGCGAAGGCGGCCATGAACGAGCCGCCCAGCGCGTTGACCGAGCCGAGCTTGCCCAGGGTGTGCGCCGCGCCGCTGCCGCCGAACACCGCGCCCAGAATCACGAAGACGCTGCAGATGGCCGCGGCGGTGGCGAAGCGCACCATGCGCGTGCCCACCGCGGTGCCGAAGACGTTGGCCGCGTCGTTGGCCCCGAGCGACCAGCCCAGGAACAGCCCACTGGACAGGAAAAAGAGGATGGCGGCGTCCATCTCCGGCTGGGTCCGTCTATACCGTCCGCTTGATCACGTAGATGGCCAGACGATCGGCCACGTCCTCCGAGCGGTCCGCCAGGCTGTCGATGTATTCGACGAAGTGCCGCAGGTGGGACTTGTGCGCCAAGTCCAGATTGGAGCCGAAGATGGCCCTCTTGAGCTTGGTGCTCGCCCGGTCGGCTTCCTTCTCGTAGAACATGACCTTGTGCATATGATCTCCGACCGCCTCGATGTTGCGGAAGAAGGCGCGCGAGGCGAGCACGATGGACTCCACGGCAAACACCGATTGGTCGCACAGTGCCGAGAAGTCCGCGCAGAACTCTTCAGGTATGTCCGGTTTCTCGATGGAAAAGCCCCACAGCGCGCCTTCGTAAAGATTGAGCAACGAATCCAGGTTCTCCAGCAGGCCCAGTACGTCGCCCCGCGATTCGGGGATCAGCGTCTGGGCGTAAAGCTGGGTCTCGATGGAACGGCGCAGCTTGTCCGCCTCGCTTTCCAGGCGATTGACGCTTTGCAGCTTTTCCTCGAACTCTTCGGTACAACCCTCGTCCAGATAGACCTGGACCGCACGCTTGAAGAGCAGCCCCGACTGCGAAAGCTTGTCAAAAAAATCGTCGATCTCGCTCTCCAGCGCCTTGGTCCGGCGAAAGAGGGATAGATTCCTTCCCAAGATCAGATTTTTCGGCATCATTTCACGACTCTCCCAAGAACAGAACCGGGGCGCGGCCGAAGGCACGGGCACGCCATCGCCGCAGCACTCCAAGGCTCGGAATTTTAAGCTTTTCCGACGTCCGCGTCTCGCCAGAGGCGGACACAAGGCCGGGGACAATATCAAAGAGGGGCCGTTTTCCGCAACTGTGAAAATTTTTCCAGGCTGCGATGAATGTCGTTCATGGCGCAAGAGCAGGCGTCAAAGTCCCAACCGGCCGGCGCTCTCGCCCCACGGCAGGCATCGATTCGTTAGACCGCCCTCGTTCGGTTATCCGTCCCGCGCAAGAATTTTCACCGCGAAACTCATGCGTTCGATCCAGGCCCGCTTGCCTAGGGCCAAGTTGTCCAGCTCGAGCGTTTCGACATGGAGTACAGCTTCGGCCTTTTCGATCCGCTGGAAATCCTCCTCGGCAGCTTCGACCTCGGCCTCGCTCCGGCCCGATGGCCAAAGGACGACGGCGAGCGCCGCCTGGGCCGCGAAGTAATCGGCCTCGGTCAGCACGAAAAAAAAGCCGCGTCGCCTCTGCGGCAGGTTGAGGTTTTTCGGCCCGGGATCGTTCGGCCCCGAGTTGTCGGCGTTGCGGAAATGCCAGCCCTCGATGACCAGGGCGTTGGGGCCGCGAAGGGGCGGAGTCGCGATCGCCGCGTAATTCCGGATGGGGCGGACGGGGCGTCCGGGATCACCGATCCAGATTCGCCACCCGCTTTCCGTCGGCCGCAGTTGGAATTCCAGTCCTCCCGGCAAGGCCTGCGCGAAGGTTTCACCCCGCGCTACGCTGCCGAAAAAAATTAGTTGCGCCGGACGATCCTTCGGCGGCGGCGGGAAGCGGCACGCTCCCCAGGACGACGGCGAGAACGATGGCGAGACGGCGCCGCGCAGCGGGCGGGATCATCGGCACTTCGTCTCCTCACCCGGTCAGTACGACCGCGGCAGGCCGAGCACGTGCTCGGCCAGGTAGCTGAGGATCATGTTCGTCGAGACCGGCGCGATCTGGTAGAGCCGCGTTTCGCGGAACTTGCGCTCCACGTCAAAGTCCTCGGCGAAGCCGTAGCCGCCGTGGGTCTGCAAACAGGTTTCCGCGGCCGCCCAGGAGGCCTCGGCGGCGAGCAGCTTGGCCATGTTGGCCTCGGGCCCGCAAGCGCCGCCCGCCTCGAACAGCGCGGCCGCCCGGCGCATCATGAGATCGGCGGCCTGCGTCTGGGCGTAAGCCCCGGCGATGGGGAACTGCACGCCCTGGTTCTGCCCGATGGGCCGGCCGAAAACCTCGCGCTCGCGGGCATAGGCGCAGGCCTTCTCGATGAACCAGCGCGCGTCCCCGACGCACTCGGCGGCGATCAGGATGCGCTCGGCGTTCATGCCGTCCAGGATGTAGCGGAAGCCCTTGCCCTCCTCGCCGATCAGATTCTCCGCCGGCACCTCCAGGTTGTCGATGAAGACCTCGGTGGTCGAATGATTGATCATGGTACGGATCGGCCGGATCGTGACCGGCGGCCTGTCGCCCTTGGTGGCCTCGCGCAGGTCGACCAGGAAAACCGACAGCCCCTCGCCCTTTTTCTCGACCCGCTCCTTCGGCGTGGTGCGCGCCAGCAGCAGCATGAGGTCCGAGTGCTCGGCCCGGCTGGTCCAGACCTTCTGGCCGTTGACGATATAGCGCCCGCCCTCTCGCCGGGCGCTGGTTGAAAGGCTCAGCGTGTCGGAACCGCTGCCCGGCTCCGTGACCCCAAAGGCCTGGAGCCTGAGCTTCCCGGCGGCGATCCCGGGCAGCCAGCGGCGTTTCTGCTCCTCGCTGCCGTGGCGCAGGATCGTTCCCATGATGTACATCTGGGCGTGGCAAGCGCCGCCGTTGCCGCCGGACTTGTGGATCTCCTCCAGGATCGCCGCCGCGGCCGAAAGCGGCAGGCCGCTGCCGCCGTAATCCTCGGGGATCAGGGCGGCCAGATAGCCCGCCTCGGTCAGGGCCCGCACGAAGTCCTCGGGATAGGCGCGCGCGCGGTCCAGTTCGCGCCAGTAGGCGCCCGGAAAGCCGGCGCAGAGTGAGCGCAGGGAGTCCCGGATTTCGGGATAATCCTCGCCCGTCAAGGGATCGCTGTGCGGCCCGGCCATGAGATGCTCCCTGCTTGCCCGCGAGCCTAACCGATCGGGCGGGCGGTGCAAATCGAGGCGCACCGGAACGCCTTGCCCGATGCGCGCACGCGCCGTCATACTCGCCCGGCCATGGCCGAGATGCCGCGCCGCACGCACTGGGAGGTAATGGAAGAAACGCTCGCGCTCGACGGCGCGCGGGTGGCCGATATCGGCTGCGGCGACGGCGCGTTGGTGCGCCGCATGGCGAAGGCCGGCGCCCGGGTCACGGGGATCGACCCCTCCGAAGGCATGCTCGGCCGGGCACGCGCCGCAGACCCCGCGGGTGGGGAGGATTACGTCCAGGGCTATGCCGAGGACTTGCCTATTGCGGACGGCGAGCTCGACATCGCGGTCTTCTTCAACTCCCTGCACCATGTGCCGGTCGAACGGCAGGCTAAGGCGCTCCAAGAGGCCGCCCGGGCGCTCAAGCCCGGCGGGCTGCTGTGCGCGGTGGAGCCCATCGCGGAGAGGCCGCGCTTCGAGCTGACGCGGCGCATCGAGGACGAGACCGAAGTGCGCGCCAAGGCCTACGAGGAGCTGCGCGCCGCGGCCCGGGGACCGGACTTCGAGGAGCAGCGCGAGCTCGTCTATCTCACCGAGACCCGCAATGAGAGTTTCGAGGCACTCAGGGACGGGATAATCGCGGTGGACGAGACCCGCCGCGCCAAGGTGGAGGCCGAGGAGGCAAGCTTACGCGCGGCCTTCGAGGCGACGGCCTCGAAGCGCGACGGATATTTCGTCCTGGAGCAGCCCGCCCGCCTCAACCTGCTGCGCCGGCGCTGAGGCGCGCCACCCCCTACAACGCCGCGTAGTCGATGGACCCGTGGCGGTCGAGGCGGCGGGTCACCGGGGGCATGGTGTATTTCAGGCCCGAGCCGCAGCCCCATGGCCCGGCAGTTCGGACCTAGAATAGAACGGGGCGAACGTCCGTCTTCGAAAAGTCCGCGCCCTTGAAGAGCAAGGGCTCGCCGCTGCTCTTGCTAAGCGCGTAACTGAAGCAATCGCCATAGTTCAGGCCAGCGGGATGCCGGCCTTTACCAAAGGTGCGAAAGGCATGCCGCGCGATGGATAACTGATCGGCGCTGAAGGCGATGGTTTCGATCCCCGCGCGCAGCACAAGAAGGTCTAGTTCCCGGCCCCCCTCCTCGCCGAGCTCGCCCTCCACGACAAGGCTGCATTCCAAGACCGTGCCAGCCGACACGAGCCTTATCTGGTCGCCCGCGATAACCTCAGCGTAGCGTTCGGCGTCGCCCTCAGCGAACAGAATCGCCGCAATGGCAGAGGTATCGATCACCATCAGGAGGGCAAACCCCGCTCGTCGTAGCCGATGATCTCCTCGGGCGTTTTGCCGGTGCGCCGTGGCAGGCGTCCGGCCCGGCGGCTGATGGCCATGATCTCGTCCTTGAGATCGATCGGCGTCTTCGCCACCTCCCGCTTCAGGCGTTCGCGCAGAGCCTTGACCACCGTTTCGGTGAGGGTTTCGCCCGTCCGGGCTGCCAGCTCCCGCGCGAGACGGTCGGCTTCCGAATCCTTGATATTCAGTGCCATGATTTTTACCGGCTTAGGAAGAATAAAGAAATTATTCTTTATTCTACACTCCCGGCAACAGCTTGTCAAGGCCGTTTTCCGCCTGCGGTCCTTCCTGCTGGCCC
Source organism: Kiloniellales bacterium (assembly GCA_036444495.1). Lineage (GTDB taxonomy): Bacteria > Pseudomonadota > Alphaproteobacteria > Kiloniellales > J153 > JAZGBC01. Next base: position 33,901 of record JAZGBC010000140.1, read on the forward strand.
CCACTTGGGGCCGAAACGGGGATAGGGCGCGCCGCCCCCTACAGCGCTGCGTAGTCGATGGACCCGTGGCGGTCGAGGCGGCGGGTCACCGGGGGCATGGCGTATTTCAGGCCCGAGCCGCAGTTGAACAGCACCACCCGGTCGTTCTTGCTCACACGCCCGTCCTTGAGCGCCGCCTTGTAGGCGGCGAAGGTCGCGGCCCCTTCGGGGCAGAGCAGCAGGCCTTCTTCGCGCGCCACCTCGGCGCGCGCGGCCAGGATTTCCTCGTCCGGCACCGCGATGGCGAAGCCGCCGGACTCGCGCACGGCGCGCAGGATGAGAAAATCGCCCACGGCGATGGGCACGCGGATACCCCCGGCGATGGTCTGGGCGTTCTCCCAGAGTTCGGCGTGCTCCTTGCCCTCCTCGAAGGCCTTGACCATGGGCGCGCAGCCGGTGGACTGCACCGCCACCATGCGCGGGCGCTTGTCGCCGAGCCAGCCGATGGCGCCCAGCTCGGCGAAGGCCTTCCACATGCCGATCATCCCCGTGCCGCCGCCGGTTGGGTAAAAGATCACGTCGGGCAGCTCCCAGCCCAACTGCTCGGCCAGCTCGATGCCCATGGTCTTCTTGCCTTCGATGCGATAGGGCTCCTTGAGCGTGGAGCAATCGAACCAGCCGGCCGCCTCCTTGCCGTCGCCCACGATCTTGCCGCAGTCGTTGATCAGGCCGTTGACCCGGTAGACGGTGGCGCCCTGGATCTCGATCTCGCTGATGGTGGTCTCGGGCGCGTCGTCGGGGCAGAAGATCGTGGATTTGAGCCCGGCGCGCGAGGCGTAGGCCGCCATGGCGGCGCCCGCGTTGCCCGCCGTCGGCATGGCCAGGTTCCTGAGCCCCAACTCCTTGGCCATGGCGACCGCGAGAGCCAGACCGCGCGCCTTGAAGGAGCCGGTGGGCAGGCGCCCCTCGTCCTTGACGATGATCTCCCCGCCGCCGGACAGGCCCAATTGCCCGGCGATGCGCGGCAGGGGCACCAGCGGAGTGATGATCTCGCCCAGGCTGACCACGTTCCCGCCCTTGCGCACGGGCAGGAACTCACGATAGCGCCAGAAGCCGCCGTCGATGCGCACGGCCAGCGCGTCTTTGCTGATGGCTTTCCCGAGACCCTCCAGGTCATAGCGCACCAGGAGCGGCCGGCCGGCCTGCGACAGCCCGTGCACGCGGTCGGCCTCGTAACGCTCGCCCGTCATGGAGCATTCCAGGTGCGTGACGAAGGTCGGCAGTTCGATCTTTTCGCTCATATCATCCCCAGAGTTCGGGTTCGGGTGGATTGATGACGCTGCCCTCATAGGCGAGCCCTTCCGGCCGGTCGCGCGCCAGCAGCAGCGGGCCGTCGAGATCCACGACCTCCGCATCCTGAGCCACCAGCAGCGCGGGCGCCATGGCCAGCGAGCCGGCGATCATGCAGCCCACCATGACGCGGAAACCCTGTGCCCGGGCGGCGTCCCTGAGCTTCAGCGCCTCGGTCAGGCCGCCGGTCTTGTCCAGCTTGATGTTGATGGCGTCATAGCGGCCGCTAAGCGCTTGAAGCGTCGCGGTGTCGTGGCAGGATTCGTCGGCGCAGACCGGCACCGGATGCGCCAACGAGGCAAGGGCCGCGTCCTCGCCGGCGGGCAGGGGCTGCTCGATCAGCTCGACGCCGAGCGCGGCGAGCCGCGGGGCGAGCGCCTCGTAGTCCGCCGCCGACCAGCCTTCGTTGGCATCGACGATAAGCCGCGCCTCCGGTGCGTTCCCATGTACCGCCTCGACGCGGGCCAGGTCGTCCGGTCCCGCGAGCTTGAGCTTGAGCAAGGGGCGCTCCGCATTCTCGGCCGCCGCGCGCCCCATGGCCTCGGGCGTATCGAGCGACAGGGAGTAGGCAGTCACCACCGGCTTCGGGGCCGGTGCGCCCATAAGCTCCCAGACCCGGCGCCCGGACCGCTTGGCCTCCAGGTCCCAGAAGGCGCAATCCAGCGCGTTGCGCGCCGCGCCGGCGGGAAGCGCCTCCTGCAGTCCCAGGCGGTCGAGGCCATTGCTTAGCGGATCACGCAGAGATTCGATGCTTTCCATGACGCCTTCGGGCGTTTCGCCGTAGCGGGCATAGGGCACGCATTCTCCGCGGCCGGTGGCTTGGCGGCCGTCAGGATCGCTCAGCGACAGCTCCGCGACCACCACCTCGGCGGCGGTCTTGCTGCCGCGCGAGATCGTGAAGCTGCCGCGGATCGGCCAGGACTCGCGGCGGACGGCGAGGCCGATCATGGCTTACCGCAGCCGATCGACGATGGGTCCGACCCCGTCCTTGAAGGCGTCTACGGCGGGCAGACCCAGCTCATCTTCGATACGGGCCAGGAGAGGCTTAGCCTCGCCCTCAGCCATTTGCGAGGTGTTGACCGAGACCCCGACGAATTCCACCGCCGGGTTGGTCAGGCGAGCGGCAACCAGGTTGGTCTCGATGCAATCCTCGAGACTCGGCAGCGCATAGCCCGGCAGGCCGCGCATATGGCTCCGCGTGGGCTCGTGGCAGAGCACCAGGGCGTCGGGCTGAGCCCCGTGCAGCAGGCCCAGGCTGACCCCGGCATAGGAGGCGTGGAACAAGGAGCCCTGGCCCTCGATCAGGTCCCAATGGTCCGGGTCGTTCGCGGGCGCCAGCCACTCGACCGCGCCGGAGATGAAATCGGCGACCACCGCATCGACGGACACTCCCTCGCCCGCGATCATGATGCCGCTCTGCCCCGTGGCGCAGAAGTCCGCCTTCATGCCACGCGCGCGCATCTCCTTCTCCAGCGCGAGCGAGGTGTACATCTTGCCGCAGGAGCAATCGGTCCCGACAGTGAGCAGCCGCTTGCCCGGGCGTTTCTCGCCGTTGCCCACCTGAAAGCTTCGGCTCGGGTGGCGCACGTCGAACAGGCGGCGGCCGTGCTGTTCGGCGACGGCGGCCAGGCTGGACACGTCGGCCAAGCGGCCGTGCAGGCCGGCGGCCAGGTCGAGGCCCATGATGAGCGCCTTTTCCAGAATATCGATCCAGTCGTGGGAGATCACGCCGCCGCGGTTGGCGACGCCGACCACGAGCGTCCGGGCCCCGGCCTCGACCGCCTTCGTAAGCGTCATCTCGGGCAGGCCCAGGTCCGCGTTGCAGCCCTTCAGGCGGAGCTGCCCCAGGCACCATTCCGGGCGCCAGTGGGCGATGCCCTGGGCCGTTTTGGCGGCAAGCTGGTCGGGCGCGTCGCCCAGGAACAGCAGATAGGGATGCTCGATCGCCATGCCCCCTGAATTCCCCCTCTTTCGCACCTTGTTTTGACCGCATGTTATGCGAGACCGCGCGCCCCGGCGCAAGCGTTGCCGGGCGTCCGAGGAGGCCACGAGGATCATCAGATTACGGTCGGATTCTTGGGTCGGGGTGAAACCGGGAGGCGGCCTACCCGCGCTTAGAGCGGGCCTTGGCGGTCCCGGCCCGATAGCCGGCGCGGCGCCGCGGCCTGACCTTGGCCAGCGGCAGGCGCATGGTGAGGGTCAGGCCCCCCTCCGGCCGGTTCTCGGCCCGTACCTCCCCGCCAAGCGCCTGCAGATTCCGGCGCACGATCCAGAGGCCGATCCCCTGATGCGCGCCGCCGCCCGCGGCTGCGCCCATATCATTCGACGGCGACCCGGCGCCCGGCGCCTCGCGCAGCG
>JAZGBC010000141.1:0-3721 GCA_036444495.1 Kiloniellales bacterium
TCGGCCATGTCTTTCAGTTGCAGCCCGCGCTGGGCGCGCAAGCTCCGCAGCTTTTCACCAAAGGGGGTCATGTTTCCGCTTCCTCATCCCCTATCCTGTCAAATTTATTTCACCACCATTTGTCACCCTCGGGCTTGACCCGAGGGTCCAGGGCAACCGAAAACCAACCTGGATGGTCGGGTCAAGCCCGACCATGACAGGAAGGAAGAAGAGCGGCCACCGAGAGAAAAGCGGCTACGGATGAATATTCTTCCACGGCCATTAACCGGAACCCGGTTTAGCACCGATTCGCGGGACCGTCGCGCCCTATCGCCGCCGCCGCATCAGCACGTAGATCGCCCCGTGGCCGCCGTGCTTGGACTGGGCGTAGTCGAAGGCCAGGACCTTCTCCCGGTTGCCCGGCTCGTTGAGCCAGCGCGGCACCTGGGCGCGTAAGATCCCGCCGCCGTCCGTGGCCGTGCCCTTGCCCGTGATCACCAGCACGCAGCGCAAGGACCGAGCCTGGGACTCGGCGAGAAACGCCGCAAGCTCGCGGTGGGCTTCGTCCTGGCGGTGGCCGTGCAGGTCGAGGCGCGCCTCGATGGGCAACTGCCCGCGGCTCATGCGCGTCGCGCTGCGCCGGTCCACGCCGGCCACCGCACCATGCTCCAGCTCGGGCGTGGCCGGCTTGGGCGGGGGGCGCTTCACGACGGCCTGGGGGCGCGCGGGCTTTTGCTTGGCCGGTTTGGGTTTCGCCTTGGGCGCGGGCGCTTCGGGGGCCTCGGGCGCGGGCTTGGGGGGCCCACGCTTCTTGAGCGGCTTGGCCTGGCGCGTCACATGCTTCCAGAGCTCCAGGTCCTCGCCCGTGACGCCGGGTTCGCCCCCCGCCTCCGGTCCAGGTTTACGAGCCATCGGCTCCCCCGTCCTCGATCAAGACGATATGCAGGCGCCGCGGCCCGTGCGCGCCAAGCTGGATGGTCTGCTCGATATCGGCGGTGCGCGAGGGGCCGGTGATGAAGTTGACCGTGCGCGGCAGCACGTCGCGGCCATAGGCCGCGCGCACGCGGTCCCAGGCGTCCTCGTAAGCGCCCACCACTTGCGAGGCCTTGAGCACCACGATGTGGGTCTCGGGCAGGAAGTTGAGCGTGGTGGGCCCTTGCGGCCCCGAGGTGAGCAGGAGCGTACCGGTCTCGGCGATGCCGGCGAAGGCGGCGGTGACCGAGACCTGGTCGTCCCCCCGCGCCGCGCCCGTCTCTACCTCGATGAGCGGCTGGGAGTCCCAGGGCAGGGCCTCGAGCTCGGGATGGGGCGCCATGCGCAGCTTGGGCGGCAGGTTGCCCGCCTTGAGGTACTCGGTGATGGCGGCGGGTATTTCCGCCGCGCTCGCCACATGCACCACCGTAGCGGCCTGTTCGCGCGCCATGGAATCGAAAAGATCCACCTGTTCGACGTGGGAAATCCGGGCGCGTGCCGGGATGGTGCCGCGCGCGGGAGAGTCGAGACGCGCCGCCACGGCCGCGCGCGCCTCTTCGTCTTCGCCCGTCCGGCCCAGGGAGCGGCGCAGATTTCCGAGAATCTGCTCGCGGCCCCCGCTCATGACCCCTGCCTCCGCCGTTCGGCCCAGAGCGCCTGGAAGGTGCGCCCCTGGGGCGCGGGAAAATCGCGGTGCGCTGTCCAGCCGCCGGCGAGCGGCAGGGAGGAGAAACGCCCCTTGCGCCCGCCCAGCGCGCTCATGAAGCGGATCTTCCACGCGGTTATGAAGTGATAGAGCGCCGGGCGCCTGGCGAGGAAGGCCCAGCACTTGAGCCAGAGGCGAACGCCGCGATTGCCCAGGCCGCGCTCGAATTCCTTCTCGCGCCAGTGGCGCATCATCTTAGGGAGCGGGATGCGCATGGGGCAGACCTCCTCGCAGCGCCCGCAGAAGGTGGAGGCGTTGGGCAGGTGCCCGGCCTCCTCGATGCCGATCAAGGCCGGGGTCAGCACCGCGCCGATGGGCCCGCCGTAGACCCAGCCGTAGGCGTGCCCGCCGATGGCGTGATAGACCGGGCAGTGGTTCATGCAGGCGCCGCAGCGGATGCAGCGCAGCACTTCGCGGAACTCGCCGCCGAGAAGCCCCGAGCGCTCGTTATCCAAGAGCACCACATGGTATTCATCGGGCCCGTCGAGATCGCCCGGACGTTTGGGGCCGGTGGAGACCGTGGTGTAGGTGGAGCACTCCTGCCCCGTGGCCGAGCGGGCGAGCACGCGCAGGATGACGCTAACGTCCTCCAGCGTGGGCACGGCCTTCTCCAGGCTGGCGAGGACGATGTGCACCTTGGGCAGGCACTGGGTTAGATCGCCGTTGCCCTCGTTCGTGACGATGATGGAGGAGCCGGTCTCGGCCACCAGGAAGTTGGCCCCGGTGATGCCCACGTCGGCCGCCAGGTAGGGCCCGCGCAGCACCTGGCGCGCCTCGTCAACCAGCTCGTGCGGCTCGCTAAGCGAGCGCTCCGGCGGGAGATCCGTGTGCGCCGCGCGGAAGTCGGCCTCGACCAGGTCCTTGGTCAGGTGCACCGCGGGCGCGATGATGTGGCTGGGGGGTTCGTGACGCAGCTGGATGATGTATTCGCCCAGGTCCGTCTCCACGGGCGTGATGCCGGCGGCCTCCAGGTGCTCGTTGATGGCGATTTCCTCGCCGATCATGGTCTTGCCCTTGGTGACCGTCTTGGCGCCGGCGCGCCGGCAGATGTCGAGCACCGTGGCGACCGCGTCCTCGGGCCGCGCGCACCAATGCACCTGGCCGCCTTGGGCCTTGGCCCGTTCCTCGAAGCGTTCCAGGTAGAGATCCAGGTGATCGAGCGTGTGTTCCTTGATGGCGCGCGCCTCGTCGCAGAGGGCCTCGAACTCGGGCAGGCGCGCAGCCGCCTTGGCGCGCTTGCCGATGAAGCCCGTCTTGACGTGGCTGAGGGCGCGCTTGAGCTGCGGGTCGGCGACCGCCTTGCGCGCGTTGTCCTCGAAGGCGTGGGCGGTCGATTCCATCGCGCGCCTAGTCCCCCGTCCCCTCGCCGATGGCCGGCGTATCGGCCATGCCCGCCAGCACCTCGGCCACGTGGCGCACGCGCACGCGCGAGCCCTGGCGCGTCAGCTTGCCCGACATGTTCATGAGGCAGCCCAGGTCGCCGGCCAGCAGCGTCTGGGCGCCGGTCTCCTCGATGGCTGCTGTCTTGTCGCCCACCATGGCGTTGGAGATTTCCGGATACTTGACGCAGAAGGTGCCGCCGAAACCGCAGCAGGCCTCGGATTCAGGCAATTCCGCCAGGTCCAGGCCCGAGACCGAACCGAGCAGCGCGCGCGGCTGTTCGCGCACGCCCAGCTCGCGCAGGCCCGAGCAGCCGTCGTGATAGGCGACCCTGCCCTCGAAGGCCGCATCGACGGACTCGACAGCCATGACATCGGTCAGGAAGGAGGTGAGCTCGTAGGTGCGCGCGGCCAGCGCCTGGGATTTCTCTTCGAGCGCCGGGTTGCCCGCGAACAGCCGGGGATAGTGGACGCGGATCATGGCGGCGCAGGAGCCCGACGGCGCCACGACGTAATCGAAATCCTCGAAGGCCGCGATCACCTGGGCCGCGATGGCCCGGGTGCCGGCCTGATCGCCCGCGTTATAGGCCGGCTGGCCGCAGCAGGTCTGGGCGAACGGCACGGCCACCTCGCAGCCCGCCGCCTCGAGCAGCTTGACCGCGGCGAAGCCCACGCTGGGGCGGAA
>JAZGBC010000142.1:0-10724 GCA_036444495.1 Kiloniellales bacterium
CCGGGCACGTAGTTGGCGTCCTTGCCGAGCATCTGCTGGGAGCGGTTGATCACGTCCTTGAGGATCTTGTTGAGCGCGTGGCCCATGTGGAGGTGGCCGTTGGCGTAGGGCGGGCCGTCGTGCAGGATGAACTTCTCGCGCCCGGCGGCGGCCTCGCGCAGTTTCCCGAACAGGTCCATCTCCGCCCAGCGCGCCAGGATTTCCGGTTCGCGCTTGGGCAGGCCGGCGCGCATGGGAAAGTCCGTGCGCGGCAGGAAGATGGTGGATTTGTAGTCGAGGCTCATGGATTGGACGCCTAACGGTCGCGGCGCGGCGCGGGCGGGCGGATGTTATGGACGGGTCCTGGGAGCGTCAAGGACGGGCAGGCGCCCGCACCCACGCCCTACTTATCACGCTCGGGGGTGACCGGTACGAAGGGCGCGGCGGGCCAGCTCGGGTCCCATTCCTCCCAGTCCAGGATGACCCGGGCGCGCCGGGCGTCCTCGGCCATCTGCGTCTTCATGGCCTCCAGGCCGTCGAACTTCCATTCGGGGCGCAGGAAATCGACGAGCGCCACGCGCAGGTGCTGTCCGTAGAGGTCCTCGTCGAAGTCGAAGAGGTGAACCTCGAGCAGCGGCTCGCCGTCCTCCACCACTGTGGGGCGCACGCCCAGGCTGGCGACCCCGGCGTGCCATGTGGTGCCGCCCGCCCGGTCCAGCCCGGCGCGCACCGCGTAGACCCCATAGGCCGGCTCCAGGATATCGCCCAATTCGATGTTGGCGGTGGGAAAGCCCAGCTCCCGGCCGCGCCGGTCGCCCTGTTGGACGCGGCCCTCGATCTCCCAGTAGCGGCCGAGCAGGCGCGCCGCCCGCGTCGGGTTGCCCGCCTTGAGGTAATCGCGGATACCGGTCGAGGAATAGGGCTCGCCCAGGGGCGCCGCGACCCGGCGCACCACGTAGACGCCGAAGCCATGCTCCCGGCCCAGGGCCTGCAGCAGGGCCGTATCGCCCTGGCGCTTGTGTCCGAAGGCGAAGTTGTCGCCCACCACCACGTGGCGAGCGCCCAGACCCTCGGCCAGGACCTGGCGCCCGAAGTCCCGGGCCGAGAGAGACGCGAGCGCCTCGTTGAACGGCAGCGCGAAGAGATTGTCCACGCCGAGCGCCTCGATCAGGCGCACCTTGAGGCGGAAGCTGGTCAACTGAAAGGGCGGCGCATCGGGCTGGAAGAAGCGGCGCGGGTGCGGCTCGAAGGTGAGCACGGCCTGCGTCGCCTCGAACTCCATGGCCAGGCGCCCGGCCTTCTCGATGATGGCCTGATGGCCCCGGTGCACGCCGTCGAAGTTGCCGATGGCCACCACGGCGCCCCGGACCTCGGACGGCAGATCTACGGTGTGCCGGAAAATCGCCATGGGGCAAGATAGCCCGGCGAAGGGGCGCTTGGTAGGGCGTGGCCGAAGGGGTTATTCGGCAGCCTGGACCCTGGCGCCCGCCTTGGATTGCCCGTTGCCGGCGGCCTTGCGCGACCGCTCGGCGACCTCGGCGCGCCGGCTCACCGAAAGCGTGGCCTCGCCCTCGATCACCACCTTGTCCTCCACCGAACAGACCGTATCGACGGTGACCTTCTTGCTCTCCCGATCGACGTTCTTGATGGTGACCCGCGCGGTCACGGTGTCCCCGGCCTTGACCGGCGCGCGGAAGCGCAGGGTCTGATCCAGGTAGATGCAGCCCGGGCCGGGAAGGCGCGTACCCAGCACCGTCGAGATGAAGCTGGCGGACAGCATGCCGTGGGCGATGCGCCCCTTGAAGGCGGTCTGTGCGGCGAAGTCCGCGTCCAAATGTACCGGGTTGGTGTCGCCCGAAATACCCGCGAACAAGACGATATCGGCCTCGGTCAATGTCTTGGCGTAGACGTCGGTCATGCCCTCGGACAGGTCTTCCAGGTAATAGCCGTGCTTCTCTTCCATGGCCGGCTCTCTCCCTCGTGCGTAATTTTATGACCTATTTAAGGTCTTTTCAATAATATTATTTCGCCAAACGTAACGGAACTCATACCGCAGCGCAAGAGGAATTTGTGCACCGCATATATTATGCCTACGAATGATTAAGTAACGGTTTTTATTGAATCATCCAGGCTCACGGGCGATCCGCGGTTGGTTGGACTGGCGCGCCTCCGGGCCCATCTTCGGCAGTGCCGCAGGGCTGGGGGCGTATAATTGGGCCCGATTCGGCGACTCCCGCGCCGGGGCGGTCACGAGCATTTCATTTGCTAACTTAACGCGCATAATGCCCGGTACGAAAAGTCGGGCAGCCAAAGGCATCAAGACCCGGGCCGGAAGCCCGCGGCCCCCCGGAAGCGGGGCGGCGCGGTGGGCATTGCGTAAAGCGGCGGGGGGGAGGCACAAGGTTTTGGCAGGCAACGAGCCGGTCGATCTGCTGATCATCGGCGGCGGCATCAACGGCGCCGGCATCGCGCGCGATGCGGCCGGGCGCGGGCTGACGGTCGTGCTTTGCGAGCAAGGCGACCTGGCCGGTGCCACCTCCTCGGCCAGCTCCAAGCTCATCCACGGCGGCTTGCGCTATCTCGAAACCTTCGAATTCCGCCTGGTGCGCGAGGCCCTGATCGAGCGCGAGGTGCTGCTCGGCGCCGCGCCCCACATTATTCGTCCGCTCACCTTCGTCCTACCGCACGACAGGGGGCTCAGGCCCGCCTGGATGGTCCGCCTGGGCCTGTTCCTCTATGACCATCTGGGCGGGAGAAAGCTCCTGCCGGCCTCCTATGGCATCGACCTGCGAAGCCATCCCGCCGGCGGGCCGCTCAAGGAGACGTTCTCGAAGGCTTTCTGCTATTCCGACTGCTGGGTCGATGACGCGCGCCTGGTGGTACTCAACGCCATGGCCGCGGCCGAAAGCGGCGCGGAGATCCTGCCGCGCACGCGCTGCAGCGGGGCGCGGCGCATGGACGATCACTGGCTGGCCACCCTGGAGCCCGCCGGGGGCGGCGTGATCCGGCACCTGCGCGCGCGGGCGCTCGTCAACGCGGCCGGCCCCTGGGTGACCGAGGTGCTGGACGGCATCGCCGGCGTGCAGTCCAACCGCGGCCTGCGCCTGGTCAAGGGCAGCCACATCGTGGTGCCGCGCCTGCATGACGGCGAGGAGGCCTTCCTTCTGCAGAACGACGACCGGCGCGTTATCTTCGTGATGCCCTACGAGGATGAGTTCTCTCTCATCGGCACCACCGACATCCCCTTCACGGGCGATCCGGCAAGCGCGGAGATTTCCGCCGACGAGGTTACCTACCTCTGCGACGCGGTGAACCGCTATTTCACGGCCCAGATCTCGCCCGACCAGGTCATCTGGAGATACGCCGGTATACGGCCGCTGTACGACGACATGAACCGGAACGTCTCGGCGGTCACGCGCGACTACGTCTTCGACGTGGACGCGGGCTCCGGCGCCACCTTCGGCCAGGGCGACGCACCGCTCCTCTCCATCTTCGGCGGCAAGATCACGACCTACCGCAAGCTGGCCGAACACGCGCTGGCGCAGTTGCTGCCGCTCCTGGGCTCGGCCGCTCCGGCCTGGACCGAGGGCGCGCCGCTGCCGGGCGGCGATCTGCCGGGCGCGGATTTCGAGGCCTTCCTGACCCGGCTGCGCAGCGATTATCCCTGGCTGCCCGGGCCCCTGGCCCGGCGTTACGCGCGCGCCTACGGGACACGCACCCAAGTGCTTCTGTCGGGCATTCGAAGCCTGGCGGAGTTGGGCGAGGACTTCGGCGGCGGCCTGTACGAGGCCGAAGCGGATTACCTAGTGCATCACGAATGGGCCATGAGCGCCGAGGATATCCTCTGGCGCCGCTCCAAGCTAGGATTGCACCTGTCGAGCGAAGCCGAGGCGCGGATGGAGACCTGGCTGGAGCGGCAGGAAAACCAGGCCCGGAGGGCCGTGACACCATGACTCTTCGGCCGGAAGGTATGACCGGGATGTAGCTCGAAGTAGGCGGCAAGAACCTAAGTCTATCGAAGCCAGCCTCTTTGCGGGCGGGACGGGCGGCCGTCCCGCCCCTTTTCTCTGCTTCTTGCTCGGCCGGGAGCCGGCCGCCGCTCGCGGCGGTGGCCGCGGACGATTCCAGCGCATAAATCCGCAGTATTAGGAGAGAAAATACTAATAATAAAATTTAATATAACTTTTAATATTTAACTAATTCAAAGACTTTTCTTTATTTACCTCTTGTTTTTGTTCCATTAACTTCCCACTTACTGTATATTACCAGACAACGGTTTGAACGAGGACGGGAGGTTCAACCGCCGGTGATGCGTGGAACCCGCAGTTTCGGGAGGGGTACAGGAATCCGCACGGCAGGAGCCGCGGCGAGCCGGGCCGGCGCGCGCGCGCGGAGACGCCCAACCGGCGGCACCCAGGCGGTTTTATCCAGTGAATCCCGCCCACAACCGGGGCTGGTAAAGGGAACCTTAAGCCCTCCGGACCGACAATGCCGGGATTCGGCAACCGGGGCCGGTCTGCGGCCGGTTTCGGCGTGGCCGGACGGTTCTGCGCATCTCGGCTGGTTAGAGGGCCGGGGCGGCAGTGCCGATTCTGCGGTTGGTGACACAAGTAACGGCGGGCCCGGGCGGCCGGCCGCGCGGGCCCCGGGTCGCGCGGGAACCGGCGCCGAGCCCGGCGGAATAGGCCTATGACCGGCGGAGCGCTCAAGTCACTCGCAACGGCGATCGTTTGCGCGATCTTCCTGACCCTGGGCATAGCCGGCCCGCGGGCCGAGCCCGCTTCCTCGCCCAAGGCGCCGGCCGAGTACATGGTCAAGGCCGCCTTCCTCTACAACTTCGCGAAATTCACCCAGTGGCCCGAGGGAACCTTCCCCGAGGGCGGGCCGCTCAGCGTCTGCGTGTACGGCCAGGATCCCTTCGGCAAGGCCCTCCAGTCGATCGTCGGCAAGTCGATCCGGGGGCACGAGATCACCGTCCAGACAGTGACCACCATCGAGGCGAGCGCCGCCTGCCACCTGCTGTTCATCGGCGAGTCCGAGCAGGAGCGCTTGGGCGCCATTCTCGAGGCGCTTGTCGGCAAGCCCGTGCTCACCATCGCGGACTTTCCCGACTTCGCCCGGAGCGGCGGGATCATCCGCCTCAAGACCAACAAGGAGAAGAAAATCCGCTTCGTGATCAACATCGGCACCGCGAAACGCGCCGGGCTTCAGCTCAGCTCGAAGCTTCTGAACCTGGCCGAGATCGTCTCCAACTAAAGCGGATTACCCAGTCACATGCGCTCCCTCGGAAACATATCGCTGAAGAAGAAGATCACGGTGCTGATCCTTGCGACCAGCTGCATCGTGCTGTTTCTGTCTTCCTCGATCTTCGTCGGCAGCCAAGTCCTCACCTACAAGCGCCAGACCGTGGGCGAGCTGAGCGCGGTCGCCGAGATCATCGCCAACAACGTCACCGCCGCCGTCGTCTTCGACGATCCCGCCTCCGCCGAGGAAACGCTGTCGGCCCTGCGCGCGCGTCCGGCCATCGCGACCGCGCGAATCTACCTAGACGACGGCACGCTCTTTGCGGAATACCGCGCCAGCCGATTCCAGGAAGAGCCGGGCGATACCAGCGAGCCGTCCCTCGCCACCGCCGCCGGCCAGCCGGACAGCACCTTCGAGCCGGCGGAGAACTACAGGCTGGAATTCCTGAAGGGCTATGTCGACCTGCACGCCCCGATCCGGCTCGACGGCGATCTGGTGGGGACCCTCTTCCTGCGCTCGGATCTGGCGGAGATGTACGACATCATCAACGCCTACCTGGTGCTTGCCGCGGCCGTGATCCTGGGCCTGATCATCGTCGCCTTCCTGCTCGCCTCGCGCCTGCAGCAGATCGTCACCCAGCCGATCCTGAACCTTCTGGGCACCATGCAGGAAGTGTCCAACGACAAGGATTACTCGGTCCGGGCCGAGAGCCAGGGCTCGGACGAGTTGGGCCGGTTGACCGACGGCTTCAACGAGATGCTGGAGAAGATCCAGCAGCACGACGAGAGATTGCAGACGGCCCTGCAGGAGGCCCAATCGGCCAGCCGGGCCAAGTCCGAGTTCCTGGCCAACATGAGCCACGAGTTGCGCACGCCGCTGAATGCCATCATCGGCTTTTCCGAGATCATCAAGAGCGAGCTCCTGGGGGCGATTGGCGTCGACCGCTACCGCTTCTACGCCCAGGACATTTTCGAAAGCGGCCATCACCTGCTCGAGGTCATCAACGACATCCTGGACATCTCGAAGGTCGAGGCCGGCGAGTTCGAGCTAAGTGAGGACGTGACCGACCTGCACGATCTCGTCGATCAATCGATCCGCCTAGTGCGCGAGCGCGCCCAGTCCGCCACGCTAAAACTGGTGGTCGAGACCGATCCGGAGTTGCCGAACCTCTTCATCGACCCGCGCCTTATCAAGCAGAGCCTGATCAACCTGCTGTCCAACGCCATCAAGTTCACGCCCGCGCCCGGCAGCGTCACCCTGCGCGCCGCTCTCGACCCGGACGGCTCGGTCTCGATCTCGGTCGCCGACACGGGCATCGGCATCGCCGAGAAGGACATCCCGAACATCCTGCAACCCTTCGCCCAGGTGGAAAGCGCCTTTGCCCGCAGCCATCAGGGCACGGGCCTTGGCCTGCCGCTGACCAAATCCTTCATCGAGGCCCACGGCGGCTCCATGGAGGTCACCAGCACACTCGGCGAAGGCACGACGGTCACGCTGCGCTTCCCGCCCGAGCGGGCGATCAAGGCCCCCTGCGCGCCTTACTCCCCGGCGGCCAAGGACTCGGCCTAGCCAATCATTTTCGGAAAAACCGCCCCCGGGCCCGCCGAACCGGGGCCTTGGCGCTGCGTGAACTCGAAGCCGCCTTCGGCGGCCCGGGCCTAGTCGCGGCGGGAATGTCGCCGCTGCCAAGTCTGCCAGGATTGCCAGCCCGACCGCGCGACCGGGTAGATCACCAGCACCGCTATGAGAGCAAAAATGACGCCGGTGAATATGTCGGAAATCATGACGCGGTTTTCCCCCGCATAACTTCCCGAAACGAGGCTAATTATCGCCCATATACTAGCGGTTATCAACGCGTGATTTGGCGGGAGTGTTTTCTGCTTGAGAATAATTATACTTTTATTTACCAACGACTTAGGGCTTTATCCACAGGGTTATCCACTACTTGCGCGGCGCCTGTCACCGATTTAGCACAGCGCCAAGGCCCCCATGCCGTCCCCGGCGCCGTAAATCGACCCAATCCCAGGATTTTATGACTATAAATCAAACGCTTACATGGACCGTGGGTTAACCGGGCGGAAAGCCATCTGGCCTATCCTCACTCTAGGGGAAGGGACGTGCGCGGCCGGGCCAAGGCGAACCCCGGGGAGGATCATGCGGATCGAACGGCGCAACGGCGGCTCGCCCCGGAGCGATCGACTGCGGGACGAGCTCAAGGAGATCCTGACCGGCGGCGGCGACGGCCGGCCGGTCTGCGGACCCGCCTGCCCGCGGCCGGAGCCGCGCAACTGTTCGCGCGATTGCCCGGAAATCCCCTACGCGCTGTCCGGCGACCCGGACAACTACCCCCTGGAGCCGCGCATCGCGCCCCTCGTCTTCGAGCTCAAGCGCCTCGAGGTCTTCCATCCCTGCTGGTCCTGCGAGGGCCACAACCACGACGACGGGACGCTGTGGAAGCTCCCGCGGGTCTGGTTCTACTGCCATTCGCTCATCCATCTGCGGGTGCTGGCCGGCAGCCTGAAACAGCTGCGCTTCGACAAGAAGCTGAGCGTGCCCTGGCAGGTCGTGGTCACCCATTCCGACACGGAGAACAGCGACACCACCTTCTCCCTGGAACCCTGCCTGGGGCAGGCGCCGGTCCGCCTCGCCGCGCTGCAGAAGGACATCGACATCATCTCGGCGCACCTGCGCGACGTGGTGTTCCACGAGGCGCGCAAGCTGTCCCAGGCGGCGGGGTAGTTCGAGAACGCTTAGGCAATTCCAGGGAGGTTGGGGACATGGGGGTCAAGCCAGGCATCGGGCCGAATCAATTTGCCGGCTTTCACCGCGCGCCCGAGGCGCCGGTCACGGGCCGCGTGAACGGCAGCGCCTACACCGCGCGCATCGCCATCCCGGACTACGCCGGGCGCATCGCCCGGTATTACGGCGTCGATCCGCGGGACGCCGGGGTGCCCTTCGGCTTCCGCCACTTCGGCGTGATCGTCGAGTTCGACAAGCCCATCGAGCTCGAGCTCTACGACGGGGAGCGGGTGCTGGACGCGGGCCTGCGCGGCATCGTCGAAAGCTTCGGCCCCCTGGTGCTCAGGAACGCCTATCTGCCGGAGCGCAGCCGGGTGGACGGCCAGCGCAACATCTTCGAGAACCTGCGCTTCCACATCGACCGCGGCTCGACGCAGGAGGACTGCTACTCGCTGTTCTGGCGCGATCCCTTCGACCCGGCGCAGCGGGCCCCGCGCAGCTCCTCCACCCTCATCCTGGCCAACCTGGTGGCCTACCTGCAGGCGCTCAAGGAGGGCGGCGGGCCGCACGCCTTCAAGCAGCTCTACCGCATCTTCGTGGAAGAGGACGTGGCCGCGCTGGTCGGCGAGATCATGGTCGAGCAGCCCTGGCAAGCGCCCGAGGGCACGGGTGAGATCACGATCCTGGACAACAGAACGGTCCTGCACGCCAGCTACTACGCGCGGGCCCAGGACAAGGGCTATCCCATCGCGGTGCGGTATTTGTTCTGAGGGGGGAAACCTGGCCGCCGCCTGCGCCCGGGCGGGGGATTTCCCCAGCTTACGTGGCCCCCCCCCCCCGCGCCACGGTCGCGCGAAAACCTTGGTGCCCCCGGAGGGACTCGAACCCCCACCCGGTTACCCGGAACAGATTTTGAGTCTGTCGCGTCTACCAGTTCCGCCACAGGGGCAGCGGCGGCATGATAGACGAGGCTGCGGCCTTGGCAACACTCGGGTCACGGCCCGGCCCGGCCCCGCCGCAGGGGCCCGGGACAGGCGCCCGGGGCGGCGCCCGAAAAGCCCCGGTCCCGGACCCGGCGCGAAAACCGCCTAAAACCGTCAAAAATGTAGGGTCTTTGCGGCTAACCGTTTGCGATCGGGAGAATTTAATGGCCTGGGCACCCGATATCCGCTAAGACTTTATGGCTATTCGGACAGGGTCGGAAGCGTAGCGTTCGAGGTTGTTGAATGAATGAATGGCGCCGCGGAGACACGTTCCGTTGGCCAATTCGTAAAGACATTGCCCCCGCGACGGCACGGGCAGCTTCCCTTCCAAAAGAGATCGCCAATCAACGTGACGCCCGGCGTCTCCGCCGGACGTGGGGCATGGAGACGGGAGCGCAAATATCCCGTCCCAAGGGAGAACGAAAAAAACAGGGTCAGGTTGAATAGAGGAATCCGGAGTATGACGGACGATCAGGCTGCGGCACAGATGGACATCACCCATCGCGAGATCAACGCGGTGGTCAAGTGGTTCAATCCGGTCAAGGGCTTTGGCTTCGTGGAGCCGAACGACGGCTCGGCGGACGCCTTTCTGCACATCTCGGTCATCCAGAGGGCGGGGCTTCGCCAACTGCCCCAGGGGGCCACGATCATTTGCGACCTCTGTGGGGGCCAGAAGGGACCGCAGGTCGCTACGCTCCACAGCGTCGAATCCATGCCCGAGGCGCCGGAGCCGCCGCCCGAGGGAGAAGCGACGGAGGTCGAGGGTACGGTCAAGTTCTATAACCGGGCCAAGGGCTTCGGTTTCGTCATCCCGGACGACGGCACGCGGGACGTCTTCGTCTCCGCCCGCGTGCTGGAACTCGCCGGCATCGAGAACCTGGGGCCCGACCAGCGCGTACGCATGATGACCCGCGAGGGCCAAAAGGGACCCATGGCCGACAGCGTCGAGACCATCTGACGTTTCAGACAATGAACTAGAGGGCGGCCCCGCACAGCCGCGGCGGCCGCCGCGTAGCCCCTGCGGCCTTTCGGTTGCTCCGTTGCACCGCGGCTGCTACTTGGGGCGGATCGCATGACCGCCTTTCGGGGATTCGCCCGCCGTGCTTCGCCCCTTGTACGACTGGACCATGCGCCTGGCCGGCCACCGCCACGCGCTCTGGGCCCTGGCCGCGGTCTCTTTCATCGAAAGTTCGGTCTTCCCGATTCCGCCGGACATCCTGATCATTCCCATGATCCTGGCCACGCGCGAACGTGCTTGGCGCATCGCGGCGGTCGCTACCGTTGCCTCGGTCCTGGGCGGTTTCCTGGGCTACGCCATCGGCTCGGCCCTGTTCGAGGCCGTGGGCCGGCCGCTGTTGGAATTCTACGGCAACGTGGAGAGCTTTCGCGAGTTCCAGGAGCTTTACAAGGAGTGGGGAACTTGGATCGTGGCGGGCGCCGGGTTCACGCCCTTCCCCTACAAGGTGATCACCATCGCCAGCGGGGTCGCGGACATGGACCTCTTCCAGTTCGCCCTTGCCTCGGCAGTCTCGCGCGGGGCGCGCTTCTTCCTGGTGGCGGCGCTACTGTGGCGCTTCGGGCCACCGATCCGAACCTTCATCGAGACCTACCTGCCGCATCTGGCCTGGGCCGCTTTCGCCGTGCTGCTGGGCGGCTTCCTGGCGGTCCGCTATGTGTTCTGACGGGCGGCGAGGGATGATACCAACGGTCCTTGATAATCCGCGCCTCGTGCCCGCGCTTATTCTGGGGGTCAGCCTGGGCGCGCTCGCGGCCGCGCTG
>JAZGBC010000143.1:0-37894 GCA_036444495.1 Kiloniellales bacterium
CGGCCGTATTTCTCCTGCACGTAGCGGATCACCTCGTCGCGCCGCTCCTGGCAGAAGTCGATGTCGAAATCCGGCATGGAGACGCGCTCGGGGTTGAGGAAGCGCTCGAACAGCAGGCCCCAGCGCAGGGGATCGAGATCGGTGATGGTCAGCGCCCAAGAAACCACCGAGCCGGCGCCCGAACCGCGCCCGGGCCCGACCGGGATGCCCTGCTGCTTGGCCCATTGGATGAAGTCGGCCACGATCAGGAAGTAGCCCGGGTAGCCCATCTGCTCGATGACCTCGATCTCGTATTCCATGCGCTCGCGGTAGAGGCGCGCGGCCGCCTCGCGCGCCGTCTCGTCCATGTCGTCCCTATAGACCTGGCTCGCGAGCCGGCGCTCCAGCCCGGCCTCGGCGCGGGCTCGCAGTTCCTCGGCCTCGCTGCGCCCCCCCTCGGTCGGGAAGGCGGGCAGGATGGGCTCCACCACCTGGGGCACATAGGCGCAGCGCCGCGCGATGGTCAGCGTATTGGCCAACGCCTCGGGCAGGTCGGCGAAGATCTCGGCCATCTCCTGGGGCGACTTGAAGCGGTGCTCGGGCGTCAGGCGCCGGCGCTCGGTCTCTCCCACGTAACTGCCCTCGGCGATGCAGATCAGGGCATCGTGCGCCTCGTACATGGCCTCGTTGGGGAAGAAGACCTCGTTGGTCGCGACCAGGGGCAGCTCATGCGCGTAGGCCAGATCGATCAGCCGGCCTTCCACGCGGGCCTCCTCGGGCAGGCCGTGGCGCATGATCTCCACATAGAGCCGCCCGGGGAATATCCGCGCCAGCTCGCCGAGCACCTGCTCCGCCGCCGGGTCCTGGCCCTCCAGAAGGCGCCGTCCCACGGGCCCGGCCGGTCCGCCTGTCAGCGCGATCAGGCCGGCGCCGAAGGTTTCGAGATCGGCGAGGCCGACCTGCGGCACCTCGCCGGGCGGGCTCTCCAGGAACGAGCGCGAGACCATTTTCATCAGGTTGCGGTAGCCCGCCTCGCTTTGCACCAGGAGCACCAGGGGATCGGGCGGCGGGGAGGCCCCGTTGCGCGGCTCGTGGTCGGCGCGCGTGAGCCCGATCTGGCAGCCGATAATGGGCTGGACCCCGGCCTTGGCGGCGCTCAGGGCGAATTCCAGGGCACCGAAGAGGTTGCCGCTGTCGGCCACCGCCACCGCCGGCATGGCGTCGGCCACGCAAAGCTCGGCCAGCTCGTCGAGCTTGATGGCACCTTCGAGCAGGGAATAGGCGGAATGGACCCTGAGGTGGATGAATCCGGCGTGCGGCATGGGCCCAATTGATCCCACCGCCGGCCCGCCGAGTCACGCCGTATGTCCTGTATGTCCTGTGGATTGCGGGGAAATCTGCCCCGCCCTATGGTTGCCGCCAACAAATTAGGTACGCATCGCAATGACGGGACGTACGACTATTCTCGACGGCGGCATGGGCCGGGAGCTGCTGCGCATGGGGGCGCCCTTCCACCAGCCGGAATGGTCGGCGCTGGCGCTCATGGAGGCGCCGGACAGAGTCGCCCAGGCTCACGGGGCCTTCATTGCCGCCGGCGCCGAGGTCATCACGACCAACAGCTACGCCCTGGTCCCTTTCCATATCGGCGAGGAACGCTTTGCCGGCGACGGGCGACGGCTGGCCGGCCTGGCCGGACGCTTGGCGCGCGAGGCCGCCGACGCCGCCGGGGGCCGGGTTCTGGTGGCGGGTTCGCTGCCGCCGCTCTTCGGCTCCTACCGGCCCGACCTCTTCGACGCGGGGCGCGCCCCGGCGCTGCTCGAAGCGTTGGTCGAGGGCCTCTCGCCCCATATCGACCTTTGGCTCGGCGAAACCCTGGGTTCCCTCGCGGAGGCGGACGCCGTAAGGACGGCGCTCACCGGCGACGCACGTCCCCTGTGGATTTCCTTCACTTTGGCCGACGAAGGGGTGGACCTGTTCGACCCCTGCCTGCGCTCCGGCGAGCCCGTCGCCGACGCCGTTCAGGCCGCGCTCCGCATGGAGGCCGCCGCCCTCCTGTTCAATTGCAGCCAGCCCGAGGTCATGGGCCCGGCCGTCGGGAGCGCCCGGCGGAGGCTTGCCGAACTGGGCGCGGCGCTAACGATCGGTGTCTACGCCAACACCTATTTTCCGAAGGACGTGAGCGCACGGGCGAACGAAGAACTCACCGGCGATCTGCGCGCGGACCTGGACCCGCCGCACTATCTCGCCTTCGCGAAGGATTGGGTCGGCCAAGGCGCCGAGATCGTCGGCGGCTGCTGCGGCATCGGCCCCGAGCATATCGCCGCCCTGCGCGCCGCCCTTCCGTAAGGCTGGTATTAAGTCACGCTGCCGTCTTCGATCCTGAGGGTGCGGTCCATGCGCGCGGCCAGGTCCATGTTGTGGGTGCCGATAAGCGCGGCCAGCCCCGCCCCGCGCACCAGCTCGAGCAGCATGGCGAAGACATCGTCGGCGGTGTGCGGGTCCAGGTTGCCCGTGGGCTCGTCGGCGAAGAGGATCGCCGGCCCGTTCGCCAGGCCGCGAGCGATGGCCACGCGCTGTTGCTCGCCACCGGAAAGACGCGCCGGACGGTGCTCGGCGCGCTCGGACAGCCCCACGGTGGCGAGCAGCTCCTCGGCGCGGGCCCGCGCCTCGCCGCGCGGCCGCCCGGCGATCATCTGCGGCAGGACCACGTTCTCCAGCGCCGAGAATTCGGGCAGCAGGTGGTGATACTGATAGACGAAGCCGACGGTCTCGCGCCGCAGCGCCGTGCGCGCGTTGTCGTCGAGCGCCGAGGTGGCCTGCCCGCCGATCACCACCTCGCCGGAATCGGCCTGCTCCAGTAGCCCGGCGATGTGCAGCAGCGTGGATTTGCCCGAGCCCGAGGGCCCGACCAGGGCGATCAGCTCGCCGGGGCGCAACTCCAGGCTGACGTCGTGCAAAACGTTCAGCTCCTTGCCGCCCTGGCGGAAGGTCTTGGCGATATTCTCCAGGCGCAGGCCGCCCTCACTCATAGCGCAGGGCCTCCACCGGATCGAGGCGCGCCGCGCGCCAGGCCGGGAGAAGCGGCGCCAGGAAGGACCAGAACAGCGCCATGGCCACGACCTCGGCCACCTCCCGCCAGTCGATGATGGCCGGAATCTGCGACAGAAAGCGGACCTCGGCGTTCCACAGGTCGGTGCCCATCAGGCTTTCCAGTCCGTGCTGGATGCTCTGGATGTTTTCGGTGAAGACCAGCCCGAGCGCGAAGCCGAACAGCGTGCCGATCACACCGATGCTCGCCCCGCTCATGAAAAAGATGCGCAGCACCATGCCGCGGGTCGCCCCCATGGTGCGCAGCACCGCGATGTCCCGCCCCTTGCCCTTCACCAGCATGATCTGGCCCGAGAGGATGTTGAAGGCCGCCACCAGGATGATGAGCGAGAGGATCAGGAACATGACGTTCCGTTCCACCTTGATGGCGTTGAAAAAGCCGGAGTTGGACTGCTGCCAGTCGAGGGTGCGGAAGCCCGGGCCGAGCGACTGCATGATGCGCCAGCGCAGGTCGCGCACGCGGTCCGGGTCCTCGGCGAAGATCTCGATGCCATTGACCCGCTCGGGCAGGCGGAAGAAGAGCTGCGCGGCGGAGAGCGGCATGTAGACGAAGCTGCTGTCGTATTCGTACATGCCCACTTCGAAGAGCGCGGCGATGCGGTAGGCCTTGAGCCGGGGCATGGTGCCCATGACGGTGGTGGTGCCCTGGGGTGAAATCAAGGTGAGCGCATCGCCCACCTCGAGGCCCAGTTGCTCGGCCAGGCGGGTGCCGATCAGGACCATGTCCCCGCGGCGCGCGCCCTCGCCCGGGAAATCGTCGAGCGAGCCGGCCTTGATGTTGTCCGCGATAAGCGCCCGGGCCTTGAGGTCCGCCGGGCGCAGGCCGCGCACCAGGCCGCCGCTGGCGTTTCCCTTGGCGCTGACCATGACCTGACCCTGTATGAGCGGGGTCACGGTCAAGACCCCGGGCAGCGCGCGCAACTTGGCCACGGCGGAATCGAAGTCCGCGATGGGGGCTTCGGAGCCGTAGACGGTCAGGTGTCCATTCACGCCCAGGATGCGGCCCAGGAGCTCGTGGCGGAAGCCGTTCATCACCGCCATGACGATGATGAGCGTGGCCACACCGAGCGCGATGCCGAGCAGGGAGAAGCCGGCGATGACCGAGATAAAGCCCTCCTCCCGCCGGGCGCGGAGATAGCGCAGCGCGACCAGGCGTTCGAAGGGGCTGAAGATCATGTGTTTCGCCTAGGCGGTCAGCCGCGCCAGCGCCGACTCGAGGGACAACTCCTCGCGTTCGCCGCCGCGCCGCTCCTTGAGCTCCACCAGGCCCTTGTCCAGCCCGCGCGGGCCGATGATGAGCTGCCAGGGCAGGCCGATCAGGTCCATGCCGTTGAACTTGGCGCCGGGGCGCTCGTCGCGGTCGTCGTAGAGCACCTCGACCCCGGCACCGCCGAGCTTTGCGTAGGTCTCGTCGCAGGCCTGGGTGCAGGCGGCGTCCGCCGTCTTGAGGTTCATCAGCCCCACCTTGAAGGGCGCCACCGGCTCGGGCCAGATGATACCGGCCTCGTCGTGGCTCGCCTCGATCACCGCGCCCACCAGGCGCGAGACCCCGATGCCGTAGGAGCCCATGTGCACCGCTACCTGCTCGTCCTCCGGGGTCGCCACCAGGGCGCCCAGGGGCTCGGAGTACTTGGTGCCGAAATAGAAGATGTGCCCCACCTCGATGCCGCGGCGGTTCAGCCGCTTGTCCTCCGGCACCTCCTTCTCGAAGACGGCCTGATCGTGCTTGTCGTCGGTGCGGGCATAGAGCTTGGTCCAGGATTGGACCAGGGGTTCGAGATCGGCCTCGTAGTCGACCGCCGAGCCGAGCACGTCGAAATCGACGAAATCCCGGTGGCAGAAGACCTCGCTCTCGCCGGTATCGGCCAGGATGATGAACTCGTGACTCAGGTTCCCGCCGATGGGCCCGGTATCCGCCTCCATGGGAATGGCCTTCAGCCCCATGCGCGCGAAGGTTCTCAGGTACGACACGAACATCTTGTTGTAAGCACGCTTGGAACCTTCGTAATCCAGATCGAATGAATAGTTGTCCTTCATGAGGAACTCGCGCCCGCGCATGACCCCGAAGCGCGGCCGCACTTCGTCGCGGAACTTCCACTGGATGTGGTAGAGCATCTTGGGCAGGTCGCGGTAGCTCTTCACCGCGGAGCGGAAGATATCGGTGATCAGCTCCTCGTTGGTGGGCCCATAGAGCATCTCGCGCCCGTGGCGGTCCTCGATGCGCAGCATTTCCTTGCCGTAGTCGTCGTAGCGCCCCGACTGCTTCCACAAATCGGCCGACTGGATCGTCGGCATGAGCACTTCATGGGCGCCGCTGCGGTCCTGTTCCTCGCGCACGATCCGCTCGATCTTCTTGAGCACGCGCAAGCCGAGCGGCAGCCAGGAGTAGATGCCGGCGCTGGCCTGGCGGATCATGCCGGCGCGCAGCATGAGGCGGTGCGAGACGATCTCCGCCTCGGCCGGCGTTTCCTTCATGGTGGGCAGGAAATAGGCGGATAGGCGCAATCGAACCCCCTACTTGCGGGCGCCGGCCGGCGTACGCGGACCGGGACGGCGAATCGCGCCCCGGGCCAAGTCCGCTGATGTATATGAGAAGGCCTAGGCCTTGTCCATGCTGGGCGGGGCTCATGCCGCCCCGTTTGGGCAGCGCTATTGCCGATCGCGCATGATCTTCTGGCAGCGCGCGGCCAGTTCCGCCTCGGCCTCGTCCTGCAACGGCTGGCCGTTGTAGTAGAAGCGGCCGTTCTCGTAGACCACCTCGCCGACATCGGCGTGAGTCTGGTACTGGTCCGGGTCGATGGGGATGCCGAAGCGCTCGAAAATATCCACCTCGATATCGAGCGTAATGGTCTCCGGGAGCTCGATGCGCGGGGCGCCGCCCAGGTCGGCCGGCGCCACCGGATTGCCATAGACATCCACGCCGGGCTGGTACGTCGCATCGGGTGCTGGCACATGCTTGACAAGGCGCGCGCAGTCGGCCTTTGTGATGCTCACTTGAAGCGACTCCTGCGCCGCCGCCGGGGACGCCGTCACGGCCGGAAGAAGAAGCAGCAGGGCCTGCAACAGACGAAGGTTTCGGCGCCCGGTCATGACTCAAGGCTAGAACCGGGAGCTTTAATAAAGCAATAAGAAGCCGGGCGGGCGCCCAAGGGGACAAAGGGCCGCCGACCCGTGCCAATCCAAACACGGCAAGGGGGGAAAACCATGCTGTCGTCTTACTTCAAGCTGGCCGAGAACGGCACCACGGTGCGGACCGAAATTCTGGCCGGGATCACCACCTTCCTGACCATGGCCTACATCACCGTCGTCAACCCGTCGATCCTGTCGGACGCAGGCATGGACTTCGGCGCGGTCTTCGTCGCCACCTGCCTGGCCGCCGCGCTGGGCACGCTCATCATGGGGCTTTACGCCAACTATCCCATCGCGCTGGCGCCCGGCATGGGGCTCAACGCCTTCTTCACCTACGGCGTGGTCCTGGGCATGGGCTACGTCTGGCAGACGGCGCTGGGCGCGGTCTTCATCTCGGGCATCATGTTCATCATCCTGAGCGTGCTGCCGGTGCGCGAGTGGATCATCAACGCCATCCCCAAAGGTTTGAAGATGGCGATTTCCGCGGGCATCGGCCTGTTCCTGGCGATCATCGCGCTCAAGAACGCGGGCGTCGTGGTGGACCACCCGGCCACGCTCGTCACCCTGGGCGATCCGACCTCCTGGCCGGTCATCCTGGCCTTTCTCGGCTTCTTCGTGATCGTCGCCCTCGATCACCTGAAGGTGCCCGGCGCGGTGATCATCGGCATCCTCGCCGTCACCGTCGTGGGCGTGGCGCTCGGCGTCTCGGAATGGAAGGGCCTGGTCTCCATGCCGCCCGATCCCAGCCCCACCTTCCTGCAGCTCGACCTCGGCGGGGCGCTGCAGATCGGCCTCATCAGCATCGTCTTCACCTTCCTCTTCGTCGATCTCTTCGACACCGCCGGCACGCTCATCGGCCTGGCGCACCGGGCGGGGCTTCTGGACGAGCAAGGCCGCCTGCCGCGCCTGGGCAAGGCGCTGATCGCCGACAGCAGCGCGACCGCCGCCGGCGCGCTCTTCGGCACCTCGACCACGACCAGCTATATCGAGAGCGCGGCCGGCATCAACGCCGGTGGCCGCACGGGCCTGACGGCGGTCACGGTGGCGGTCCTGTTCCTGCTGGCGCTCTTCTTCGCGCCCCTGGCCCAGACCGTGCCGGCCTACGCCACCGCGCCCGCGCTCCTGTTCGTGGCCTGCCTCATGACCCGGGGCCTGGCCGAGATCGACTGGGACGACGTGACCGAATCGGCGCCCGCGGTGGTCACCGCCATCGCCATGCCGCTGACTTTCTCCATCGCCAACGGCCTGGGTATCGGCTTCATTACCTATGCGGCGATCAAGATCATGAGCGGCCGCGTGGCCGACTGCCCGCCGGCGGTCTATGTCATCGCCGCCCTGTTCCTGCTCAAGTTCGCCCTGCTTTAGGCACCGTGGCGGGAGCAAAGCAGCCTAAATACCCGTAATGATTGAAAAAACCGGGAAAAGACTGGTGACGGGGTAGGGCTATTCCGCTAGACTCCGTCGCCTATAAAAAAACGTGCGACATAAGCATGGCCCGAGTTTGGGGAGGAGCCGCCGGTAAGGCGGTCGAGCGGGGAGAAATTCCCGCTTGTAACAAAGGCCTATAAGCCGTCAAGGCGATGGCAAGCGAGCTTGGCTGGCTTGCCATTTTTTTATGCGGCGAGGTCCCTTCCCGCCCCCTTAGACAACCCCCATCCAGGGCGGCCCGAGGGCGGCGATCCGCGCGAAGACCGGGCAGTCCTCCCGGTGCGTACCCGGCAGGTAGCCGATGGACATGAGGAACTCGCCGGTGATCTCCCCACCGGTGAACTTAAAGGTCTTCTTGAACAGCTTCACCCAGCCGTCCTTGCCGAGCGGATGCTGGGCGGCGAGCCAGGCGGCGAAGCTGCCGTGGCTGTCGCGCAGGGCCTGGATGCGCCGCGCGTTCTCGATCACCGCGTCCACCTTGAGCCGGTTGCGAATAATGCCGGCGTCCGCCAGAAGCCGCGCCCGCTCGGCCTCGCCGTAGGCCGCGACCTGGTCCACCTCGAATCCCTCGAAGGCGGCGCGGAAATTGGCCCGCTTTTTCAGCATCAGTTCCCAGGACAGGCCGGCCTGGTTGATCTCCAGCGCCAGGCGCTCGAAGAGGACGGACTCCTCCTGCACGGGAAAGCCGTATTCCCGGTCGTGGTAAGGCCCGTGCAGGGGATGGCCTGGGGCGAAATCGCAGTAGTAATCGGTCATCGCCAGGCGCCTTAAAACCCGCGCACCGGGATCAGATCGGACTCGATGACGTAGTAGGTAACGCCCCAGAGGATGGCGGAGATCACCGTGGTGGCCGCAGCCTTGCGCCAGAGCATGGGATTCTCCGGCGCGCTGGTGGCGTGCCCGGGCTCCTGTTCCTCGGGCACGTGCACGCCCCAGGGCAGCACCGCGAAAAGCACGACCCACCAGATGATGATGAAGACCATGAGGCCGCTGAACCAGGTGATGGCCGCACTCCTTTCGCTACCAGACGCAGCGTTGATTCACCACAGAGGCACAGAGACACAGAGAAACAACAAGAGGGTCATAACCAAGATACGAAGAAGTTTTCAGCGCGCAAAGCGCGCACCAGAGGTTTCTTCGCGCTCTTGGTGTCTTGGTGTATTTACGGTGAATCTTTCTGGTTCTCTGTGTCTCTGTGCCTCTGTGGTGACCTTACTTGTTTCGTCTGCCTCACGCCTGTTCCAGCTCGATGAGCGTGCCGCAGAAGTCCTTGGGGTGCAGGAAGAGCACCGGCTTGCCGTGGGCGCCGGTCTTGGGCTCGCCGTCGCCCAACACGCGCGCGCCCTCGGCCTGCAACCGGTCGCGCGCGGCCAGAATATCGTCCACCTCGTAGCAGAGGTGATGCATGCCACCCGAGGGGTTACGCTCCAGGAATTTGGCGATGGGCGAGTCCGGCCCCAGCGGCGCCAGGAGCTCGATCTTGGCATTCGGCAGGGTGACGAAGACCACGGTCACGCCGTGCTCGGGCTGGTCGAGCGGCGCGGAAACCTCCGCGCCCAGGGTGTCCCGGTACTGGGCTGCCGCCGCCGTCAGGTCCGCGACCGCAATCGCCACGTGGTTCAGCCTGCCGATCATGCCGTCTCCCTTCGCGCTGGAATATGAGCGAAACGCGCCCTTTTGCCCAGTACCGGTTGACGAAATTCGTTCGCGAATCGGCGACGGAAACTTCGTCCGCCTCTCTTGACATTTAATAACCATTCGGTTTTTTTATTATGCGCCATCATCGCATGGAGGGACATGCCCTTGCCGCACGCCAGCGAAGACCGCGTACTCTATCTGCTGAAGAGCCGGGGGGCACAGACCGCAGGCATCGTGGCCGAACGTTTGGGCATGACCAGCGTCGGCGCCCGCAAACACCTTCTGCGCCTCGACGAAAAGGGGCTCGTTCAATCCGAGGACCAGCGCGAGACCGTTGGGCGCCCCAAACGCTATTGGTCGCTCACGGAGCGGGGTCACGCGCGTTTTCCGGATGCGCACTCTCATTTGACGCTGGAGCTACTGCAATCCTTGCGCAAGGTATTCGGCGAGTCGGGTATCGAGCGGATCATCGCCGAGCGCGAGCGGGAAACCGAGACGGCCTATCGCAAGGCCTTGCAGGGTTGCCGAGACCTCAAAAGCCGGGTGCGACGGCTCGCAACACTACGCGAGCAGGAAGGATACATGGCTGAATGGAAGCGCAATCGCGACGGCTCGTTCCTGCTCATTGAAAACCATTGCCCGATCTGTGCCGCCGCCAAGGAATGCCAGGGCCTGTGCCGATCCGAGCTTTCGATCTTCCAGGCCGCGTTCGGGGATGACGTAACCATCACCCGGGTCGATCACATTCTCGCGGGTGCGCGGCGCTGCGCCTATCTGATCGCCCCCCTCGATGCCTAACGATCAAGAAATCGGCGTGTCGTGGCGCGAGCTGTGGACCGAAGGGCACCTGACCCGCTTCTCCATTCTCTGTCTCGGGGTCTGGCTGCACGCCGCGGACAGCCTGCTTGTCGCGACCCTGCTGCCGAGCGCCGTGGAAGAGATCGGCGGCGCGCCGCTCATCAACTGGACCATCGCGCTCTATCAGCTCGGGACGATCGTCGCCGGGGCGGCGACCGGGCTGTTTGTCGCCCGCTTTGGTCTGCGCCAGGCCATGGCGGTCGCCGCCTGTGTCTACGCGGCCGGCTGCGCCATGAGCGCGCTGACGCCAAGCATGGAGATGATGCTGTTCGGACGGCTGCTGCAAGGCCTCGGCGGCGGCTGCCTCGTCGCCCTCGCCTATGTCGCCGTCAGCCAGCTATTCCCGGCCAGGCTGACGCCCCGCCTGATCGCCATCGTCTCGGCCGTCTGGGGCTCCTCCGCCTTCTTCGGCCCCCTGATCGGCGGCATTTTCGCCTCGCTGGGGCTGTGGCGCTTCGGCTTTTGGGCCTTCGCCGCTCAGGCGGTCCTGCTCGCCGGGGCTGCGCTCCTGCTGATCGAGAACCGCCCGGAATCCCGGACCGGTCCGTCACCCCGGGTGCCATGGAGGCGATTGGCGATCTTTTCCGCCGCCGTGCTCGCCATCGCCACGGCGGGTATCGAGGTCTCCATCACGACCTCGCCCTGGCTCGGTGGTCTGGGACTCCTGCTTCTCTGGCTGTTCTTCAGGCTCGACGGGCGAGCATTGGACGACCCGCTTTTCCCGCGCGGATCGCTCGACCTGAGCCGGCCGGTCGGGGCCGGCATCGTGATGGTTCTGGCGACGGCCACGGCGACCATCTCGTTCACCGTGTACGGGCCGATCCTAATGAAGGCCCTCTATGGCGCGGGCCCGCTCACCGCCGGATACATGATCGCGATCGAGTCCGTTTCGTGGAGCGTCGCCGCGATCGTCTTTTCCGGCGCCACAGCCGCGGCGGAACGAAGGGTCATTCGGGCCGGTTCCGTCATGATGACGATCGCGGTTGCCGGGCTGGCCATCGTCTTCCCAAACGGCTCCCTCCTGTCCCTCGTACCCTTCCTGATTCTCTCGGGGGCGGGCTTCGGCATGGCCTTCGCGTTCATCTTGCGGCGTGTTGTCACCCATGCGCGCCCGGAAGAACGGGAACGGGCATCGACCTCGATCCCGACAATTCATTGGATGGGCTATGCGATCGGGGCCGCGGCCAGCGGTATCGTGGCCAACCTGGCCGGTTTCGCCGAAGGCATTACTCCATCGGGCGCCCAGACTGTCGGCTTTTGGATCTTCGCCGCGTTCGTGCCGCTTGCCCTGTTCGGCAATTTCGCCGCTTGGCGCCTTACGAAGGTGTCTTAGCTTAGGCGCACCAGATGCACGTCGGTCACCGGCTTGCGCCCCAGCATGCGGAAGAAGGCGCGGCGCACGGCGATGCGCGCGGCCTCCTTGACCGCCCCGTCGTCGGCCCGGCCCACGGCCGGCAAGCGCCGCAGCGCCTCGACCACACCCTCGGCGATGAGCGCCAGCTTGTCCGCCTCGTCCTCCCCGTCGAGCAGACCTTGCGCGGTGACGATGGGCAGACCCTGGAACAGATTGTCCGCGCCCACGACCAGGGTGACCGTGGCCGCCCCGTTGTAGGACATGCGCCGGCGCGCGCGCAGCACGTGGCTGTCAACCGGCAAAAGCCGGTTGCCATCCAGCGCCAGGCGTCCCGTGGGCACGTGATCCACAATCTCCGCCGGGCCCGGGGCCAGGCGGATCAGCGTGCCGTTCTCACCCACGATCTGCTCGGGCACCTGGCAGGTCTGGGCCAGGCGCGCGTGCTCGGCCAAGTGGCGCGCCTCACCGTGCACGGGAACCGCGATGCGCGGCCGGACCCACTGATACATCTGCACCAGCTCCTCGCGCGCCGGATGGCCCGAGACGTGGATGAAGTGGTCGTCGTCGGTGATGACCTCCACGCCTTTTCGCACCAAGTGGTTCTGCAGCTTGAAGATGGCCGTGTCGTTGCCTGGGATGATGCGCGAGGAAAAGATCGCCGCGTCCCCCTCTTCCAGCGTCACCTGGGGGTTCTCGTCGTTGGCGATGCGCCAGAGCGCGGAGCGCGGCTCGCCCTGGCTGCCGGTGCAGAGCAACAGCACCTCGCCCCTGGGCAGGAAGCCCACGTCGCTCTCGGCCACGAGCGGCGGCAGGTCGGTCAGGTAACCGTTGTCGCGCGCGGCAGCGTAGATCCGATGCATGGAGCGCCCGATGAGCGCGAGCCGGCGGCCATGGGCCTGGGCCACCTTGGCGGCGGTCTCCACGCGCGCCACGTTGGAGGCGAAGCAGGCGATGGCCACGCGGTTCTCCAGGCCGCCCACCAGCTCCATGAGCGACTCGCGCACCTCGGCCTCCGAGCCCGAATCGCCGTCCACCAGGGCGTTGGTGGAATCGCAGACCATGGCGAGCACGTCCTCCTCCTCGGCCAGCTTGCGCAGGGCCGCCTCGTCGTAGTTGTCGCCCACCAGGGGATCGGGATCGAGCTTCCAGTCGCCCGTGTGCAGGACCGTGCCCGCGGCCGGGCGGATGACGAGCGCGTTGGGCTCGGGGATCGAATGGGTGAGCGTGATCAATTCGATCTCGAAGGGGCCGACGGTGAAGCGCCCCGACATGGGCACCTCGATGATCTCCAACTCGTCGGCCAGACCCGCCTCGATCAATTTCGGCATGACCATGGAGGCGGTAAAGGCGGTGGCATAGACCGGGCAGCGCAGGCGCGGCCAGAGGTGGCCCACGGCGCCGATATGGTCCTCGTGGGCGTGGGTAAGCACAAGCCCCGCGAGCGCGTCCCGCCGTTCCTCGATAAAGGCGGGGTCGGGCATGAGTACATCCACGCCCGCGCTGTTCGGGCCGGCGAAGGTCACGCCCAGGTCGACCATGAGCCAGGCCCCGGCGTGGCCGTAGAGGTTGAGGTTCATGCCGATCTCGCCGGTCCCGCCCAGCGGCAGGAAGAAGAGCTCCTCGGCGCCGGGGGCTTCGTTCATTCCCTGGTCTTGCTGTTCAGGCGGTAGATCTCGCGCAGGCCGCGCAGGGTCAGCTCGTCGTCGACCTCGTCGATGACCCGGGTCGAGCGGGCGAAGAGCGGCGCCAGGCCGCCGGTCGCGATGACCTTCATGGCTGCGCCGTATTCCTCCTGAATGCGCACCGCCAGACCTTCGATGAGGCCGATGTAGCCCCAGTAGATGCCCGACTGCATGGCCGGCTCGGTATCCTTGCCGATGACCCGCTCGGGCTTGCGGATGCGCACGCGCGGCAGCTTGGCCGCCGCCATGGCGAAGGCCTCGACCGAGAGGTTGACGCCCGGCGCCAGTACGCCGCCCTGGTAGCTGCCGTCCTCGCCCACCACGTCGAAGCTGGTCGCCGTGCCGAAGTCGATGACGATCATGGCCCGCCCGTCGCCGTAGATCCGGTGCGCGGCCACGGCGTTGACCAGACGGTCCGCGCCCACCGCCTCCGGCCGGTCCATGTGCACCTCGATGCCCAGCTCTACCTCGGGCTGGCCCACGATCAGCGGATCGTGGCCGAAGAAGTAGGTGCAGAGGCTGGCCAGCGGGTAGAGCGCGTCGGGCACGACCGAGGAGATGATCGCCCCGTCGATGTCCGCGGGCTTAAGCCCCTTCAGCGCCATGAGCTGGGACAGCCAGACGGAATGCTCGTCGGCGGTGCGGTGGGGATCGGTCGCCGCGCGCCAGGAGCCCCGAATCTCGTCGCCATCGAAGACGGCGAAGACGAAATTGGTATTGCCCGAGTCGATGGCCAGAAGCATCTGCCCCTCCTTGGCTCACGCTCCGAAATGGACGTCGCCGGCGCTGATGCGCCGCAGCTCGCCGCCCGGCAGATCGAGCAGCAGCGCGCCGCTTTCGTCCAGGTCCTTGAAGGTGCCCGTCAAAGTCTCCTTGGGCAAGCGCACCTCGATCTCCTCGCCCAGGCGGAAGGCATGGTTGCGCCAGGCATGGCGCACCGGCGCGAAGCCATCGTCCAGCCAGCGGTTGATCCAGCTCAGAAGGTAACGGCTAAAGGCATCGAGCAGTTCCACCTCGCCCACCTCCGTCGGCGTGCCCTCGAAGTGAAGGCTGGTCGCCGGAAAGCGGCTGTCGCGGGGAAAGCTCGCCAGGTTCACGCCCACGCCCAGGATCATGAAGTCCAGCTCCCCACCCGGCGCGGTCTGGGATTCGAGCAGGATGCCGGCAACCTTGCGTTCGTTGAGCAGCACGTCGTTCGGCCACTTGTATTTGACTTCGATCAGCGGCGGGGCGACCGAGCCGATGGCCTCGCCCAGCGCCAGTGCGGCGACAAAACCCAGTTGCGCCGCCTCGGCCGCGGCGCAGTCGGGCCGCAAGACGAGTGACAGGTAGAGGTTGCCGCGCGGGCTATCCCAGCCGCGGCCCTGGCGCCCGCGCCCGGCGGTCTGCTCGCGCGCCCAGAGCAGCGTCCCGTCCTCGGCGCCCGCTTCGGCCAGGGCGCGGGCCTCGTCGTTGCTGCTGGTGACGCTGTCGCGCTCGATCAGGCGGTAGGCGGGAGGCAGCTTGGGGCGGGCCGCCGCCACGTCGCCGTTCATCCGGTGAAGAGCGCCGAAGCCGCGGCGGTGGCGCCGTCGAACAGCGGCCCCGGTTTGACGAAGAAGAAAAAGATCAAGAGGCTGCTGCCCGCGAGCACCCAGACCATTTCCCGCCCGATGGGCCTGTCGAAGGATTCCACCGGATCGTCGAAGTACATGAGCTTGACGATCCGCAGGTAATAGAAGGCGCCTACGACGCTGGTCAAAACGCCAATAACGGCAAGCGTATAAAGCTCGGCGTTAATCGCCGCCATGAAGACGTAGAACTTGCCGAAGAAGCCGGCGGTGGGCGGAATGCCGGACATGGCGAACATGAAGATAGCCATGGCGAGCGCCATCGCCGGGTTGGTCTTGGACAGGCCCTTGAGGTCGGCGATGCCTTCGACCATGACCTCCCGCTGGCGCATGCAGAGGATGCAGCCCCAACAGCCAAGGTTCATGATCAGGTAGATCGCCATGTAGATGATCAGCCCGCTCACACCCTCCTCGGTCCCGGCGGCGAGGCCCACCAAGGCGAAACCCACATGCCCGATGGAGCTGTAGGCCATCAGTCGCTTGATGTTGCTCTGATTGATCGCCGCGAATGCGCCCAGGATCATGGAGGCGATGGAGATGAACACGATGATCTGTTGCCATTCGTGGACGAACTCGCCGAAGGGCCCGACCAGAACCCGCACCAGGAGCGCCATCGCCGCCAGCTTGGGCGCGGTGGCGAAAAAGGCGGTAATCGGCGTTGGCGCGCCCTCGTAGACATCCGGCGTCCACATGTGGAAGGGCACCGCGGAAATCTTGAAGGCGAGCCCGGCAAGCAGGAACACCAGCCCGATGAGCAGGCCGACCGAGGGGCCGCCCTCGGTCTCGGCGAAGACATCGGCGAGCGCCTCGAAGCTGGTCGTGCCGGCGAAGCCGTAAATCAGCGAGGCACCGTAGAGCAGCATGCCCGAGGACAGCGCGCCCAGGACGAAATACTTCAAGCCCGCCTCGGTCGAGCGCAGGTTGTCGCGCCGGAAGGCGGCGATGACGTAGAGCGAGAGGCTCTGCAGCTCCAGGCCCAGGTAGAGCGAGATCAGGTCATTGGCCGAGACCATCATCATCATGCCCAGCGTGGCGAAGAGCATGAGGATGGGATACTCGAAGCGGGCCATCTGCTCGTTCTGGAAGAAGCGCAGCGACATGATCATGCTGACCGCAGCACCGAGCAGCACCAGGAGCTTCATGAAATGGCCGAAGCGGTCGTTGATGAAGAGGCCGCCGAAGGCGGTCTCGGTGCCGCGCAGGCCGGTGGCCAGCAGGGCGAAGAGGATCACCAGCACGCCGACCGAAAGGAGCAGCACCGTCGGGGTCGCCTGATTGCCGCGGAAGACGCCGAACAAGAGCAGCGCCATGGCGGAACAGGCGAGCAGAAGCTCGGGCATGGCGGTGAGCAGATCGAAGGGAATCATCTGTGGCGCTCCCCCTTACCAGCCCGCCCAGAGCGTGGCCAGCCTGATGCCGCCCTCGGCGGCGGCGAGCGAAGTTTCGTGGTCCTCGATCAGGTTCTCCACCGAGGCCGACAAGATGTCGAGCACCGGCCCCGGATAGATACCCATCCAAAGGACCAGCACGACAAGCGGCGCGAAGACCAGCACCTCGCGGCGGTTCAAGTCCCAGATATTCTTCAGCTCGTCCTTCGTGATCACGCCGAAGATGACACGGCGGTAGAGGTAGAGCATGTAGGCCGCGCCCAGCACCATGCCGCTGGCCGCCAGGACCGCCGCCCAGGTGTTCACCTGGAAGACGCCGACCAGGATCAGGAACTCGCCGATGAAACCGCTCGTCCCCGGCAGGCCCACCGAGGCCAGCATGAAGATCATGAAGACCAGCGCATAGGACGGCATGCGCTCCACCAGCCCCTCGTACGTCTCGATCAGGCGCGAATGCATGCGGTCGTAGACCACGCCCACGATCAGGAACAGCGCGGCCGAAACCAGGCCGTGGGACAGCATCTGGAACAGCGCGCCCTCCATGCCCTGTTGGGTCAGGGTGAAGGTGCCGAGCGTGACGAAGCCCATGTGCGCCACCGAGGCATAGGCGATGAGCTTCTTCATGTCCTCCTGGGCGAGCGCCACCAGCGAGACATAGACGATGGCTACGATGGACAGCGTGAAGACGAAGGGCGTGAAGAACTCCGTGGCCTCGGGCAGCATGGGCACGGAGAAACGGAAGAAGCCGTAAGCGCCCATCTTCAGCAGCACCCCGGCCAGGATGACCGAACCGGCGGTCGGCGCCTCCACGTGGGCGTCGGGCAGCCAGGTGTGCACCGGCCACATGGGCACCTTGACGGCGAAGGAGGCGAAGAGCCCCAGCCAGAGCCAGGTCTGCATGCCCGCCGGGAAATCGTAAGCCAAGAGCGTGGGAATGTCGGTGGTGCCCACCTCGAAGTACATGGCGAGTAAGGCGAGCAGCAACAGCACCGAGCCGGCGAGCGTGTAGAGGAAGAACTTGAAGGCGGCGTAGACCCGCCCCGCTCCGCCCCAGATCCCGATGATCAGGAACATGGGGATCAGGACGCCCTCGTAGAACATGTAGAAGACGACGAAGTCGAGGGCGCAGAACATCCCCACCATGAGGGTTTCGAGCACCAGGAAGGCGATCATGTACTCCCTGACCCGGGACTGGATCGACTCCCAGCTCGCGATTATGCAGATCGGCGTGAGCAGCGTGGAGAGCAGCACGAAGAGCACCGAGATACCGTCCACCCCCATGTGGTAGGAGATGTTGAAGGCCGGGATCCAATCCACCTTCTCGACGAACTGGAAATCCGAGGTGCCGCGATCGAAGCCGATCCAGAGGTAGAGAGAGGCCACAAAGGTGATGATCGAGGTCCAGAGCGCCATATAGCGGGCGTTCTCGGGCGCGCTGCGGGCGCCCAGCAGGATGAAGGCCACGCCCACCAGCGGCAGGAAGGTCACGAGCGAGAGGATTGGCACGTCACTCATGGCCGCCTCATGTCAGACCCGCCAGGATGTACCAGGTGGCCAGCAGGAAAACGCCGATCAGCATGGCGAAGGCGTAGTGGTAGAGGTAGCCGGTCTGCAGCCGGCTGGCGCGCCGCGCCAGGTTGAGGGCCACGGCCGCCACCCCATCCGGCCCCACGCCGTCGATCACCGCCCCATCGCCGGACTTCCACAGGTTCCGGCCCAGATAATGCGCCGGCCGGACGAAGGCCCAGTCGTAGAACTCGTCGAAGTACCACTTGTTGAGCAGGAAGAGGTAGAGCGGCCGCAGGCGCTCGGCGAGCAGGCCGGGCAGCTCGGGCCGCCGGATGTACATGAGCCAGGCGAGCGCGATGCCGGCCACGGCCACCACCAGCGGCGCCAGCTTGACCCAGAGCGGCACGTGGTGCCCGGCCTCGATGGAATCGTTGCCTTCGAGCACCAGCACGGCCCCGCGCCAGAAGCCCTCGCGCCCCTCGCCCACGAAGGCGTCCAGCGCGACGAAGCCGGCGAGCGTCGCGCCGACGGCGAGCGCGATGAGCGGGATGGTCATGACCTTGGGCGATTCGTGCACGCGGGACATGACCTCGGCGCTCGCGCGCCGCGGCCCGTGGAAGGTCATGAACAGCAGGCGCCAGGAATAGAACGCGGTCATCAGCGCCGCGGCGATGCCCAGCCAGAAGGCGATACCGCCGTGCAGCGATTGGGCGCCCCAGGCGGCCTCCAGGATCATGTCCTTGGAGAAGAAGCCGGCGAAGGGCGGAATGCCGGCCAGCGCCAGGGAGCCGATCCACATGACCACGTAGGTAATGGGCACCATGCGCCAGATGCCGCCCATCTTGCGCATGTCCTGCTCGTCCGACATGGCGTGGATGACCGAGCCGGCGCCGAGGAACAGGAGCGCCTTGAAGAAGGCGTGGGTCATGAGATGGAAGATGGCGGCGCCATAGGCCGAAACCCCGATGGCGAAGAACATGTAGCCGAGCTGCGAGATGGTGGAATAGGCGATCACCCGCTTGATGTCGTTCTGCACCAGGCCCACCGAGGCGGCGAAGACGGCGGTGATCGCGCCCGTGTAGGTCACCACCATCAACGCCGTGGGCGCATACTCGAACAGCGGCGAGAGGCGCACCAGCAGGAAGACGCCCGCGGTCACCATGGTGGCGGCGTGGATCAGCGCCGAGACCGGCGTCGGACCCTCCATGGCGTCCGGCAGCCAGGTGTGCAGGATGATCTGCGCCGACTTGCCCATGGCGCCGATGAACAGCAGCAGGCAGATTATGGTCAGCGCATGGCCCCGGATGCCGATGAAGACGAGGTGCTTGTCGGCGAACTGGGGCGCGGCTGCGAAGACCTCCTCGAAGCCCACCGCGCCGAAGACGTAGAAAATCCCCAGGATGCCCAGCGCGAAACCCACATCGCCGATCCGATTGACGATGAAGGCCTTGATCGCCGCGGCACAGGCGCTGGGCCGCTCGTACCAGAAGCCGATCAGCAGATAGGAGGAGAGCCCGACCCCCTCCCAGCCGAAGAAGAGCTGCACGAAGTTGTCGGCGCTGACCAGCGCCAGCATGAAAAACGTGAACAGGCTGAGGAACGAGAAGAAGCGCGGGATCGACTTATCGTGCGCCATGTAGCCGATGGAATAGAAGTGGATCAGCCAGGAAATCACGCTGACCACCATGAGCATGACCACGCTCAAGGTATCCAGCTTGACCGCCCAGGAGAGCTCGAAACTTCCCGAATCGATCCAGGTGAAGAGCTCGGTCACCCGCTCGTTGCCGTCGATCGCCACGTCCTTGAAGAGGAAGATCGTGAGCAGCGCGCCCAGGCCGAGCAGCGAACAGGTCGCGATCTGCGCGCCCCGGTCGCCGATGAAGCGGCCGAACAGCCCGGCGATCAACGCGCCGATGAGCGGCAGAAGGACGACGGCGGTCTCGATCACGGGCGCGCTAGCCTTTCATCAGGTTGATGTCTTCCACGGCGATGGAGCCGCGGTTGCGGAAATAGACCACCAGGATGGCCAGACCGATGGCGGCCTCGGCGGCGGCGACGGTGAGCACGAACATGGCGAAGACCTGGCCCACCAGGTCCCCCAGGTGCGTCGAGAAGGCGACCAGGTTGATGTTGACCGCGAGCAGCATGAGCTCGATGGACATGAGGATCACGATCACGTTCTTGCGGTTCAGGAAGATGCCGAAGATCCCCAGGGTGAAGAGGATCGCGGCGACCGTCAGGTAATGGGAGAGTCCGATCTCGAACACTGTAATCACCTCGCGCCGGGAGTGGGAGACCGGTCCTCATACTTCGACAGGCTCAGTATGAGGACTTTAATCGCCACCAAATCCTCATGTTGGGCTTGTCGAAACATGAGGTCGGACATTGTCTCATGTGCGTTAGTTCTCATTCCTACACGCCGCTCCCGCTGGGGACCTTTTTGATTTCGATAGCCTCTTCGCGCGTGCGCCAGATCTGCCGGCCGATCTTCTGGCGGCGCACGCCCTCGCGCTGGCGCAGGGTGAGCACGATGGCGCCTATCATGGCGACCAGCAGCACCAGGCCCGCCGCCTGGAACAGGTAGATGTATTTGGTGTAGAGCACCTCGCCAAGTGCCTGGGTGTTGTGCACCGCATCGGGCGGTTGAATGGGCACGCCGGCCAGCGCCTCGGCCTCCGGCGCCACGATCCAGGCGCCCAGCACCATGAGCAACTCGACGAGCAGGATCAGTCCGACCAGCCCGCCCAGGGGCAGGTATTGCAGGAAGCCCTCGCGCAGCTCGGAGAAATTGATATCGAGCATCATGACCACGAAGAGGAACAGCACGGCCACCGCGCCGACGTAGACCACGATCAGGATCATGGCCAGGAACTCCGCCCCCATGAGCACGAAGAGCCCGGCGGCGTTGCAGAAGGCCAGAATCAGGAACAGCACCGAGTGCACCGGGTTGCGCGCGGAGATCACCATGACCCCGGACGCCAGCGTCATGGCCGCGAAGAGATAGAAGGCCAGCGCCTGGATGATCATGCCCCGGCTCCTTGCAGCCTTGGCTCGCACCGTTCCGAAAATGCGCCGAGCCCAGCCTCGTCCTTCGACAAGCTCAGGACGAGGACCTCATGTTGAGCCTGTCGAAACATGATGTCCGTCAAGGTGTGCGAGCCCTGTCGGTCAACCGTTCTCTCGGGTCGCGCGGTCAAAGTCTCTGTCCCCCCTTACTCTGCGATCCGGCCTAGCGGTACGGCGCGTCTTGCTCGAGGTTCTGGGCGATCTCCACTTCCCAGCGGTCGCCGTTCGCGAGCAGCTTCTCCTTGTTGTAGAAAAGTTCCTCGCGCGTCTCGGTGCTGAACTCGAAGTTCGGCCCCTCGACGATGGCGTCCACCGGACAGGCCTCCTCGCAGAAGCCGCAGTAGATGCACTTGGTCATGTCGATATCGTAGCGCGTGGTGCGCCGGCTGCCGTCGGCGCGCGGCTCGGCCTCGATGGTGATGGCCTGGGCCGGACAGATCGCCTCGCAGAGCTTGCAGGCGATGCAGCGTTCCTCGCCGTTGGGATAGCGGCGCAAGGCGTGTTCGCCGCGGAACCTCGGACTGAGCGGGCCCTTCTCGTAAGGATAGTTGAGCGTCACCTTCGGCTTGAAGAAATAGCGCAGGGTCACGCTCATGCCCAGCAAGAGCTCGCTTAGCAGCAACGTACGCAGGCCGCGGTTGATCACACCCATGCTCAGCCCCTCGGCACCAAATCGAAGGCGACGACCACGCCCGCGGTCAGCACCACCCAGAACAGCGAAAACGGCAGGAAGACCTTCCAGCCCAGACGCATGAGCTGGTCGTAGCGGTAGCGCGGGAAGCTCGCGCGCACCCAGATGAAGCAGAACAGGACCAGCGCCACCTTGCCGGCGAACCAGAAAATGCCCGGGATCCAGTTGAACGGCGCCACATCGATGATGGGCAGCCAACCGCCCAGGAACAGGATGGTGGTCATGGCGCTCATCATGATCATGTTGGCGTATTCGCCCAGGAAGAAGAGCGCGAAGGTCATGGAGGAGTATTCGAGGAAGAACCCGGCGACGATCTCGGACTCGCCCTCCGCCAGATCGAAGGGCGTGCGGTTGGTCTCGGCCAGCGTGGAGACGAAGAAGATCACGAACATGGGAAACAGCGGTATGGCAAACCATAGCCCTTGCTGCGCCATGACGATGTCGGTGAGGTTGAGCGAGCCGACACAGATCAGCACCGTGACGATCACGAAGCCCATGGAGACCTCGTAGGACACCATCTGCGCCGCCGAGCGCAGCGCGCTCAGGAAGGGATACTTCGAGTTCGACGCCCAGCCGGCCATGATGATGCCGTAGACGCCGAGCGAGGAGACGGCGAAGAGAAAGAGAATCCCCACGTTGATATCGGCCAGCACCCAGCCCTCGTCGAAGGGGATCACCGCCCAGCCGATCAGGCTCAGGATGAAGGTCAACATGGGCGCCGCGACGAACACCACCTTGTTGGACCCGGCCGGCAGGATGGTCTCCTTGAACAGCAGCTTGCCCGCGTCGGCGATGGGCTGAAGCAGGCCGAACGGACCCACCACGTTGGGCCCCTTGCGCAGATGCATGGCTCCGAGCACCTTGCGCTCGGCATAGGTCAGGTAGGCCACCGAGAGCAGCAGCGGCACCAGGATCGCGAGGATCTGCGCCACCATGACGATGCCGGGCCAGGCGTAGACGTCCCACAGGAAGGTCCAGTCAACCATCGGTGCCGGTCGCCTCCTCAGCTCGGCCGTGGAAGAAGACGTCGCTGCATTTGGCCATGGTCTCCGAGGCCCGGCCGATGGGATCGGTCATGTAGAAGTTCTCGACCCCCGCCGCGAAGGGCGTCGGGTCGATCGTCCCGGCCGTACCGAACTCGCCCCATTCGGATGGTTCGACCCGATCCAGCGCGGCGAAGACCGGCTTGGCTTCCACTAGGCGCTGGCGCAACTCGCCCAGGTTATCGTAAGGCAGCGGCCTACCCAGGACTTCGGAAAGCGCGCGCAGGATGGTCCAGTCCTCGCGCGCCTCGCCCGGCGGGGAGGCCGCCAGGCGGCCCAGCTGCACCCGGCCTTCGGTGTTGACGTAGGTGCCGTTCTTCTCCGTATAGGCCGCGCCCGGCAGGACCACGTCGGCCCGGTGGGCGCCCGCGTCCCCGTGGTGGCCCTGATAGATCACGAAGGCGCCCGCGCCGAGCATCCCCATGTCCACC
Organism: Kiloniellales bacterium; assembly: GCA_036444495.1. Taxonomy (GTDB): domain Bacteria; phylum Pseudomonadota; class Alphaproteobacteria; order Kiloniellales; family J153; genus JAZGBC01. Next base: position 22,915 of record JAZGBC010000143.1, read on the forward strand.
TCGTCGGCGCCCAGGAGATAGACCAACTCGATACTCCCCTTGGCCTTGGCCGCGCCCTCCAGGATGCCCGCCGTATCCAGCCCGCCGGGGCCCGGAACGAAGCCCAGATCCAGGCCGCCGACCCGGGCGGCGGCTTTGTGCAACAGGTTGAAGCCGTTCCAGCCCTCGCTGACCAAACCGAAATCCTCGGCGATCCGGCGCGCCAGATGCAGGATCGCCGCCCCGTCGGGACGGGTGAGCGCCGCCGTCCCCAGGACCAGCAGGGGCCGCTCGGCGTCTTTCAGGATCTTGGCGAAGGCGCCCTTGCCGTCTGCGATCTCCTGCAGGGATTCGGGCCCCGCGCCCAGGTAGTCGGCCTCATAGCTCAGGTCGCAGGGCGGCCCGATCAGGCCCAGCTTGAAACCGCCGGCAAGGAAGCGCTTGCGCAGGCGGGCGTTGATCATGGCCGCTTCGGCACGCGGATTGGTGCCGATCAGGAGCGCGGCGTCGGCCTGCTCGATTCCGGCGATGGTCGTATTGAAGAGATAGCCCGCACGGCACGAGGGATCGAGCGCCGCGCCGTCCTGCCGGCAATCCAAATTCGGCGACTCAAGACTTTCCATCAAACCTTTGAGCGCGAACATGGATTCGGCGTCGCAAAGGTCGCCGGCGAGGGCGGCGATCTTGCCGCCGTCCAAGCCCTTGAGGCGGCCGGCGATGGCCCCGAAGGCCTCCTCCCAGGAGGCCGGGCGCAGGCGTCCGCCCTCGCGCAGGTAAGGCCGGTCGAGGCGCTGGCGGGCCAGCCCGTCGCAGGCATAGCGGGTCTTGTCCGAAATCCATTCCTCGTTGATGTCCTCGTGCAGGCGCGGCAGGACGCGCATGACCTCGCGCCCGCGCGTGTCGATACGGATGTTCGAGCCGACTGCATCCAGGACATCGACGGAATTGGTCTTTGTGAGCTCCCATGAGCGGGCGTTGAAGGCGTAGGGCTTGGAGGTGAGCGCGCCGACCGGGCAGACATCCACCAGGTTGCCCGACAACTCTGAATCGATCGCCTTTTCCAAGGTACTGATCTCGGCCTGTTCGCCCCGGCCCAAAAGGCCGATCTCCTCCACGCCGCCGATCTCGGTGGCGAAGCGCACACAACGCGTGCAGTGGATGCAGCGGGTCATGATCGTCTTGATCAGCGGACCCATGTACTTCTCCTTGACCGCGCGCTTGTTCTCCGCGTAGCGGCTGCGGTCGAAGCCGTAGGCCATGGCCTGGTCCTGCAGGTCGCACTCGCCGCCCTGGTCGCAGATCGGACAGTCGAGCGGGTGATTGATGAGCAGGAACTCCATCACCCCCTTGCGCGCCTTTTTCACCAGCTCGCTATCGGTGCGGATTACCATGCCGTCGCCCACCGGCATGGCGCAGGAGGCGATGGGCTTGGGCGAACGTTCCATCTCGACCAGGCACATGCGGCAGTTTCCCGCGACCGAGAGGCGCTCGTGGTAGCAGAAGCGCGGGATCTCGGCGCCGGCCAGCTCGCAGGCCTGCAGCAGCGTGATCCCCGCCGGGACCTCGATTTCCTTGCCGTCGATGGTCAGCTTCGGCATGGCCCTTCCTACTCCGCCGCCGCCGGCGTGTGCTTCTTGTAATCCAGGATGCGCCGCTCCAACTCGGGCCGGAAATGGCGGATCAGGCCCTGGATCGGCCAGGCCGCCGCGTCCCCCAGTGCGCAGATCGTGTGCCCCTCGACCTGCTTGCTGACCTCGAGCAGCATGTCGATCTCCTCCACGTCGGCCCGGCCCTCGACCATGCGGGTCATGACGCGCCACATCCAGCCCGTACCTTCGCGGCAGGGCGTACACTGACCGCAGCTCTCGTGCATATAGAAGTGCGACAGGTTCGCTATCGCGGCGACGATATCGGTGGACTGATCCATGACGATGACCGCCGCGGTGCCCAGGCCGGATTTCAGCTCGATAAGGGAGTCGAAATCCATCTTGCAGCCGTCGCAGGCCGGCCTGGGGATACAGGGCACCGAGGAGCCTCCGGGAATCACCGCCTGCAGGTTGTCCCAGCCCCCGCGCACCCCGCCCGCGTGGCGCTCGATGAGCTCCTTGAGCGGGATGCCCATCTCCTCCTCCACCGTACAGGGCGCATTCACGTGCCCCGAGATGGCGAAGACCTTGGTCCCGGTGCTGTTCTCGCAGCCCAGGCCGGTCCACCAGTCTTCGCCGCGGCGCAGGATTTCCGGCGCGACCGCGATGGTCTCCACGTTATTGACCGTGGTCGGGCAGCCGTAGATGCCGCAGGCCGCCGGGAAGGGCGGCTTGAGCCGCGGCTGGCCCTTCTTGCCCTCCAGGCTTTCCAGGAGCGCGGTTTCCTCGCCGCAGATGTAGGCGCCCGCGCCCCGGTGCAGGTAGATGTCGTAGTCCCAGCCGGACTTGCAGACGTTCTTGCCGACAAGGCCCGCCTCGTAGGCCTCGTCGATTGCCGCCTGCAGACGTTCGGCCTCGTCGAAGAACTCGCCGCGGATATAGATGTAGCAGGCGGTCGCCCCCATGGCGAAACCGGCCACGACACAGCCCTCCAGCAGGCGGTGCGGGTCGTTGCGCAGGATCTCGCGGTCCTTGCAGGTGCCCGGCTCGGATTCGTCGGCGTTGACCACCAGATAATGCGGCCGACCCGTGCTCTCCTTGGGCATGAAGGACCACTTGAGCCCCGCCGGGAAACCGGCCCCGCCGCGACCGCGCAGCTGTGCATCCTTGATCCGCTGGATGATCTCGTCACGCCCCAGGCCGATGAGCCCCTTGGTGCCGTCCCAGACCCCGCGCGCGAGCGCGCCCTTAAGGCGCCAATCGCCCTGGCCGTAGAGGTTGGTGAAGACGCGGTCGCGGTCGTGCAGCATGGTTCAGGCGTCTCCCGCGCCCGCGGGGCGCTCGGCGGTTGGATCGGCCGCCGGGCGCTCGGGCAGCTCCGTGAGCGTGGTGGCGCCGCCCGCGGGCATGGAAGAGACTCGTCCGGTCTGCGACCCCACCGGCACCTCCTTGCCGGCCTTCAGGTCATCCAGGATTTCGATCAGGCGTTCGGGCGTCAGGTCCTCGTAATAGTGATCGCCGATCTGCACCATGGGTGCGTTGGCGCAGGCGCCCAGACACTCGACCTCGATCAGGGTGAACTCGCCGTCCTCCGTGGTCTCCTGCAACCCGATGCCCAGCTTCCCGCGGCAGGCCCCGGTCAACTCCGCCGCCCCGCGCAGCCAGCAGGGCGTGGTGCGGCAGACCTGGACCAGATGTTTGCCCACGGGTTTGCGGTTGAACATGGAGTAGAAGCTAGCTACCTCGTGCACCCGGATGGGCGCCATGTCGAGGAACCGGGCCACGCAGGCGATGGCCTCCTCGGACAGCCAGCCGCCGTTCCGGCGCTGGGCCAGGTCGAGCAGCGCGATGACGGCGCTGGCCTGGCGGCCCTCCGGGTAGCGGGCGACGAAGGCCTTGGCCTTTTCCAGGGTCTCGCCCGTGAAGGCGAAGTCCCCCGCCTCGCCCTTGCGGTAGCTGGTCACCTTCATCGGTCGACCTCGCCGAAGACGATGTCCATGGAGCCCAGGATCGCGACACTGTCCGCCAGCATGTGGCCCTTGCAGCAGAAATTCATGGCCGCAAGGTGGGCGAAGCCCGGCGCGCGGATCTTGCAGCGGTAGGGCTTGTTGCTGCCGTCGGAAACCAGATAGACGGCGAACTCGCCCTTGGGCGCCTCGACCGCGCTATAGGTCTCGCCCGGGGGCACGTGATAGCCCTCGGTGTAGAGCTTGAAGTGGTGGATGAGCGCCTCCATGGAGCGCTTCATCTCGGCGCGCCTGGGCGGGGTCACCTTGTGGTCCTGGATCACGACCGGCCCCTCGGGCAGGCGCTCGATGCACTGGCGCATGATGCGCAGGCACTGGCGCATCTCCTCGATGCGCACCAGGTAGCGGTCGAAGCAGTCGCCGTTCTTGCCGACCGGAATGTCGAACTCCAACTCCTCGTAGCACTCGTAGGGCTGCGCCTTGCGCAGGTCCCAGGCCAGACCCGAGCCCCGGATCATGGGACCGGTGAAGCCCCAGTCCATGGCCTCCTCGGCGCTGACCACGCCGATGTCCACCGAGCGCTGGCGGAAGATGCGGTTTTCGGTGAGCAGGGTCTCCAGGTCGTCGATGTGCTGTGGAAAGGTGTCGCAGAAGCGCAGGATGTCTTCGAGCAGCCGGGGCTCCAGGTCCTGATGCACCCCGCCGGGGCGGAAGTAGGCCGCGTGCAGGCGCGCGCCCGAGGCCCGCTCATAGAACTCCATCAGCTTCTCGCGCTCCTCGAAGGTCCAGAGGATGGGCGTCATGGCGCCCACGTCGAGGGCGAAGGTGGCGATGTTGAGCAGATGGTTGAGGATGCGGCCGATCTCGCAGTAGAGCACGCGGATGTACTGGCCGCGCGGCGGCACCTCGATGCCGAGCAGCTTTTCCACGGCCAGGGCGAAGGCGTGCTCCTGGTTCATGGGCGCGACGTAATCCAGACGGTCGAAGTAGGGCACCGCCTGCAGGTAGGTCTTGTACTCGATCAGCTTTTCCGTGCCCCGGTGCAGGAGGCCGATATGGGGGTCGGCCCGCTCGATCACCTCGCCGTCCATCTCGAGCACCAGGCGCAGGACCCCGTGCGCGGCCGGGTGCTGGGGCCCGAAGTTGAGCGTGAGCGGCTTGATCTGGGTCTCCGCCATCAGGCGCCGCCCTCCCCGGGCTTGGACGCCGATTCCTCGGGCGCCGGCTCCTCGGCCGTCTCGCCGCCGCGCGGCTGCAGCATGCCCTCCCAGGGGCTCACGAAGTCAAAGCTGCGGAACTCCTGGGTCAGCTTGACCGGCTCGTAGACCACGCGCTTCTGGTCGTCGTCGTAGCGCACCTCGACATGGCCGGTGAGGGGGAAGTCCTTGCGCAGGGGATGCCCCTCGAAGCCGTAATCCGTGAGAATGCGCCGCAGGTCCGGATGATCCGCGAAGAAGACGCCGAAGAGGTCCCAGACCTCGCGCTCGAACCAGTTTGCCGAGTTGAAGACGGGGACGGCCGAGGGCACCTGCGTGTCCTCCCCGGCCGCGACCTTGACCCGGATGCGCTGGTTATGGCGCAGGGAAAGCAGGTTGTAGACCAGCTCGAAGCGCTGCTCGCGGCCCGGGTAGTCCACGGCGGTCACGTCCAGCAACTGCTTGAACTGGCAATTCTGATCGTCGCGCAGGAAGCTGAGCGTCTTGAGCAACCCCGCCGGATCGGTCCAAACAATGAGCTCGCTGCAAATCACCTCGGTCTTTCGCACCACGCCCGGCAGCGCGGCCGAGACATAGTCTCCGTGGTCGATCAAAGCCTGATTCATTTCCGCTGCCGGGGTCTCAACGTTGTTTGCTAAAGCAGGAAATCAGCGCGCAAGACCGGCATCGCGCCGGATTTTCTTTTGCAGTTGCAGGATGCCGTAAAGCAAGGCCTCGGCCGTCGGCGGGCAGCCGGGCACGTAGATGTCCACCGGCACGATGCGGTCGCAGCCGCGCACCACGGAATAGGAGTAATGATAATAGCCGCCGCCGTTGGCGCAGGAGCCCATGGAGATGACCCAGCGCGGCTCGGCCATCTGGTCGTAGACCTTGCGCAGGGCCGGCGCCATCTTGTTGGTCAGCGTCCCGGCCACGATCATGACGTCGGACTGTCGCGGGCTGGGACGGGGAATCACACCGAAGCGGTCCAGGTCGTAGCGCGACATATAGCTGTGCATCATCTCGATCGCACAACAGGCCAGCCCGAAAGTCATGGGCCAGAGCGAACCCGTCTGCGCCAGGGCCGCCGCCTTATCCAGGGTGGTGACGAAGAATCCCTTATCCGATAGCTCGTCGGTAATCTGCTTGAACCGGGCGTCCCGCGCGGGGCCGGGCGAAAGCGGGGCTTGCGCGGCCGCGTTGGAGCCGGAGCCTACTCCCATTCCAGCGCCCCCTTCTTCCACTCGTAAATGAAGCCGACGGTCAGGATGGCCAGAAACACCACCATGGACCAGAAGCCGAATTCGCCGATCTCGCTCAGCGCCACGGCCCAGGGAAACAGGAAGGCCACCTCCAGATCGAAGATGATGAACAGGATCGCGACCATGTAGAAACGCACGTCGAAGCGGCCGCGCGCGTCATCGAAGGCCTCGAAGCCGCATTCGTAGGCCGAGTCCTTTTCCGAATCGGGGCGCTGACGCGCGATGACGTAGGAGGCCGCGACCATGACAACGGCGAGCGCGATGGCGATCATGAGAAATATCAGGATCGGCAGGTACTCGACCAGCAGGTCTTCCATCCCCTAGCCCCCCCGGAGCGGCCCGCCGCGCATTAGCCCGGGCGGCCCCGGAAATCCGCGGCGCGAAGCCGCCATTCTGGCCCTCGATTCGCGCCTGAAAAACCGGCCCAGACTATACGGTTCGGCGCACCCACGGGAAAGGACCAAAACCGCTCCAACCGTTCATTTCCCCCACTTTCGCAGGGTCACGTCGTAACACCCTATGCTCATCGGCGGAGAAGCGGATGGCGGGAGTGACGGGACTCGAACCCGCGGCCTCCGGCGTGACAGGCCGGCGCTCTAACCAACTGAGCTACACCCCCTTTGGAGGCCCTATTGTCCGGGCGCGGGTCGTGTACTCCAGGCCCCAGCAGGTGTCAAGGCGGGCCCGCCCCACGCCCAGGGAAGGAGGAATTGTATCTTAGATATGTGGTGGAGCCAGGGCGGCCAAACAAGCGAGATTTCCAACACGCAGCCACGCCGGCTTCGCAGCCGAAACGGCTGCTTCGGCGGAGTAGGCAAGCCGAAGGCGTAGGGTGGTGGGCGGTGACGGTCTCGAACCGCCGGCCTTCTCGGTGTAAACGAGACGCTCTACCAACTGAGCTAACCGCCCACGGGAGAATCGGTTCGGGCGCATGATGCGCGCAAGAGTTCGCCGGGGCCAGACACAAAAGAGCACCGGCCACCCCGTGAATCAACGCGAGGCGGCCGGCTGGATTAGACGCGAAAAACTCGCGTGTTTAACTATTCACCGCTTCCTTGAGTGCCTTCCCCGCCTTGAACTTGGCTTGGTTGGAAGCAGGAATCTGAATTTTTTCGCCGGTCCTCGGGTTACGGCCTTGCGATGCTTTCCGATGACTGACGCTGAAGGTTCCAAAGCCCACAAGGCGGACTTCTTCTCCGCCCCTCAAGGAATTGGTGATCGCGTCGAACACGCAATCGAGTGCGTTACTAGCGTCCGCCTTGGACAAACCGGATTTATCAGCAACGACGGTAGAAAGGTCATTTTTGTTCACGGGCAACCCCCCTCAACTGGATAAAAAGGAGTGTGGGAAAGGGAAAAACCACTCTGAATGAGTGGCCGATTTTAGATCGTGCGAACTCCCCACGTCAACGTGAGAACCGGGGAAAACCTAGGGATTTTCGGTAAAATCGACGTGAATCGCAGGGCTGTAGCCTCTGTGCAACAGATTCGGCCCGCATTTTCGCCGGCGTTTCCCGATATTAGTGGCGCAGAACACCACGCTGGCCGGGCTTTTCCTGAGTCGACTGCGCGGTTTCCACATCAGCCGGATCGGCCCATTCGATAGGCGTCAGCTTGCTCACCAGCGCGTTATCCAAGACCTCGTCGACCGTGACGATCGGAATGATCTCCAAGCCGCGTTTGACGTTGTCCGGAATCTCGGCAAGGTCTTTTTCGTTCTCCTGCGGGATCAGCACCGTCTTCATCTCGGCCCGCAAGGCGGCCAGCATCTTCTCCTTGAGGCCGCCGATGCCGAGCACGCGCCCGCGCAAGGTGACTTCGCCGGTCATGGCCAAGTCGCGGCGCACCGCAACACCGGTCAGGGTCGAAACGATCGCGGTCACCATGGCCACGCCCGCCGAGGGCCCGTCCTTGGGCGTCGCACCTTCCGGCACATGGACGTGGATGTCCTTTTTCTCGATCTGGGTGGGATCGATCCCGTATACCAGGGCCCGGCTCTTGACGTAGGACTCGGCCGCCTGGATCGATTCCTTCATGACATCGCCCAGCTTGCCGGTGGAGATCACCTTGCCCTTGCCGGGCAGGGTCACAGCCTCGATGGACAGCAGCTCGCCGCCCACCTCGGTCCAGGCCAGCCCCGTCGCCACGCCCACCAGATCCTCGAGCTCGGTCTCGTTCGCGCGGTAACGCGGCACGCCGGCGTACTTTTCCAGGTTGCGCCGGGTCAGGTGAATCTGGGTCACTTTGCTGAGCGCGATCTCCTTGATCGCCTTGCGGATCAGGTTGGCGATCTCGCGCTCCAGGTTGCGCACGCCGGCCTCGCGGGTATAGAGGCGGATCAGCAACCTGAGTGCCTGCTTAGAGATCGACCACTCGTCCTTCTTGATCCCGTGTTCCTTCGTCTGTTTCAGGATCAGGTGGCGCAGGGCGATCTGCACCTTTTCGTCCTCGGTGTAGCCCGGCAGCCGGATGATCTCCATGCGGTCCATGAGCGGCTGGGGCATACGCAGCGTATTGGCCGTGGTCACGAACATCACGTCGGACAGGTCGTAATCGACCTCCAGGTAATGGTCGTTGAAGGTGTTGTTCTGCTCCGGGTCCAGGACCTCGAGCAGCGCCGAGGAGGGATCGCCGCGCCAGTCGGCGCCCAGCTTGTCCACCTCGTCCAACAGAAACAGCGGGTTGGAGGTCTTCGCCTTCTTCATGCTCTGGATGATCTTGCCCGGCATGGAGCCGATGTAGGTGCGCCGGTGCCCGCGGACTTCCGCCTCGTCGCGCACACCGCCCAGGCTCATGCGCACGAAATTGCGGCCCGTGGCCCGGGCGATCGACTTACCCAGCGAGGTCTTGCCCACACCGGGCGGGCCGACCAGGCACAGGATCGGGCCCTTGACCTTGCGCACGCGCAGCTGCACGGCGAGGTACTCCAGGATCCGCTCCTTGACCTTCTCCAGCCCGTAGTGGTCCTCATCCAGCACCTTCTGAGCGCTGCGCAGGTCCTTCTTGATCTTGCTGCGTTTCTTCCAGGGAATCCCCAGCAGCCAGTCGAGGTAGTTGCGCACCACCGTGGCCTCGGCCGACATGGGGCTCATGGAACGCAGCTTCTTGACCTCGGACTGCGCCTTCTCGCGCGCTTCCTTGCTAAGCTTGGTCTTTTCGATCTTCTCCTCGATTTCGGCGACTTCGTCGCGGCCTTCCTCGCCCTCGCCCAGCTCCTTCTGGATCGCCTTGAGCTGTTCGTTCAGGTAGTACTCGCGCTGGGTCTTCTCGATCTGCCGCTTGACGCGGTTGCGGATGCGCTTCTCCACCTGGAGAACGCCGATCTCGCCCTCCATGAAGCTGTAGACCTTCTCGAGGCGCTCGCTGACCGATTGGCTCTCGAGCAGCTCCTGCTTCTCCGGAATCTTGAGGGACAGGTGCGATGCCACCGTATCGGCCAACTTGCTCGGCTCGTCGATCTGGTTGATCGAGACCAGAACCTCGGGCGGAATCTTCTTGTTGAGCTTGATGTATTGCTCGAACTGCGTGATCACCGTGCGCGAGAGCGCCTCGACTTCACGATCGTCTCCGGTGTTGTCGTCCACGATCTCGGCGGAGGCCTGGAAGAAATCCTCCATCTCGGTGAACTTGAGGATGCGGGCGCGCTGGCCGCCTTCGACCAGGACCTTGACCGTTCCGTCCGGCAATTTCAGGAGCTGCAGCACGGTGCCCACGGTGCCCACCGAGTAGATGTCGGACGGCGTAGGCTCGTCCTGGGCCGCATTCTTCTGCGTCACCAGAAGAATCTGCTTGTCGTCCTTCATGACATCTTCGAGGGCGCGGACCGATTTTTCGCGGCCGACGAAGAGCGGCACGATCATGTGGGGAAACACCACGATATCGCGCAGCGGAAGGACTGGATAGAGATTGCCACCCGGAATTTCGAGCATGATTCCTCTTTGCTTACCTCGTTACCCCGTTGGAGTCCCCGTCAACGCAGGAATCGCCGTCCCAGCCAACAAGTAACTCCTTCATCCGCTAAAGAAAGTCGTGAGTGCCGTCGGAAAGTTCAAGGTCTGGTCCAGCCGCCCCCGCCCGGCCCAGGCCTCAGGCGCTGCTCCCGATGTCCTCGCGCCGCTCGGCGTAGATATAGAGCGGCTGCGCCGGCCCATCGACTACCTCCTTGTTGATGACGATCTCCTCGACCCCGTCGAGCCCGGGCAGTTCGAACATCGGTTCCAGCAGGATGGCCTCCATGATGGATCGCAGGCCCCGCGCGCCGGTCTTGCGCGCGATGGCCTTCTTCGCGATGGCCTTGAGCGCATCTTCCGTGAACTCGAGGCCGACGTCTTCCATTTCGAACAGGCGCTCATACTGCTTGACCAGCGCGTTCTTCGGCTTGGTGAGGATTTCGACCAGCGCGCCTTTGTCCAGATCCTCAAGGGTGGCCACGACCGGGAGCCGGCCGACGAACTCCGGAATGAGGCCGAACTTGAGCAGATCCTCGGGTTCGATCTCCTTGAGGATCTCGCCGGTGCCACGGTCCTCCGGCGCGCGCACGTCGGCGCCGAAACCGATGCTGGTGCCCCGGTTGCGTTGATCGATGATCTTGTCCAGACCGGAAAAGGCGCCGCCACAGACGAACAGGATGTTGGTGGTATCGACCTGGAGGAACTCCTGCTGCGGGTGCTTGCGTCCGCCCTGCGGCGGTACCGACGCGATGGTGCCCTCCATGATCTTGAGCAGCGCCTGCTGCACGCCCTCGCCCGACACATCCCGCGTGATCGAGGGGTTGTCGGACTTGCGGCTGATCTTGTCGACCTCGTCGATGTAGACGATGCCGCGCTGGGCCCGCTCGACGTTGTAGTCGGCCGACTGGAGCAGTTTCAGAATGATGTTCTCGACATCCTCGCCCACGTAGCCGGCCTCGGTGAGCGTCGTGGCGTCGGCCATGGTGAAGGGAACGTCCAGAACCCGCGCCAGAGTCTGGGCCAGCAGCGTCTTGCCGCAGCCGGTGGGGCCGACCAGCAAGATGTTCGATTTCGCCAACTCCACATCAGAGGACTTCGCCCCGTGGGCCAGGCGCTTGTAATGATTGTGAACCGCCACCGAGAGAACCCGCTTGGCGTGGTCCTGGGCGATAACATAGTCGTCGAGGACGGTGCAGATGTCGATCGGTGTCGGCACCCCATCGCGGGATTTGACCAGTGTGGTCTTATACTCCTCGCGGATGATGTCCATGCACAACTCGACGCATTCATCACAGATGAACACCGTCGGGCCCGCGATGAGTTTGCGGACCTCGTGCTGGCTCTTCCCGCAGAAAGAGCAGTAGAGAGTGTTCTTAGAGTCGCTGCCGCTAGACTTCGTCATACCCCTTTACCGTCCCAAGTCCGGTGCCGACTACTCAATGTTAGACATACGCTCCGCCACCACACAACGATAAAATCAGCCCAAAAACCGTACTTTTCCGGTATTTTCGACCCTTCTCAACTCACCTCCTGGGCCCGATCCGAGTCTAGGCGTTCCGATACAAGATTGTCTTAACGCGCCAGGAGATCAAGGCGCGTTAACCTTATCGAGTAACTAAGGTTATGATTTGGTTAACTGGGCCGGGGCCGGCTCAATCCTTGCCCTTGCCCTCGTCCTCGTCCTCGTCCTCGTCCTCGTCCTCGTCCTTGGCCATGGGCGTTCGGTTCGTCACGACGTGATCGATGAGGCCGAAGTCCTTGGCCTCATCGGGCGACATGAACTTGTCCCGCTCCATCGCTTCTTCGATGACCTTTATGTTCTGGCCGGTGTGCTCGGCGTAGATCTCGTTGAGCCGCTCGCGGGTCTTGAGGATCTCCCTGGCGTGGATCTCGATATCACTCGCCTGTCCCTCGAACCCGCCCGAGGGCTGATGCACCATGATCTTGGCGTTGGGCAAGGCGTAGCGCTTGTCCTTGGCCCCGGCCATGAGCAGCAGCGACCCGGCCGAGGCGGCCTGGCCGATGCAAACCGTGGAGACGTCCGGACGGATGTATTGCATGGTGTCGTACATGGCCAAGCCCGCCGACACCACGCCGCCGGGCGAATTCACGTAGAAGGAAATGTCCTTGTTGGGATTCTCCGATTCCAGATAGAGCAGCTGGGCGCAGACCAGGCTGGCCACCCCGTCGTGGATCGGCCCCGTCAGGAAGATGATCCGCTCCTTCAGGAGGCGTGAAAAGATGTCATAGGCGCGTTCGCCCCGGTTGGTCTGCTCGACCACCATGGGAACCAGGGTGTTCATGGCCAAATCGCGTGGATCGCTCATGGGTTCGGCTCTGTCCTCAAATTGGTGGGCACCTAACCGCCTCGGGCGGCCCTCTCAAGAGGATTTCTTGGCGGCCTTCTTCTTCCCGCCGGCCTTCTTGGCCGGCTTGCCGCCCGGTTTGCTCGAGGCGCCGGAATCAGCGCCCCTTGCCTTGGCCGCCTTCTTGGCGCCCTTGCCTTTGCGCTCGGTCTCGATCTCCCGCTCCATTTCTTCGCGGAACTTTTCGGCCGTCAGGTCGCGCTCGGTCACCTTGGCCAGGTCGACAATGAAGTCGACGACCTTATCCTCGAACAGCGGAGCGCGCAGGTTCGCCATGGCTTCGGGCGTCTTTTGATAGAACTCGAAGACCTCGCGCTCCTTGCCCGGATAGCGCTGCGCTTCCATGAGCAGCGCCCGATTGAGCTCTTCCTGGCCGACCTCCACACCGTTGCGCTGGCCGACCTCGGAGACGAGCAACCCCAGGCGGACCCGGCGCTCGGCGATCGCGCGGTATTCGGCCTTAAGCTCCTCCTCGTCCTTCTCCGCATCCTCGGGATCGATCCGGCCCTGCTTCCGGTCGGCCTCGATCTGCTTCCAAATGGTGTCGAACTCGATGTCCAGCATGCCGCCTGGAACCTGAAAATCGTGCGCCTCGGCCAGCTTGTCCAGAAGCTGGCGCTTGAGCCGCGCGCGGGCCTGCTGCTTGTATTCGCCGCCGATCTGGTCTCTCAGCTTTTGCCGGACCGCCTCCAGGTCCTTTTCGCCCAGGCTGGCGGCGAAGGCATCGTCGATATCGACCGGCACGGATTCCAGAATGTTCTTCAGGGTCACGACGAAGACCGCATCCTTGCCGGACAACTTGTCGTTCACGTAGGCCTCGGGAAAAGTCACCATGACGTTCCGGGTCTCGCCGATGTCGGCGTCGATAAGCTGCTCCTCGAAGCCCTCGACGAAGGCGCTGGAACCCAGCTCCAGATGATGGTCCTCGGCTGCCATCCCGGGAAACTCTTCGCCATCCACGGTGCCCTTGAAATCGATTACCAGGACATCGCCGGTCTGCGCCTTGCGCGGTTTTTTCAGCGGCTGAGTCCGCTTCTGGGATTTGGCCAGATTGGCGAGAGCTTCCTCCACCTCGCTGTCCTCGAGCGTGATGTTGCAGCGTTCAAGCTCCAGCTTGGAGAAATCCATGGGATTGATCTCGGGCAACAACTCCACGGCCAGTGTGTATTCCAGGTCCTTGCCCTCGTCGAAAGCAGTGATCTCGATCTTGGGCTGCATGGCCGGGCGCAAGCCGCGCTCGCTCATGGCCTGGGCCGAGCTGTCGTTCACCGCGCGCTCCAGCACTTCGCCCAGCACCGACTTGCCGAAGCGCTGCTTCAGGATTTCGAGCGGCACCTTGCCGGGACGGAAGCCGGGCACCTTGACCTTGCTGCCCAACTCCTCCAGCCGCCCGGAGATCTTCTCGTCGATCTCTGCGGCGGCGATATTGACCTTGTATTCCCGCTTCAGGCCTTCGGAATGCGTCTCGGTTACCTGCATGTGCAACCTGGTCTTATCTGGTCCTTCTTGGCGGATCGCGCCGAATTCAGCAGCCGGCGACCGGAACCAGTGTCAATGGATCGTTGCGGCCCGTGGTGCGGGCGGAGGGACTCGAACCCCCAAGGATTGCTCCACTGGCACCTAAAGCCAGCGCGTCTACCACTTCCGCCACGCCCGCAGCCATGGCGGTGGGCCCGTGTATAACAAAGCCACCCCCGGCGCAATAGTGGAGGCCCGCTTATTCCCCGGCTGCCGAAACCCCCGCACCCCTCGCCGCAAGTCAGACTCCGCGCACGGACGCTATCTTCCACCAGCACCGCCGCCGGCTCAAGACCGCCGAGGCCAAGGGAGGCCAGGGACGCGCGGACGGGCCCGAACCTGCGCAATAAAAAAAGGCCTCCAGGCGGCCTTTGCTCATTCTATCATTTATAGAGTGTGGGTCGACGGCGCTAAGTTCTCGCCTCGGGCCGGAATCACTTTCGTCCCAGGGGTACCTCTCCGGTCCCCTTCTTATGACCGCCGCCGCGGAGCTTACGCCGTAATCGGCTTTGAAAAGCGCTCGGCGAAGCTCTCCATGCCCAGGGTCCGCTGCTCCTCGAAGCACTCCTGATGAGCGCTGTGGACGGACACCTGATAGTGCACATGCGGGACACCCAAGGAGTCCGGCACGATATCCAGGACCTTGGCGGTCTCGATGATGTTGTTCCGGCGGATGTTCTGGAACACGGATCCGACCTTGACTTCGGCTTTGCTGGTCGTGTTTTTGAACAGTTGGCCTAGTTGCTGCGCAAACATTTCGAATACCTTTCAAAACACCCGGCGCGCGTCCTCCCAATGCGGCCGGGCCTCCCCGGATCCAGCCGCTATTATGGCTAAGCAGCTTTAAGATGCCGTTAATTAAGTAAATTGTTGGGAACGGCTGTAATATGTTGAAAACAATATATTTTATTGGAATGAAGCAAGCCCTAAACAGGCCCAGAATCCAGGCCTTTTAGGACTGTAGGCAGGGCCTCAGGAAGGTCTTCCGCGATCAACCCGGGCCCGAGGCTGTTTCCCATCTCGCCGTGCAGCCAGACCGCCGCGCAGGCGGCCTCGAAGGCGTTCATGCCCTGGGCCAGGTGCCCAACGACCAGCCCCGCCAGCACGTCGCCGGTGCCGGCGGTGGCCAGGGCCGGGGGGGCGTTGGCGTTGATCG
>JAZGBC010000144.1:0-4409 GCA_036444495.1 Kiloniellales bacterium
TCCCGGGCGAGTTCGGCATCGACGCGCACGGTGAAGATATGGAGGCGCCCGTCGGCCAAGGGCTGGCGCAGCTTGCCGCGCACGTACTCGTCGGCGACCGAGACCTCGGCGACGTTGCCATCGCGCAGATGGGCCTGGAACTCGCTGTAGGGGATGGTCTCGACTTGCTGGTACTGGCCGAGCCATTGCTGCAGCGCCATGATGGCGAACAGCGCCACCACGAAGTACCAGAAATTGAAGTGGGTCTTGCGTTCCATCGCTTGCGCCCACGGGCAAACGCCGGGGGTCATACTGCCTTATCACGTAACAGATTGTATCATATGGCGCCGGCGCAAGGCCGCGTTGACATAGATCAGGCGGCCTTTCGGGGCGCCCGTGGCGCGACCGTGAAGATCTCCTGCGGGGCGGCGACGCCGCGCAGGCGGTAGTGGCCGAGCGACACCAGTGGATGACAGGTGCAGATCTTGGCGAAATCGGCGGAAATCAGGAGCGGCCGGTCCAGGGTCCGGCACAGGGCCTCGATCCGGGTCGCTTCGTTCACCGCCGCCCCGATGACCGTGAAGTCGAGGCGCGCCTCGGACCCGATGTTGCCGTAGACGACGTCGCCATAATGCAGGGCCACGCCGGCCTCCAGGGGCAGTTCGCGTTGCTGGTTGGCCGCCGTCAGCCCGTCGATCGCATCGAGCCCGGCATGCAGGGCTTGGCAGCAGGCGCTTGCCGGACTTTTGCCGTCGATGTTGAAGGCGGCGAGCACGCCGTCGCCGATGAATTTCAGAACCTCGCCGTTGTGTTCCAGGACTGATGTGGCGACGATATCGAAATAATCGTTCAGATGGCCGATCACCCGCTCGGCCGGCAGCCGGTCGGTCAGTGCCGTAAAGCCCCGCAGATCGGCATAGAATATACCGGCGCGAACGAGCCGGCCCTGGCCGCGCGAGGTCTCGCCGGAAAGGACATGGCGGGCGGCGTCTCGCCCGAGATAGGTGGCCAAGAGGGCTTCCGGCGAAGCTTTACCTCTCATCTTCGGCTCCCGCCTTGGGAACAGCCGTTTGGGCGGCCGGGCCGGTCAATCTGCAAGCGCCGGCTCCTCGGCGCCCAGCAGCTCGTCGACGAACTTGCGGGTGTTCGACGCGGCGCCGCGGTTGACCATCTTGCCGACCTCGGCCGCGGCCCGGACCTCGGCGCGCACCACGCCGAGTTCGTCGCACTTGGCAAGGTGGTGCTTCATGCAGGGGTAGCAGTTGGCCGCCACCGAGGCGCCGATGGCCACGAGTTCCTTGGTCCGTTCGTCCATTGACCTCTTCTCCCGACTAAGATGGAGGGCTGACCGGCCAGGTGACCGGCACGGGAAGATAAAGCGAAGTCTCCACCAATTGGCGGTTCGGCGAATTGATGTGGCTCAAGAACGGCTGCGCGCGCTGGACAAGGGGCAAAGGGGCGGCCAGAGTCGGCGGCATGAACGACACCGTGCTCTACGACTTCGCCGAGGGCGTCGCCACGCTGACCCTCAACCGGCCCGAGGCGCTCAATGCGCTCAACGATGCGATGGTCGAGGCGCTCGGCGCGGCCACGAAGCGCGCCGAGCAGGACCCGGAGGTGCGCGCCGTCATCCTGCGCGGGGCGGGCGAGCACTTCATGGCCGGCGGCGACCTTAAGCACTTCGCCCGCAATCTGGACAAGCCGCCCGAGGCCATGCGGGCCGACTTCGAGGCGCGCATCGCTCGCGTCCACGAGTCGGTCCTGGCCATCCGGCGCATGCCCAAGCCGGTGGTGGCCAGCCTGCGGGGGGCGGCCGCCGGCTTTGGTCTCAGCCTGGCGCTGGCGGCCGATCTCGCGATCGCGGCCGAGGACGCCTACTTCACCCTGGCCTACACCCTGATCGGCGTCAGCCCCGATGGCGGCAGCAGCTATCACCTGCCACGCCTGGTCGGCCTGCGCCGGGCGCTCGAGATCGCGCTGCTGAACGAGCGCTTCGATGCGGCCACGGCCGAGCGCCTGGGCCTCGTCAACCGGGTCGTGCCGGCCGATGATCTCGATGAGAAGACCCTGGCGCTCGCCCGTTGTCTGGCGGCGGGCCCGAGGGAGGCCTACGCACGCACCAAGCGGCTCCTGACCGACTCCTTCGACCATACGCTGGAGGAGCAACTGCGCGCCGAGACCGAGAGCTTCGCCGCCTGCGCCGCCACGCCCGATTTTGCCGAGGGCGTGCGCGCCTTCCTGGAGAAACGAGCCCCTAGGTTTGGTAAGGGCTAGTCCGCCCCTCCGCTGGACAAGGTACCTGCCCCGGCGCAGAGTCGCGCCATGTCGGACGGTGACTTCGGATCGGAGGCTTCACGCCTATCGGGCCGCGTGAGGCGTTATGCCCGCGTCGGGGCGAGCGTGGGCGGCCTGGCGGCGAAGTTCGTCGGCTCGCGCGTCCTCGGCCTCGGCCTCGACCGGGGACGCCATTCGGCGCAACTGAAATCGGCGCTCGGCGGCCTCAAGGGGCCGCTCATGAAAACAGCGCAGATCCTGGCCACCATTCCCGATGCCCTGCCGCCGGAATACGCCGAGGAGCTGCGCCAGCTCCAGTCCAACGCGCCCGCCATGGGCTGGCCCTTCGTACGCCGGCGCATGCGCGGCGAGCTGGGGCCCGACTGGCGGAAACGCTTCAAGACCTTCGAGCACGAAGCCGCGGCCGCCGCTTCGCTCGGGCAGGTGCACCGGGCCACCGCCCCGGACGGCCGGGCGCTGGCCTGCAAGCTGCAGTACCCCGACATGGCCTCCACCGTCGAGGCGGACCTGCGCCAGCTCAAGATCGTCTTCGCCATCTACCGGCGCTACGACCAGGCGATCGACCCCAGCGAGGTCTACGCGGAATTGGCCGAGCGCCTGCAAGAGGAACTGGATTACGAGCGGGAGGCACGGCACATGCGCCTCTACCGCGCCATGCTGGCCAAGGAGAAGGGCATCCGGATGCCCGAGTTCCTGCCGGAACTCTCGACGGGCCGCCTGCTTACCATGACCTGGCTGGACGGCGCGCCGCTCATGGACTTCATCGCCCGCACGCAAGACGCGGAGCTGCGCAACCGGGTGGCGCTCAACATGTTCCGCGCCTGGTACGTGCCCTTCTACGGCTACGGCGTGATCCACGGCGACCCGCATCTGGGCAACTATACGGTGCGGCCGGACGGTTCGATCAACCTGCTCGACTTCGGCTGCCTGCGCGTGTTCCAGGCCAAGTTCGTCCAGGGCGTCATCGACCTCTATCACGCGCTCGAGCGCGGGGACATGGCGCTCGCCGTCCAGGCCTACGAGAGTTGGGGCTTCGAGAACCTGAGCAAGGAGCTGCTCGATGCGCTCAATATCTGGGCGCGCTTTCTCTATGCGCCGCTGCTCGAGGACAGGCCCCAGCCCATCATGGAAGGCGATTCGAGCCTTTACGGCGCGCGGGTCGCCCACCAGGTGCAGGCGGAGCTGCGCCGCCTGGGCGGGGTCAGGCCGCCGCGCGAGTTCGTGCTCATGGACCGGGCCGCCGTCGGGCTCGGCTCGGTCTTCATGCACCTGAGGGCCGAGGTCAACTGGTACCGCCTGTTCCACGAGCTGATCGAGGGCTTCGACGCCAAGGCGCTCGCCCGGCGCCAGAGCAAGGCGCTCAAGGCCGTGGGGCTGGATGCGCCGGAGTAGCCAATATTAGCGGGTCTGCTCCTCTCAAACGGTCGAGCCAGCCGGGGACGAGGTTCTTGCAACACCGCCAAGCCGCCGCCTAAAATCACCTTAATTTGACGATGGGCAAAAAGAGGCAGGCCATGCAAGATGACCGGGTGGCTGGGAAGCGCCCGCGCGGCGCTGGGAACGGCCAGGACGCTGCGGACGAGCCCGAGGTGAGCCTTGAGCCGTGCCGGCTGGAAATCGACGGTAAGCCGGTCGAAGCGAGGGCGGGCGAGACCATCCTGGCGGCGGCCCGCCGGGCGGGCATCGATATTCCTGCGATGTGCGCCGATCCTCGAATGAAACCCACTGGCGATTGCGAATTGTGCAATGTCGTCCTTGACGGCCAGGCAGACCTGGTGAAGGCCTGCATGACGGTGGCCAAAGAGGGCATGACGGTGAGGACCGAAAATTCGGAATTGAAGGAGCTGCGCAAGGACAGGCTCAATACCTATCTTGCCGATCACAACGCCTATTGCCAACCGCCCTGCACGGCGGCGTGCCCCGCCGGGATCGACATTGCCGGCTATATCGACCTCATCCTGCAGAAAGATTATGCCGGGTCGACGGCTCTCATAAAGACGATGCTGCCGTTACCGGGCGTGCTCGGGCGCGTGTGCCCGCGCCCCTGCGAAGATCCGTGCAGGCGCGTTCAGATTGACGGCAAGCCGGTCGCGATCTGCGCCTTGAAACGCTTCGCGGCGGACAAGGCCGCCGAA
>JAZGBC010000145.1:0-3523 GCA_036444495.1 Kiloniellales bacterium
TCCTTGCCGCTCTCCCACATGGCCTCGAAGACCTCCTTGGCGATACGCCCGGAGATGGTCCCATCGGCGATGAGGTCCAGGAGCCCGCCCAGCTTGGCCGCGTCCACCGGCGCCTCGCCGAGTTCCACGCCCGCCTTGTTGAGCGCGCCGAAGTACTCGCCGGTCAGCCAGTTGGCGGCCAGCTTGGGATCGCGCCTGCCGGCGTCGCCCTTGAGCACGGCCTCGTAGAACTCCGCCGTCTCCCGCTCGGCGACCAGCACGCCCGCGTCATAGGCCGTCAGGCCGTAGTCCTCGATGAAACGCTTTTTCCGCGCGTCGGGCAGCTCGGGCAGGCCTCGCCGAAGCTCCTCCACCCAGTCGGGATCGAGCACGACCGGCAAGAGGTCCGGGTCGGGGAAGTAGCGGTAGTCGTGCGCCTCTTCCTTGGAGCGCATGGAGCGGGTCACGCCCTTATCGGCATCGAACAGGCGGGTCTCCTGGGCGATCTCGCCGCCCTCCTCCAGGACCTGGACCTGGCGCTTGGCCTCGTACTCGATGGCCTGTTTGACGAAGCGGATCGAGTTCACGTTCTTGGTCTCGGTGCGCGTGCCCAGCGGCTCCCCCGGGCGGCGCATGGAGAGGTTGACGTCGCAGCGCAGCGAGCCCTCCTCCATGTTGCCGTCGCAGGTGCCCAGATAGCGCAGGATCGAGCGCAGCTTGGCTATGTAGGCCGCCGCCTCCTCGGCCGAGTGCATGTCCGGCTTGGAGACGATCTCCATGAGCGTGACGCCCGAGCGGTTGAGGTCGATGTAGGTCATGCTCGGGTGCTGGTCGTGCAGGCTCTTGCCCGCGTCCTGCTCCATGTGCAGGCGCTCGATGCCCACCTCCCTGGTCGAGCCGTCGGGCAGGTCGAGCTCGATCGTGCCCTCGCCCACGATGGGCTGCAGGTACTGCGAGATCTGATAGCCCTGGGGCAGGTCGGGATAGAAGTAGTTCTTGCGCTCGAAGACCGAGGTCAGGTTGATCTTCGCGTTCAGGCCCAGGCCGGTCTTGACCGCCTGTTCGATACTGTAGCCGTTGATCACCGGCAGCATGCCCGGCATGGCCGCGTCCACCATGGACACCTGCGTGTTGGGCTCGGCGCCGAAGGCGGTGGCCGCGCCGGAGAAGAGCTTGGATTCGGTGATGGCCTGGGCGTGCACCTCCAGGCCGATGACCATCTCCCACTCACCCGTCTTGCCTTGGATCAGGTTGCTTTCGGACATACCCCGCTCCCTCACGCGCGTCCGGCGACGAAGGCGGGCTCGGCGTCAAAGCCGGCGGCCTGCTCCAGCACCTCGGCGGCCCGCAGGACCGTCTCCTCGTCGAACGCCCGGCCGATGAGTTGCAGGCCGAGCGGCAAGCCGTCCCCGCCCAGGCCCGCGGGCACCGAGATGGCCGGCAGCCCGGCCAAGCTGGCCGGCACGGTGAAGACGTCGTTCAGGTACATGGCGATGGGGTCGTCCATCTTCTCGCCCACGGCGAAAGCGGTGGAGGGCGCGGTCGGGGTCAGCACCAAGTCGACATCTTCGAAGGCTTGCGTGAAATCGCGCGCGATCAGGCTGCGCACCCGGCGCGCCTTGTTGTAGTAGGCGTCGTAGTAGCCGGCCGAGAGCACGTAGGTGCCGATCAGCACGCGCCGCTTGACCTCGGCGCCGAAGCCCTCACCGCGGGTCGCCTCGTACATCTCGTCCGGCGTTTCGCCCGGCACGCGCAGGCCGTAGCGCACGCCGTCGTAGCGCGCCAGGTTCGACGAGGCCTCGGCGGGGGCGATGATGTAATAGGTGGGCAGTGCGTAGGAGGTGTGCGGCAGGCTGATGTCCAGAATCTCCGTACCCGCGTGCCTGAGCCAGTCCACGCCCTGCTGCCACAGGGTCTCGATCTCGCCGGGCATATCGTCCAGGCGGTACTCCTTGGGGATGCCCACCTTGAGGCCTTTGATATCGCCGGTGAGCGCCGCCTCGTAGTCCGGCACCAGGGTATCCACGGACGTCGAATCCTTGGGGTCGTGGCCGGCCATGGCGCGCAGCATGATCGCCGCATCGCGCACGCTGCGCGTCAGCGGCCCGGCCTGATCCAGCGAGGAGGCGAAGGCCACGATGCCCCAGCGCGAGCAGCGCCCGTAGGTCGGCTTCATCCCGACCACGCCGCTGAACGAGGCCGGCTGGCGGATCGAGCCGCCCGTATCGGTGCCCGTGCCGCCCAGCGCGCAGCGCGCCGCCACCGCCGCGGCCGAGCCGCCCGAGGAGCCGCCCGGCACCAGCGCCCGGTTGTCGCCGGGACGCCGCCAGGGGCTTTCCACCGGCCCGCTGTAGGCCGTCATGTTGGAGGAGCCCATGGCGAACTCGTCCATGCTGGTCTTGCCCAGCATGACCGCGCCGTGACGCCAGAGATTTGCGGTCACGGTGGATTCGTAGCAGGGCTTGAAGCCGTCCAGGATGTGCGAGCCCGCGGTGGTCGGCACGCCCTCGGTGCAGTAGAGGTCCTTGATGGCGAGCGGGATGCCTTCGAGCAGACCGGCCTCGCCGCCGCGCCGCCGGGCGTCCGAGGCCTCGGCCATCTCAATGGCTTTTTCCGGCGTCTCGGTGATGAAGGCGTTGAGCGGGCGCGCGGCCTCGACCGCGGCCACGTGCGCCTCGGTCAACTCCTTGGCGCTCAACTCCCCCTTGGCCAGCGCGTCGCGCGCCCCGGCGATGGTGAGATCGGTCGCGCCTGAAGCCATTGCGGCCATCACTCCACCACCTTGGGCACGGCGAAGAAGCCCTGCACGGTCTCGGGTGCGTTCTCGATCACCTTGTCCGGGACGCCGCCGTCGGTCACCTCGTCCGCGCGCCGGGGAAGCTCCATGGCAGCCACGCTGGTCATGGGCTCCACGCCCTCGGTGTCCAGCTCGTTGAGCTGCTCGATCCAGCCGAGGATGTTGCTGAGCTCGCCGGCGAGCGCCTCCTGCTGGTCCTCCGGCACGCGGATGCGCGCCAGTTTCGCGATCCGCGCGACGGTGGCTTTATCGACAGCCATGGCGAGGGGCCTCTTTGATCGGAAATTGCGGCCGGGCGGGCGCGGCAAACGGGGCTCAGATGTCAGGTATCAGGTATCAGGTATCAGAACAACGGTTCAGCGCGAATCTGATCCCTGATACCCGTCATCTGTCCTCTGACTACTGCCTCGACAGGATCGCCGATTCCTGCTGGCTGCCGCCCAGGGAGATCGCGTAGAGGATCTGGTCCGGCGGCGCGGCCGGCGTGGACTCGACCTCCTCGACCGGCTCGGGCGGGGCGGCCTTCTTCTTGTCCGTCTGACCCAGCTTGAACTGCTGCAGCTCGACCGCCTCGGGCTCGGGCTCGGGCGCGACCGGTTCCGGCTCGGGCTCCGGCACGCGGGAGAGGGCCACGAAATCCGTCTTCTTGTATTTGAAGCAATCGGTGAAGCGGACCATGTAGAAGATGTGCCGGCCTTCGTGCGGCCCGCCGTATTCCAGGTCGACCACACAGCGCCGGGGGCTCGC
>JAZGBC010000146.1:0-15500 GCA_036444495.1 Kiloniellales bacterium
CACGCGACGAAGGATCAGGTCCAGGCCATGGTCGGACATCTCCTGCCCGGCTGCGCCATCACGGCGGCGGATGCGGCCGATGCCCTGGCGGTCGCCATCTGTCACGCCCATACGGCGGCCAGCGAACGGCGCTGGGCCGAGGCGGAGGCCGGCGCTCCGCTGGCCGGGGGACGGGCGCGATGATCGGAAAGCTGACCGGACTGGTCGATTCGGCCGGGGAAGACCGGGCGATCCTCGACGTGGCCGGTGTCGGCTATATCGTCTTCTGCTCGGGGCGGACGCTCGCCAGCCTGCCTGGCGCGGGCGAGCCGGTCAGCCTGCTCATCGAGACCCACGTGCGCGAGGACCACATCCACCTCTATGGCTTCGCCGATGCGGAGGAGCGCGACTGGTTCCGCCTGCTCTCCACGGTGCAGGGCGTGGGCGCGCGCATGGCGCTGGCGATCCTTTCGGTCCTGCCGCCCTACGAGCTGACCCAGGCCATCGCCGCCCAGGACAAGGCCGCGCTCAGCCGCGCCAACGGCGTGGGGCCGAAGCTGGCCGCCCGTATCGCCGCCGAGCTCAAGGACAAGGCGGGGCAGATCGTCTTCTCGCCCGTGACCGCTCTGCCCGGCGGCAGGGGAGCCGGGGCCATGCCTTACGAGGATGCGGTCTCGGTGCTCGTTAACCTGGGCTACCGGCGCACCGAGGCTTTCGGCGCCGTGGCCGAGGTGACGCGGGAGTTGGGCGCGGAGGCGCCGCTCGAGGCGGTGATCAAGGCCGGACTTAGGGAGCTGGGGACATGACCGAGGCGCGCGTGGTGGCCGCCGAGTTCGACCGTGTGGAGGGGGACGAGCCTTCCCTCCGGCCGGCCAGCCTGGCGGACTTCGTCGGCCAGCAGGTGCTGTGCGACAACCTGCGCGTCTTCGTCGAGGCCGCCGCCGCGCGCGGCGAGGCGCTCGATCACGTGCTGTTCCACGGCCCGCCGGGCCTGGGCAAGACGACCCTGGCGCAAATCGTGGCGCGCGAGATGGGCGTGGGCTTCCGCGCCACCTCGGGCCCGGTGATCGCGCGCGCCGGGGACCTGGCGGCGATCCTGACAAATCTGCAGCCGCGCGACGTATTGTTCATCGACGAGATCCACCGCCTGTCGCCCGCGGTCGAGGAGATCCTCTACCCGGCCATGGAGGACTTCCAGCTCGACCTGATCATCGGCGAGGGGCCGGCGGCGCGCTCGGTGCGCATCGACCTGCCGCCCTTCACCCTGATCGGGGCGACCACGCGCTCGGGCCTGATCACCACGCCGCTGCGCGAGCGCTTCGGCATCCCGCTCCGGCTCATGTTTTACGAGGTGGCCGAGCTCAAGCAGATCGTGGCCCGCGGGGCGCGGGTGCTCGGCATGACGCTTGCCGAGGACGGAGCCGGGGAAATCGCCCGCCGTTCGCGCGGCACGCCGCGCGTGGCCGGACGCTTGCTGCGCCGGGTGCGCGATTTCGCCGCGGTGGACGGCGGCGGGAAGATCGACGCGGGCGTGGCCGATGCCGCGCTCAGGCGCCTGGAGGTGGACGAACGCGGCCTCGACGCCATGGACCGGCGCTATATGGCCATCATGGCCGACCATTATGGCGGCGGTCCGGTCGGTGTGGAGACCCTGGCGGCGGCCTTGTCCGACCAGCGCGACGTGCTGGAGGAGGTTATCGAGCCCTACCTGATCCAGCAGGGCCTGATCCAGCGCACCCCGCGCGGCCGCGCGCTGACGGTCGCCGGCTATGGCTACCTGGGGCGCGAGGCGCCGCCCGGCATGGCCCAACTGAACCTGCTCGCGGCCGATAACGGGGAGGAGGCGTGAGCGCGGCCTCGGGGATAATCGAGGAAGGCACGCACCGTTTCCCGGTGCGCGTCTACTACGAGGACACCGATTCGGGTGGCATCGTGTACTACGCCAACTATCTGAAGTTCGCGGAACGGGCGCGCACCGAGATGTTACGTTTAGCAGGCATTAACCAAACCGAAATGGCGAGCCGCTATGGCATGTCCTTTGCCGTGCGGGACTGTGCCATCGATTTCCGGCGGCCGGCGCGCCTGGACGACCTTCTCGAGGTGCATTCGCACCTCGTCAGGCTGGCCGCGGCGAGCCTGACCGCGGTGCAGGCCATCTGGCGCGATTCGGAGGAACTGGCGCGGCTCGACATCCGGGTCGCCTGCCTGGGCCGTGACGGCCGTCCGGCGCGCATCCCGACGCCGTTTCGCCAGGCGCTCGAACCCTACGTACAACCGCGGGAGCGGAGTTAACTCATGGAAAATCAACAGGTCGATTCTCTCGCGCTCGAGGGCTCGGTCAGCTACGACTTGACGATCTGGGGCCTGTTCTTCGAGGCGGACATCGTCGTTCAGTTGGTGCTTCTGATCCTGCTGGTCGCCTCGTTCTGGACCTGGGCCATCATCTTCGACAAGGTCATGCGCATGCGCCGCCTGAAGGCCTCGGCCACGGAATTCGAGGAATCCTTCTGGTCGGGTGGGTCGCTGGACGACCTCTACGACGATATCGACCGCAGCCCGGCGGACCCCATGTCGGCCCTGTTCGTCTCGGCCATGCGCGAGTGGCGGCGCTCCTCGGCCAGCGGCGCGGTCGGAAGCGAACATGCCAAGGTCAGTCTGCAACAGCGCATCGAGCGCGTCATGCAGATCACCCTGGGCCGCGAGATGGAGGGCCTGGAGCGGCACATGGTCTTCCTCGCCTCGGTCGGCTCGTCCGCCCCCTTCATCGGCCTGTTCGGCACGGTCTGGGGCATCATGAACGCCTTCACCTCCATCGCGGCCTCCGAGAACACCAGCCTGGCGGTGGTGGCGCCCGGCATCGCCGAGGCCCTGTTCGCCACGGCGCTCGGGCTGGTGGCGGCGATTCCGGCGGTGATCGGCTTCAACAAGCTGTCCAATGACCTGGGCCGCTATGGCGGGCGGCTGGAGGCCTTCGCCGGCGAGTTCGGGGCCATCTTGTCGCGGCAGTTGGAAGAGGCCTGAGGGCCATGGCGGGCGAATTCGTAAGCAAGAACGGCGGCTTCGGGCACCGGCGCAAGAGTTACCGGCCGGTCAGCGAGATCAACGTGACCCCGTTCGTCGATGTCATGCTGGTGTTGCTGATCGTCTTCATGATAACCGCCCCGCTCCTGACCGTGGGCGTGCCGGTCGACCTGCCCAAGGTCAAGGCGAAGGCGATCGCGGAGGCCCAGGAGCCGCTGGTCATCACGGTCAACGCCGAGGGCGTCTTGTTCATCCAGGATACCGAGGTGGAGCTGGAAAATCTCGTGCCGCGCCTCAAGGCCATCACCCGGAACAAAGCGGATACACGCATCTATTTGCGTGGCGACAAGTCGATCAACTATGGCCGGGTCATGGAAATCATGGGCACGGTGAATCTCGCCGGCTTTAAGCGCGTCGCCCTGGTCACCGAGCTGCCCAAGGGCCATTCGCGCAAAGCCCACAAGAAGAAAAAGAAAAACTGAGAGTCGAGGCTGACTGATCGATGCGCGGCGGAGCCCTCCTTTCCCAATTGGCTTCCGAGGCCTGGGCAGCCCTACGGGCCCAGTTCACGACCACGCGGGACGGGGCCCTGCTGTCCGCCGCGCTGCACGTCACGGTCATTCTGGTGTTCGTCTTCGGGCTGCCTCAGTTCACGGATCCGCCGACCGAAACGCTCATTCCGGTCGAGTTGGTCATGCTCGACGAAGAGGAGCCGCCGGAACCGGAGCCCGAGCCCGCGCCAAAGGCGGTTCCCACCCCGCCCGAGCCGGAGCCCCCGGTGCAGGAGGCCAGGGTCGAGCCCGAACCGGAGCCAGAGCCGCCCACGCCGGAGCCCGAGCCCGACCCGGTTCCCGAGCCCCTCGCCAAGGCCGAGCCCGAGACACCGGTGGTCCCGACACCGCCCAAGCCCAAGCGCCGGCCGGACATCAAGGTGGTCATGCCCGACGAGCACGCGCACAAGAAAGAGGACGCGCTCACCTCGATCCTGCGCAACGTGGAGAAGCTGCGCGACCAGCCGCGTCCGCAGCGCGAGCAGATCGCCAGTGCGGATGCGAACGCTGATATGCGCCAACAGGTCAGCTCCCTGGAGCAGAACCAGATGGTGCGGGCGATCCAGGACCAGTTGCGGCGCTGCTGGCGGCTTGATCCCGGCGCGCGGGGCGCGGAAGATATGGTGATCGAGATTCGGGTTCTGTTGAATCCGGATGGCTCGGTGCGAAAGACGGATATCTTGGATGTCGTGCGCATGGTTCAGGACGCCTACTTCCGCAGCGCCGCGGAAAACGCGAAGCGCGCCATCAACATGTGCAGTCCGTTCCAGCTGCCGCCGCGCAAGTATCAGGCCTGGCGCGAGCTGACACTGAGATTCAATCCCAAAGAAATGTTCGGAACATGACAGGTGAGGTGATGAAGGTGGAGCAGGTCTTTCGCAAGCTGATCGTCCTTGCCGTGGCTGCCGTGATCATGGCGGCGGCGCCGGCCCGCGCGGAACTGGTGGTCGATGTCACGCGCGGCTTTGTCGAACCCCTGCCGGTCGCGGTGACCGACTTCTTCGGGGAGACCCCGGAGGAGGTCAAGGCCGGTCGGGACATTAGCGGCGTGATCGCGGCCAATTTGGAGCGCAGCGGCCTGTTCCGGCCGATCGACAAGGGCGCCTTCATCCAGGACCCGGCGACCCTGCGCGCCGGGCCGCGCTTCGGCGACTGGCGCCTGATCAACGCCCAGGCGCTCGTCAGCGGCAGCGCGCAGTATCAGGTCGATGGGCGGCTCCGGGTCGAATTCCGGCTCTGGGACGTCTTCGCCGAGATCCAGATGACCGGCCTCGCCTATTTCACGACGCCGACCAATTGGCGGCGCGTGGCACACATCATTTCGGACGCGATTTACAAGCGCCTGACGGGCGAGGAGGGCTATTTCGACACCCGCATGGTCTATATCGCCGAAACCGGGCCGCAGAACCGGCGGGTCAAGCGCCTCTCCATCATGGATCAGGACGGCGCCAATCACCGCTTCCTGACGGACGGCGGCTCGCTCGTGCTCACGCCTCGTTTCTCGCCGACGACTCAGGAAATCACTTACCTGTCCTACGTGGCCAAGGTGCCGCGCGTCTATCTGTTCAACCTGAACACCGGGCAGCAGGAGGTTCTGGGGGATTTCCCGGGCATGACCTTCGCGCCACGCTTCTCGCCCGACGGCAACAAGGTGATCATGAGCCTGGCACGCCAGGGCAATACCGAGATCTACACCATGGATCTCAGGACCCGGAAGGTCGAACGCCTGACCAATCACCCCGCCATCGACACGTCGCCGTCCTACTCACCCGACAGCAAGGAGATCGTGTTCAACTCCGACCGGGGCGGCAGCCAGCAGCTCTATGTCATGTCGTCGGACGGCAGCAACGTGCGGCGTATTACCTTCAGCAAGGGGCGCTACGCCACGCCCGTCTGGTCGCCGCGCGGCGATCTCATCGCGTTCACCCGAATGCATCAGGGCGAGTTCTTCATCGGCGTGATGCGCCCGGACGGCAGCGGCGAGCGCATGCTGACCAAGGGCTTCCTGGTCGAAGGTCCGACCTGGGCGCCGAACGGACGCGTTCTGTCCTTCTTCCGTCAGACGCGCGCGGACAGTCGCGGGAAGGTCAAATCCAGGCTCTACACGATCGATCTCACCGGATTCAACGAACGCGAACTGGTGACTCCTATCGACGGCTCCGATCCGGCTTGGTCTCCCTTGATTCCCTAGGGACCGGTCTTTATAGTTTGCCAGCTTTAGGGTCGGCAGGATGCGGGCCTACAGGGCGTTATCCTTTTCTTAAGGGTGGCCTCGTTAATACCTAGGTAGGTCAACCCAGCTTCATTCTTGGCGGGGGATTTTTCTCGAGAGGGCATATCAAATGCGCTTCAAGTTTCTTACTGTTTTCGCGGCCGCCGTTCTACTGGCCGCGTGCAGCACGGCAAAGGAAGATACCGGGGGATCCGCCGGCGCTGGCAGCACACAGATGGCGACGACGACGACCGTGACCGGCCCAACGCCGGGCTCGGCGGAGCACCTAGTGGTCAACGTCGGCGACCGCGTGTTCTTCGGCTTCGACAAGAGCGATCTGACGCCGGAAGGACGGTCCACCGTCGAGGCCTTGGCGGTCTGGATGAACAACTATCCGGCGGCCACCATAACGGTGGAGGGGCATGCCGACGAGCGTGGCACACGCGAGTACAACCTTGCGTTGGGCGATCGGCGTGCGAACTCGGTCAGTGACTATCTGGCGGCCTTGGGCGTATCCCCGAACCGGCTAGCGACCATCAGCTACGGCAAGGAGCGGCCGGCCGTCCTCGGCTCGAACGAGGATTCCTGGACGCAGAATCGCCGTGGCGTTTTCGTCGTCAACTGACGCCGGACCGGTTTCTCATGAGCCCCGTCAGGCCCGCGCATAGAGCGGTGGGCCGAGCGGGGCTTGTGGCGTTTGCGCACTCGGCTGCCCTGGCCGGCCGGTTGGGCGCCTGAGAGCTATATGCATCCAGCTGTTGTTCTTTGGGCCTCATTGTCATAATTCTGACAAAGACAGCCATCATGAATGACGCGGCTACCCTTTCGGCACTGCCGTTCAATCGGTGCCGCCACCCGAGCGGAGGTTGAGCCATGTCCGCGCGAATCCGCTTTTTGACCGGCTTTATCCATGGAATCCGCATTCATGGAATCCGCCGGACGGCCCGGGGCGCCAGCTTGGCCGTGGCGGCTATTGTCCTGGTGTTGGGTCTGCAGGCAGGGCCTGCCTCGGCCCAGGACGCCGATATTCAGAGCCTGGTGAACCAGATCGAGCGGCTGCAGCGCGAGCTGAGTACTCTGCAGCGCCAGGTCTACCGGGGGCAGACGCCACCGGCCCCGGCCGCCGGCGCCTCCGCCGAGGCCGGCGGACTCTCCACCACGTCGGCGGCACGGATCGATCTGCGCCTGTCGCAGTTCGAATCGGAACTCCGTTCGCTCACCGGCCAGGTCGAGGAGGTCACGTTCCGCCACAGCCAGTTGCGCGAGCGCCTCGAACGCCTGGCCGCGGACATGGACCTCCGGCTGCAACGCCTGGAGCAGGGCGCCCCGCCGGTGGTGGCTGGTCAGGGCGCGGCTGGCGGGCAACTCGCGGCGACCCCCGGAGCAAGGTCTTTCGATACGGAACCGAAGGTGATCGGCACGATCGACCCGAACCAGCTTCAGGCCCTTCAGACCCAAGGGGTCGAGCAGGCCTCGCCCGGCGCACAGGCTGGGCAGCTTGGCGCCGCGGCCCAGCAGACCGCGAGCCTCGCTTATCCCCTGCAGGGAGATTCGCCGCAGGAACGGTATCAGCACGCCTTTGGATTGCTCAGCCAGGCCAATTACGGCGAGGCGGAGCTGGCGCTGCGCGCCTTCTTGGGGCAGCACCCGAAGGACCCGCTGGCAGGCAACGCCAAGTACTGGCTCGGCGAGACCTATTATGTGCGCCAGGACTACCAACAGGCGGCGGTTACCTTCGCCGAGGCCTATCAGGAGTATCCGGACAACACGAAGGCGCCGGATAATCTGCTGAAGCTCGGCATGTCGCTGGCCGCGCTGGGCAACAAGTCGGACGCTTGCGGCACCTATATCGAGCTGCTTCGGCGCTATCCCGATGCCGCCGCCACCGTGATGCAGCGTGCGAAGCAGGAGCGGCAACGCCTGACCTGTCCGTGAAGCGGCCGGGACAAGGGGCGGTTCTCGCATCCGCCGCTGATGGTGATGCAAAACCCCTCGGCCGATCGGAATTCTCTGAACTCATGAAACGCCTCGGGCCGTTCGAGCCCGCGCCCCGGCTCGCCGTGGCCGTCTCGGGCGGGGCCGACAGTCTGGCGCTTGCCGTGCTCGCGGCGGCCTGGGCACGGCCGCGCGGCGGCTCGGTGACGGCGCTGACCGTGGACCACGGCCTGCGTCCCGAGGCCGCGGCCGAGGCGCGCTACGTGCGCCGCACCCTGGCGCCTCTCGGCA
Source organism: Kiloniellales bacterium (assembly GCA_036444495.1). GTDB lineage: Bacteria > Pseudomonadota > Alphaproteobacteria > Kiloniellales > J153 > JAZGBC01. Next base: position 7,990 of record JAZGBC010000146.1, read on the forward strand.
TCGGGCAGCGGACCCTGCGTTGGCATGGTCCCAAGCCGGGCAGCAACATCCAGGCGACCGCGCGCCGGGCCCGCTACGAGCTCTTGAACGGCTGGTGCGAGAGCCACGGCGTGCTGCATCTGTTGCTGGCCCATAATTTGGGGGATCAGGCGGAAACCCTGCTGCTGCGCCTGGGGCGGGGCAGTGGGCTGGACGGGCTCGCCGCCATGGCGGCGCTCTCGGAAACACCGGGGCTCAGGCTGCTGCGGCCGCTGCTCGGGGTGCCGAAGGATCGGCTGAAGGCCACGCTGTCCAGGCGGCGCATCGCCTGGGTCGAGGATCCGAGTAACCTGGATTTGGCGTTCGGCCGGGTAAAGATCCGTGCCCTCCTGCCAGCCTTGGCGGCCGAGGGCCTGACGCCGGCGCGCCTGGCCGCCACGGCGGGCGCCCTGGGCCGGGCGCGGAATGCCCTGGATCAGGAAGTGGCCCGCCTCTTGGTTCGAACGGCCATCGTCCATCCGGCCGGCTTTACCAGCCTCGACCCGGCGGCGCTGACCGCGGCGCCCGAGGAGACGGGCCTGCGCGCCCTGGCCCGGCTGCTCGTGACCATGGGGGGGCTGGATTATGCCCCGCGGCTCGAGCGCCTGGAGCGCCTCTACGGACGCATCCGGGCCGGTCTCGGCCGGGGTGCAACGCTGGGCGGCTGCCGGATCATCCCGCGGCGCGGCCGCCTGCTCGTGGTCCGCGAGGCGGCCCGGGCCGCGGACTGCGCGCTGCGCGCCGGCGCGCGGGTTCATTGGGACGGGCGATTCGAGATCGCGGTCCGGCCCGGGGCCCGGACCCGGCGCGGGACCCTGGTCCTGGGCGCCCTGGGCCAGGCGGGCTGGGCCGAGCTGATTGGGGCCTATCCGGAGGGCCGCGGCAGCCCGATTCCCCTTCCGGCGCGCTATGCGCTACCGGCCCTGCGCGATTCACGTGGCTTGGTTGCAGTGCCGCATTTGGGCTATACGCGGCGGGGGACAGCCGGCGGGGCCTTGAAATACTGCCGATTCGCCCCGAAATCAGGGCTTGCGAGCGTGCCCTTTACAGTTGCTTAGCGCGATTCGCGCATTATCTTAATAGGGGTAGCTGTCCGGGCAGATTCGATAGGCCCTCGGACGGGCCGTCCCGGAGGCGAAGCAAGGAAGGGGTCCAAAGTTGAATCTCAGCCGCAACGCAGCACTTTGGCTTGTCATCGTGCTGCTCCTGTTCGCTCTATTCAACCTGTTCCAGGGCTCCGCCACGCGCGGGCAGGATGATCCGCTCGCCTTCTCGGATTTCCTCGATCAGGTCGAGGCCGGCCAGATCACGGAAGTGACCATCTCCGGCCGGGATATCGAGGGCCAGTACCGGGACGGCCGGGAATTCACCAGCTACGCGCCCGAGGATTCGAATCTCGTGCAGCGGCTGCGCGAGAACGACGTTCGCTTCACGGCCGCGCCGGCGGACCAGGGCAGTCCGCTCATCATGATCCTGATCCAATGGTTCCCCATGCTGCTGCTCATCGGCGTGTGGATCTTCTTCATGCGCCAGATGCAGTCCGGCGGCGGCAAGGCCATGGGATTCGGCAAGAGCAAGGCGCGCCTGCTGACCGAGAAGTCCGGCCGCGTGACCTTCGATGACGTGGCGGGCATCGACGAGGCCAAGGAGGAACTCGAGGAGATCGTCGAGTTCCTGCGCGACCCGCAGAAGTTCCAGCGCTTGGGCGGCAAGATCCCCAAGGGCTGCCTCTTGGTCGGCCCGCCGGGCACCGGCAAGACCCTGCTGGCGCGCGCCATCGCCGGCGAGGCCAACGTGCCGTTCTTCACCATCTCGGGCTCCGACTTCGTCGAGATGTTCGTCGGCGTCGGCGCCAGCCGCGTGCGCGACATGTTCGAGCAGGGCAAGAAGAACGCGCCCTGCATCATCTTCATCGACGAGATCGACGCGGTCGGCCGGCACCGGGGCGCGGGCCTGGGCGGCGGCAACGACGAGCGCGAGCAGACCCTGAACCAGTTGCTGGTCGAGATGGACGGCTTCGAGGCCAACGAGGGCGTTATCCTGATCGCGGCGACCAACCGTCCGGACGTGCTCGACCCGGCGCTGCTCAGGCCGGGGCGTTTCGACCGTCAGGTGGTGGTGCCGAACCCGGACATCCTGGGCCGCGAGAAGATTCTCAAGGTGCACATGCGCAAGGTGCCGCTTTCGCCGGACGTGGAGCCCAGGGTGATCGCCCGCGGCACGCCCGGCTTCTCGGGCGCCGACCTGGCCAACTTGGTGAACGAGGCAGCGCTCTTGGCCGCGCGCAGCGGCAAGCGCCTGGTGGCCATGGCCGACTTCGAGTTCGCCAAGGACAAGGTGCTCATGGGCGCCGAGCGCCGCTCCATGGTGATGACCGAGGAGGAAAAGGAACTCACCGCCTATCACGAGGCCGGGCACGCCCTGGTGGGTCTGTACGTGGAAGGCAACGACCCGCTGCACAAGGTGACCATCATCCCGCGCGGACGTGCGCTGGGCCTTACCATGAACCTGCCCGAGAGGGACCGCTACGGCTTCAAGAAGACCGAAGTCACGGCCAGGCTGGCCATGATGTTCGGCGGGCGGGCCGCCGAGGAACTGATCTATGGCCCCGAAAACGTGACCACGGGCGCGGGCAACGACATTCAGCAGGCCACGGCGCTCGCCCGGCGCATGGTCACCGAATGGGGCATGAGCGACGAGCTCGGGCCGCTGCGCTACGACGAGAACCAGGAAGAGATCTTCCTGGGCCATTCGATCGCGCGCAGCCAGCATATCTCCGAGGCGACGGCGCAGAAGATCGACGAGGAAATCCGCCGCATCATCTATGAAGCGGAGCAAACGGCAACCAAGGTGCTCAAGAAGCACCTGAAGGACCTGCACAAAGTGGCCAAGGGCCTGCTCGAGTACGAGACGCTTTCGGCCGACGAGGTGCAGACCGTCCTGCGCGACGAGCCGGTCGACCGCAGCGAGGCGGAGGGCGAAGGCCCGGGCGGCGGGCGTTCGTCGGTCCCCTCCAGTGGCAAGGCCGCCAAGGGTAAGGATTCTCCCGGCGGTATGGAGCCCAAGCTGCAGCCCGAAGGCTAGTGTCCTGCCTCTGAAGTTCATTTTATGAACTTCAGAGATAAGCAGGCCACTAACTATTTGAATCACACTAGCGCGGGTAGACTATTCGGTGCGTCGGACAAAGCCCCGCTTTACCGCGGGGCTTTGCGTATATACTGGTGCGCGGGTGAGGGACCATGACCGCCAAGCTCACATTGCGACCCGTCGGCATCAGCCGCACCGCCCCGGCCGCGGGCGGCCTGCCGCTCGCCGGGGGACCGCGCGGTTTCGTCGCTTGCGAAGCGGTGTTCCGCGAGGATGCGCGGGAGATCGCCCGCGAGGTCGTGGCGCTGGACGAGGTCGGCGAGTGGGTCGCGCGCTTCGGCCCGGAGGCGGTTGACGAGGCCGAGGATATACTCGATCGCTTGAGCGCGCCGCGCGTCCCTTTCGCGGGCCTCGATGTCTGGCGGGTCCATCTCATGGGGGTGATCAACGTCACCCCCGACAGCTTCTCCGACGGCGGCGACCGCTTCGATGTGGGGCAAGCCGTGGCCGCCGGGCTGGCGATGCGCGAGGCCGGCGCCGCCATTCTGGACGTGGGCGGGGAATCGACCCGGCCCAGGTCGGAGCCGGTGAGCGCGGAGGAAGAAGCCCGCCGCGTGGTGCCCGTGGTGCGGGCCCTGGCCGAGGCCGGCGCGCTGGTCTCGATCGACACCCGCCGCGCCCGCGTCATGGGCGAGGCGCTCGAAGCCGGGGCCAGGATCATCGACGACGTGACCGCGCTCACCGGCGATCTGCGGGCCCTGGCGCTGGTGGCGGAGACGGAGACACCCGTCGTGCTCATGCACATGCAGGGCGAGCCGGGCTCCATGCAGGACGACCCCAGGTACGAGGACGCACCGCTCGACGTGTATGACTTTCTGGCCGGGCGGGTGGCCGCCTGCGAGGCCGCCGGCATTCCGCGCGCGCGCATCGCGGTCGATCCGGGCATCGGTTTCGGCAAGACCGTGGACCACAACCTCAAGATACTGGATCAGATGGCGCTCTATCAGGGTCTGGGCTGTCCGGTACTTCTGGGGGTGAGCCGAAAGAGCTTTATCGGCCGCCTGTCCCACGGCGAGCCGCCCAAGGCGCGCCTGCCCGGCTCGTTGGCGGCGGCGCTCTGCGGCTTGGAGCGCGGCGTGCAGATCCTGCGCGTCCACGACGTGGCCGAAACGTTCCAGGCGCTCGCGGTCTGGCGCGCGATCAACTCGGCCGACCCGGTGGAGGTCGTGGCCACGGCCTGACCCGCGCCCCGGTATTGAGGCCTGTGAAAGGGGCGCTCGATTCTGTTATAAAACGCCGGGCAGGGCCTTGACCGGCGGACAAAGAGGAACCGGCCAGCATGCGCAAACTCTTCGGCACCGATGGAATCCGCGGCACGGCCAACAGCGAGCCGGTCACGGCGGAGACCGCGCTCGCCGTCGCCAAGGCCGCCGGCCTCGAGTTCCAGCGCGGCGACCACCGCCACCTCGTGGTGATCGGCAAGGACACGCGGCTTTCCGGCTACCTGCTGGAGCCGGCGCTAACCGCGGGGTTCATCTCGGTCGGCATGGACGTGGTTTTGCTCGGTCCCCTGCCCACCCCGGCGGTCGCCATGCTGACCCGCTCGCTGCGCGCCGACCTGGGCGTGGTCATTTCCGCTTCGCACAACCCCTATCAGGACAACGGCATCAAGCTCTTCGGTCCCGACGGCTACAAGCTCTCCGACGAGGTGGAGCAAGCCATCGAGGAGCGCATCGGCAACGGCATCGAAGCCGGTCTGGCGCCTCCGGAGCGGCTGGGCCAGGCCCAGCGCCTGGACGATGCGCTTGGGCGCTATGTCGAGTTCGTGAAAAGCAGCTTTCCCCGCGGCCTGCGCCTGGATGGCCTGAAGATCGTCGTCGACTGCGCCAACGGTGCGGCCTACAAGGTGGCGCCGCTCGTGTTCTACGAGCTGGGCGCCGAGGTCGTGCCCATCGCCGTGGAGCCGGACGGCTTCAACATCAACCGCGACTGTGGAGCGACCTCGCCCGGCATCATTCAGGAGGCCGTGGTGGCCCACGGCGCGGATATCGGCGTCACGCTGGACGGCGATGCGGACCGCATGCTGCTGGCCGACGAGCGGGGCCGGCTGGTCGACGGCGACCAGGTGCTCGGGCTTGTCGCGCGCTCCTGGCAGGAGGCGGGGACCTTGCGCGGCGGTGGGGTGGTCGGGACCGTCATGTCCAATCTGGGGCTGGAGCGCTACCTGAACGGCCTCGGGCTGGACCTCGTGCGCACGCCGGTCGGCGACCGCTACGTGGTCGAGTGCATGCGCGAGAAGGGCTACAACGTGGGCGGCGAGCAATCCGGCCACGTCGTGCTCAGCGACTACACCACGACCGGCGACGGCCTGATCGCGGCGCTCCAGGTGCTCGCGGTGCTGATGCGCAGCGACGGCCGGGCGAGCGAGGTCACCCGGGTATTCGAGCCCCTGCCGCAAATTCTCAAGAACGTGCGGCTGAACGGCGCCGCGCCGCTGGAACGGGCCGAGGTGCGCAAGGCCATCGAGGAGGCCGAGCGCGCGCTCGGCAGCCGGGGCCGCGTCCTGGTGCGCGAGTCGGGCACCGAGCCGCTGGTGCGCGTCATGGGCGAGGGTGAGGACGAGAAGGCGGTCGGCGAGGCCGTCGAGGCGATCGCCCGCGCCGTCGCCGACGTGGCCGGCTGAAATCTTTGCGATAGTTTCATGACCGCACGCGTGCTGATCGTGGCCGGGTCCGACTCGGGCGGCGGCGCGGGCATCCAGGCGGACATCAAGACCGTGACCGCGCTGGGCGGCTACGCCATGACCGCGGTGACCGCGCTCACCGCACAGAATACCGAGGGTGTCCACGGCGTGGTGGGAGTCGCGCCCGATTTTATCCAACAACAGATGCGCGTCGTGCTCGACGATATCGGGGCCGATGCCATCAAGACCGGCATGCTGCACACCGCGGAGGTGATCGAGGCGGTCTGCGAGGTGTTGGGCTCGCTCGATCCCGCGATCCCGCTGGTTGCCGATCCGGTCATGGTGGCGCAGAGCGGGGACTCCCTGCTGGAGGCCGATGCGGTGGCGATGCTCATCCGGCGCCTGGCGCCGCGGGCTACCGTGCTGACCCCGAACGTGCCCGAGGCCGAGCGCTTGGCGGGACAGAAAATCCGCGACGTGGCGGCCATGACCGAGGCCGCCGGGGCGCTCCTCGACCTCGGTCCCTCGGCGGTCCTGCTCAAGGGCGGTCATTTGGGCGGGGAGATCGTGACCGACGTGCTCGCAACGCACGAGGGCATCGAGCGCTTCGAGAGCCCGCGTCTCGACACGCGCCACACACACGGCACCGGCTGTACGCTGGCCTCGGCCATCGCAACGGGGCTGGCCCAGAGGATGAGCTTGCGCGCTGCGGTGATCCGCGCCAGGGCCTATCTGCAGGAGGCGCTGCGCAGCGCGCCGGGCCTGGGCAAGGGCCACGGCCCGGTCAACCACGGGCACACGGTCAAGCCGTTTGATGGGGGCTCCTTGGCATAAGGCCGGGGACAATGCCGGCGGTACGAGAGGTGCAATCCGGAAGAGGAGGACAGGATGGCAGGCTACATCATCGCCCGTATCGATGTGACAGACCCGGCGCGTTACAAGAACTACACCGACGTCACACCGGGGCTGGTCGAGCAGTTCGGCGGCCGCTTCATCGTGCGCGGCGGCGAGACGGTGACTCTGGAAGGCCCGGAGGAAAGCGGCCGCCTCGTGGTGATCGAATTCGCCTCGCTGGATCGGGCCAAGGCCTTCTACCGGTCGCCGGAATACCAGGCCGCCAAGAGCCTGCGCGAGGGGGCGGCCAGCGCCCAGTTCATCGCCGTCGCGGGCGTCTAGGCGGCCCGCACGGCGCGCCGGAATGCCATAGGGAGACAAAGATGACCGACATCCCGATCTATCAGGTGGACGCCTTCGCCTCGCAGGTCTTCGCCGGCAACCCGGCGGCCGTCTGCCCCTTGGACGATTGGTTGCCCGCCGAGGTCATGCAGTCGATCGCCCTGGAGAACAACCTGTCCGAGACCGCGTTCTTCGTCAAAGACGGCGGCGATGGTTATCACCTGCGCTGGTTCACGCCGGCCCAGGAAGTGGACCTTTGCGGCCACGCCACCCTGGGCACGGCCTTCGTCATCTCGACCTATCTGGACAAGGGCCGCGATGAAGTCCGCTTTCAATCGCGCAGCGGGCCGCTCACGGTGACGCGCGACGGCGATCTCTACACCCTGGACTTCCCGGCGTTGCCGCCCGGGCGCATGGCGGACGATGCAAAGGTCGCGGACGCCCTGGGCGCCTCGCCCGAGGAGCTGTGGGACGAGATGGACCGCATGGCGGTCTTCGCCGGCGAGGCGGAGGTGGCCGCGCTCAGCCCCGACATGGCCAAGATCGC
>JAZGBC010000147.1:0-2702 GCA_036444495.1 Kiloniellales bacterium
CCCAATACGACTACATCTTGGTCGATTGCCCGCCATCGCTCAACCTGTTGACTCTCAACGGGTTGGTGGCGGCGGACGCGGTGCTGGTGCCGCTGCAGTGCGAGTTTTTCGCCCTGGAAGGCTTGACCCATCTGCTCAAGACCCTCGACCGCGTCAGGCTCAATCTCAATTCCACCCTTGAGCTACTAGGTGTAGTATTAACAATGGTCGATACACGCAATAACTTGACAAACATGGTCGCCGCCGATGTGCGTCAGTTTCTTGGAGACAAGGTCTACGACACCGTCATTCCCCGCAACGTGCGGGTATCGGAAGCGCCGTCCCACGGCAAACCGGTGCTGCTCTACGATTTCAGGTGCGCGGGCTCCCAAGCCTATATCCGGCTCGCCCGGGAAATCCTGCACCGTGAAAAGGAATGCGTGACATGACAGAAGAAAGCTCCCAGCCCCACACCGCGAAGCGCAATCTCGGACGCGGCCTCGCCGCGCTGTTCGGAGAGGATGACGGCGCCGCCGCGCTTGCCGCGGTGCGCAGCGTGCCGGTCGGCCAATTGAGGCCCGGGCCGGTGCAGCCGCGGCGCAATTTCGACGACGAGGCGCTTCAGGCCCTGGTCCAATCGGTGCGCGAGAAAGGCGTGTTGCAGCCCCTTTTAGTCCGGCGTGCGGTGGGAGGGGTTGAAAGCTTCGAGATCATCGCCGGCGAGCGGCGCTGGCGCGCGGCCCAGCTGGCCAAGCTCCACGAGGTGCCCGTGGTGGTGCGGGAAATGGACAATTCCGAGGCGCTCGAGGTGGCGCTGGTGGAAAATATCCAACGCCAGGACCTGACTCCGCTGGAAGAGGCGGAAGGCTATCAGCGGCTGATCGACGAATTTTCCCATAGCCAGAACGAACTCGGCCGGGTGGTCGGCAAGAGCCGCCCGCATATCGCCAACATGCTGCGTCTTCTCGGCTTGCCCGAGCAGGTCAAGCAGATGCTCGACGACGGCGCCTTGAGCGCGGGCCATGCACGGGCGCTTCTCGGCAGCGACGATCCGGTGGGCCTCGCCCGCAAGGTCGTGCGCCGGGGCCTCAACGTGCGCCAAACCGAAAGGTTGGTGGCCAGGGCCCGCTCCCAGGGCGGGGCCGCCGCTGGTGGCCGACGCGGCAACCAGGGGAGCTCGGGCAAGGACGCCGATACCTTGGCGCTGGAGAGCGATCTGTCGGCGCGCCTCGGGCTCAAGGTCACGATTTCGCTTAAGGGGGAAGCCGGGGACATCACCATACAATTCGAATATCTTGAGCAGCTCGATGACGTGTTGCACCGTTTGAAGCGCGCTCCGGCGCCCCCGGGAATCATATAACCCATTGATATATATAGATATTAATTCCGCACTCGCGCCCCAGCCGCGGTCGCGATTTGCATCAGCACGCGCTGGCAGATGAGACGATCGGGCTGGCCGGTTGATTTGGCGCCCAGTTCGGCCTCGGTCAGCAGGTCGAGCGCGGTTGCCAGACGCTCGGTTGTCCAGCTTCGCGCCTGGGCCCGGAACCGGTCGGCTAGTTTGAAAAACACCGGCGGCTTGAGGGCCTTGACGGCGGCATCCAGGGAGCCGCCCGCGGCCACCTGCCCGGTCACCAGGTGGAGCCGTTGGATGTGGCGCTGGGCGGCGCGCAACACGGTGATCGGGCTGACCCCTTCCTGGAAGGCGCGTGTCAGCGCCCGGTCCAGTGCCGTGGCGTCGCCGCCGCCCGCGGCGTAAACCGCGTCCTCCAACTCAAGGGCCGCCGCTTCACCGACCACGGCCCGGCAGTCCTCGAGGGTCACCTCCTTGGCGCCGGCGCAATAAAGTGCGAGCTTTTCCACCTCCCCCAGGGTCACCCCCCGGTCCGCGCCAAGCGCGCCGGCGAGCCAGGCCCGTGCGTCGGCGCCGGCGCTGAGCCCGTGGCCCCGGAGCGCGTCTTCGATCACCCGCTCGAGACCCGCCCCCTCATCCAGATAACAGGGGATGGCGGCGCCATGGGCGGCGCCTTCGAACAGGCGGCGCAACGACGACCGCGGGCCCAGCTCGCCGGCCTCGACGATGAGCAGGGACGGCGGCGGGCCGGCCGCGGCGCCCAGTAAGTCCATCGCGCCGGAGACCGCTTTGGCAACGCCATCGGCGGCGCCCCTCAACCGGACCGACCGGCGGCCGCCGCCCAACGCGAGGGCGCAGGCTTCGTCGGCGATGCGCGCGGGATCGTCACGAATGTCGGCCGCCGTCAATTCGGCCATCAGGAAGGGGTCGTCATCGGCACCTGCGATTTTGGCCGCGAGCGCCCGGCCGCGTTGGCTTACCAGGCCGGAATCGGGCCCGTAGAGCAAAACGGCGTGGATCTCCTCGCCGATGCCGGCGAGAAAATGCTCGGCGCGGGCGGGAGGCACCTTCACGGCGCGGGAACCTGCTTGGGTGTTCGGCCGGCGGGCATTTTCGGTACCCGCACGGCGCCGCGCTGGGATAGGAACAAGGCCACACGGGTCTTGATGTTGTTGCCGAGCTCGCGGGTGGCGCGTCGCGTGGCATCGGTCCTCGATGCAAGTGTGCCGAAGCGAGATTCAAGGATGTTGTAGCTGATGGTGATCACCGAGCGCCCCTTGAACGACACCCGGCCGGTGGCGATTTGCCTGAGCTCGAACCCGGCGTCGAGGGTCAGATTGGCGCGGGTTGCCGTCTCGTCCTTGCGGAT
>JAZGBC010000148.1:0-3423 GCA_036444495.1 Kiloniellales bacterium
CATAGGCGGTCAGGCGGTCCGGCTCCTCGGTGAAGCTCTTGATCCGGACCAGGCCGCGCACCCCGTGCGCCCCGGCGATCGCGCCCAGACAGACGCGCTGGTCTTCGGCCTCGGCCATGACAGGGAAACGGGCCTAATCAGCCCTCCTTCTTCTCCTCCTCGCCCTCGGCGGGCGCCTCGCCGGCAGGCTCCTCCGCCGGGGCTTCGGCGGGCGCAGCCTCCTCGGGCGTCGCTTCGGCGGGCGCAGCCTCCTCGGGCGTCGCTTCGGCGGCCGGTGCTTCGACGACCGGCGCTTCGGGAGCCGCTTCCTCTGCGGGAGCCTCGGGCGGCGCTTCGGCGGCAGCCTCTTCGGCCGGAGCTTCGGCGGCAGCCTCCTCGGCGGGTGCCTCCGCCGCAGCCTCTTCGGCCGGAGCTTCGGCGGCAGCCTCTTCGGCCGGAGCTTCGGCGGCAACCTCTTCGGCGGGGGCCTCTGGAGCAGGCTCCTCGGCCGGCGGCGGCGCTTCGGCGGCCTTGGCGGCGGCCTCGGCCGCCTTCACCTTGGCCTCGGCCTCGGCCGCCTGGCGTTCGAGGGTCTTGGGCCTGGGCATGTTCTTCTTGGTCTGCTTGGGGATGGCCGGCGTCGGGATGATATTGGCCTGGCCCAGGAAGCGGGCGACCCGGTCGCTCGGCGTGGCGCCGAGGGAGAGCCAGTGCTTGACCCGCTCCTCGTCGAGGCGCAGGCGCTCGGGATGGTCGCGCGGCACCATGGGGTTGTAGAAGCCGATCTTCTCGATGTAGCGGCCGTCGCGCGGGCTGCGCGAATCGGCCACCACGACGCGGTAGAAGGGGCGCTTCTTGGCGCCGCCGCGGGCCAGTCTGATCCTTAGTGACATGTCTTGTCCGTTTCCTTCCTTCGGTCTCGTCGGTTCATAGCCGTCTCGAAAAATTCCTTCGCCGATCCGGGCCGGGCGTTAGCGTGAAAAACCGCCGCCACCGGGCATGAGCCCGGCCATGCCGCCGCGCAGCAGGCCCTTTTGGCCCATCTTCTTGACCCGCTTCATCATGCGGTTGGCCTCCTGGCACTGTTTCAGGAGCTTGTTAACCTCCTGCACCGTGGTGCCCGAGCCCACCGCCACGCGCCGCTTGCGGCTGGCCTTGACGAGTTCGGGGCGGCGGCGCTCGAGCGGCGTCATGGACGAGAGCATGGCCAGTTGGCGCTTGATGACGCCGTCGTCCAGCTTGGCCTTCTTGAGCTGTTCCTGCTGCGCCCTGGACATGCCCGGCAGCAGGTTCATCATCTGCGAGATGCCGCCCATCTTCTGCATCTGCTTGAGCTGCTGGCCCAGGTCGTCCAGGTCGAACTTGCCCCGCTCCAGCTTCCTGGCGAGCTTCTCCGCCTCTTCCTGCTCGATGGTCTCGGCGGCCTTCTCGACCAGCGAGACCACGTCGCCCATGCCCAGGATGCGCGAGGCGATGCGGTCGGGATGGAAGTCCTCCAGCGCATCCAGCTTCTCGCCCACGCCCATGAACTTGATCGGGCAGCCCGTGACCGCGCGCATGGAAAGCGCCGCGCCGCCGCGCGCATCGCCGTCCACGCGGGTCAACATGATACCGGTCAGACCGACCTTCTCGTGGAAGGCCTGGGCCACGTTGACCGCGTCCTGGCCGGTCATGGCGTCGGCCACGAGCAGGGTCTCGTGGGGCTTGGCCGCATCGCGCACGGCCGCGGCCTCGGCCATCAGCTCCTCGTCGATGGCCAGGCGCCCGGCGGTATCCAGCAGGATCACGTCATAGCCTTCCAGCGCACCCGTCTGCAGGGCCCGCTTGGCGATGGCTATCGGCGGCTCGCCGGGCACGATGTCGAGCGTGCGCACCAGCGCCTGCTCGCCCAGCACCCGAAGCTGTTCCTGGGCGGCCGGGCGGCGCGTATCGAGCGCGGCCATCAGGACCTTCTTCTTGCCCTTGCCCGTCAGCCGCAGGCCGATCTTGGCGCAGCTCGTGGTCTTGCCCGAACCCTGCAGGCCGACCAGCATGATCACGGCGGGCGGCGGCACGTTGAGGTCGAGGGGGACCGCCTCCTTGCCCAGCGTCTCGATCAGATGATCGTGGACGATCTTGATGACCATCTGGCCCGGCGCGACCGAGCGCAGCACCTTCTCGCCCACGGCCTGATGCCTGACCGCCTCGATGAACTCCTTGACCACGGGCAGCGCCACGTCGGCTTCGAGCAGCGCCACCCGCACCTCGCGCAGGGCGGCGGAAATGTCGGCCTCGCTGAGCGCCCCGCGGCGGGTCAGCTGGGCGAAGACGCCGCTCAGGCGCTCTTGCAGGTTGTCGAACATGCGTCCTCTAATCTCACCTCAAGGCCCGAAGCCCCCGGCCAAACGCAACTCGCGCCAGTGCGCGAAACTCGCGGGCTGGCGGGGCTCCTCGGAACCAGAGCTTGGCTCTAGGGCTGTAATCGCGGCGGAAAATAGGCGCCCGGGCCCCCGGGGTCAAGGGTGGGAGCGGCCTCCGGCCCTCGCGCGATTTCATGGACTTTCAACCCCTTGGGGCCATATAAACCGCATATGAGCCCGCGCCCCTTCATCAAGATGCACGGACTGGGCAACGACTTCGTGGTCGTGGACGCCCGGGAGGCCCCTTTTGTCCTCAGCGATGAGGCCGCGCGCCTGATCGCCGACCGGCGCGAGGGCGTGGGCTGCGACCAGATCGTGGTGCTGGAGCCGGCCAGGAACGGCAGCGCCGATGTCTTCCTGCGCTTCCACAACGCCGATGGCGGGGAGGTGGACGCCTGCGGCAACGGCACGCGCTGCGCCGCCTCGCTTCTCATGGCCGAGAGCGGGCGGGAGTCGCTCACCATCGAGACGGGCGCGGGGCTGCTGGCGGCCCAGGCCGCCGGCCCGGGCCGGATCACGGTGGACATGGGCGAGGCCGGGACCGCCTGGCGGGACATCCCGCTGGCGCGCGAGATGGACAGCCTGCACCTGGAGCTATCCCGCGGGCCCTTGCGCGACCCCGTGGGCGTCAACATGGGCAATCCGCACGCGGTCTTTTTCGTCGACGATGCGGCGGCCGTGGACCTGGCTACGCTCGGCCCCGAGCTGGAGACCGATCCCCTCTTCCCCGAGCGCGCCAACATCGGCGTGGCCCAGCTCACCGGCGAGGACGCCCTGCGTCTGCGCGTCTGGGAGCGCGGCACCGGTATCACGCGCGCCTGCGGCACCGGCGCCTGCGCCGCCGCCGTGGCCGCCGCCCGGCGCGAGCTGACCGGGCGCAGAGTCACCGTGACCCTCGACGGCGGGCCCTTGCAGATCGAATGGCGCGAGGACGGCCATGTGCTCATGACCGGGCCCGTGGCCACAGCCTTTACCGGCGAGCTGGACCCCGAGGCGCTGGCGGGGGTGCCGTGATGGCGACCCAGCCGCACGGGCCCCGCATCCT
>JAZGBC010000149.1:0-7775 GCA_036444495.1 Kiloniellales bacterium
CACGACCTGTAGCGACATATCCTTGAAGGCCAGTGTGGGTCCGTGGAACAGCTCCATGAGCCAGAGGCGCTCGTCCAACTGCTTGAGCGGGGCGACCGCCGCGTGATCGAAGGCGGCGTATGCCTCCTCGACGATGGCCTTGAGGTCCGCTTCGTCCAGGGAGTCGCCCACGAAAGGCCGCATGACCCGGAAAGCGGCCTCGGCGTAAGGCAGGCCGGCAAGGCCACTAATTTCCTCCGCCGTGAAGCGGGGCCAGGATTCAGGCAGGTACAAGCCGCCGTCGCGGGCCAGGCCCGTCAGCAGCACCTCGTCGAAGGCCAGGGTCGGGGCGGTGCCCCGGGTCGAGACGAACTTCATGGTCAAGCCCGGCGTGAAAAAAGCCCGCTAATCTAGACGCCGGGCCCGGGGCCGGGCAAGGGAAGGACTGGGGGAACTCTACGCGCGATAGCGCGCCTTCAGATGGTCCTTGAAGGCCCCGGGGTCGAGGGGGCGGCCGGTAGCGTGGGCCATGAGATCGTCGGTCGTATGCAGCGCACCCTGGGTATGCACCTTCTTACCCAGCCAGGCGATGAGCGGGGAGAAGTCGCCGCGCCCGATGGCCTCGGGGATTTCCGGCGTCTCCGCCTTGGCGGCGGCGAAGAGCTGGGCCGCGGCGATGGCGCCCAGGGTATAGGTGGGGAAGTAGCCCCAGGCGCCGTCGTACCAGTGGATATCCTGCAGGCAGCCGAGCGCGTCGTCGGGCGGGGTCAGGCCCAAAAGCTCTTCCATGCCCGCGTTCCAGGCCCCGGGCAGGTCCCGGGGCTCCAACTCCCCGGCGATCATGCGCCGCTCGAGCCGGTAGCGCAGGATGACGTGGGCCGGATAGGTCACCTCGTCGGCGTCCACGCGGATGAAGCCGGGCTCCACCCGGTTATAGATGCGCAGCAGGTTCGACACCTCCCAGGCGGGACCCTCGCCACCGAAAGCCTCGCGCGCCAGCGGCGCCATGAAGCCGACGAACTCGGCGCCGCGGCAGGCTTGCATCTCGATCAGCAACGACTGGCTCTCGTGCGCCGCCATGCCGCAGGCCTCGCCCACGGGCTGATGGCGCCACCTGGGCGGCAGGCCGCGCTCGTAGAGCGCGTGGCCGGTCTCGTGCAGCACCCCCATCAGCGCCTTCATGAAGTCGGCCTCGTCGTAGCGCGTGGTGATGCGCACGTCCTCGGGCACGCCGCCGCAGAAGGGATGCAGGCTGGTATCGAGCCGGCCATGCTCGAAATCGAAGCCCACGGCCGTCATGAGGCGGCGGGCAAGTGCCTCCTGCTTTGCTATCGGGAAGGGCCCTTGGGGCGCGACGGGCGCTGCGGCCTGGCGCTCCAGGACCCGGGCCAGAAAATCCGGCAGGAAGGTGGCCAATTCGTCGAAGATGCCGTCGATGCGTTGGGTGGAGCCACCCGGCTCCCACTCGTCCAGGAGCGCCTCGTAGGGCGAGCGGTCCAGCGCCGACCCCTTGGCCGCGGCCGCCTCGCGCACCAGGCCCAGCAGCTCTTCCAGAAGCGGCAGGACGGCGGGAAAATCGTTCTCCGCCCGCGCGCCGCGCCAGGCCATCTCGCAGCGGTTGGCGGCCTTGCTGAGCGCCTCCACCAGGCGCGCGTCCAGCGCGGTCTCGTGGCGCCAGCGCCGGCGCATGTGGCGCAGGTTGGCCCCCGCCCAAGCATCGAGGCCGCCCGAATCCGCCTCCGCCTCGTCCAGCAGGTCGGCCAGGGCCGGCTCGGTCAGGAGTTCGTGACAGGTGACTTCGAGCGCGGCCATCTGCTCGGCGCGCGCCTCGGCGCCGCCCTTGGGCATCATGGTGGACATGTCCCACTGCAGCAGGCCGGCGGCCTCGCGCAGAGCGCTCAAGCGCCGGAAACGGGTCTCCAGGGTCTCGTAAGGGCTCATGCCTCGCCGTCTCCAACGCCGCGTCCGGGCTGTATCATGGGGAAATCAATCGTAGTTCACGGTTCCCGAATCGCTTGCTTCATACCGGTACTGCAAGGCGATCAGGAGCGCCTTGGCCGGCCTGAGCATCCCAAGCGCGCCGCCGAGGATGAGCGCCGGCCAGATCGTCATGTGCACCCACATGGGCGGCTGGACATGGATTTCCAGCAGCAGCGCCAAGCCCACAACCACGGCCCCGAGGATGAGGATGATGAAGACGGCTGGGCCGTCGCCGCTATCGGCCTTGCCAAGGTCCAAGCCGCACAGGCCGCAACGTTCGGCCACCGTCAGGTACCCGCTGTAGAGCTTGCCCCGGCCGCAGCGCGGGCATCGACAGGCCAGTCCGACGGCGATCGGCGATCGTTTCGGGTAATAACTATCCTCGGGCATGGCCCCTAGTGGATCGGGGCGTCGCCCGCACCCCACAAGTAAATGCAGGTGAAGAGGAACAGCCAGACCACGTCGACGAAGTGCCAGTACCAGGCCGCGGCCTCGAAGCCGAAGTGATGGTCCGGTGTGAAGTGGCCCTTCGCCGCCCGGAACAGGCAGACGGTCAGGAAGATGGTGCCGATGATGACGTGGAAACCGTGGAACCCGGTCGCCATGAAAAAGGTCGAGGGGTAGATACCTTCCGTGAAGCCGAAGGGCGCGCCGGCATATTCGTAGGCCTGGAAGCCGGTGAAGGCGATGCCCAATGCGACAGTCGCGATCAGGGCCCGCACCGTGCCCTTCTGGTTGCCCTCGCGCAGTTCGTGGTGCGCCCAGGTCACCGTGACCCCCGAGGTAAGCAGGATAAGCGTATTCAAGAGCGGCACCGACCAGGGATCGAAGACGGTGACCCCCTCCGGCGGCCACTGGAAGCCGGTCGCCTCGACCGGGAAGAGCGAGGCGTTGAAATAGGCCCAGAAGAAGCCCCCGAAGAACATCACCTCGGAGACGATGAACAGCGCCATGCCGTAGCGCAGGCCGATCTGCACGATGGGCGTGTGCAGACCCTGGAAGGTCGCCTCCTTCACCACGTCGCGCCACCAGAGCGCCATGACGAGCAGCAACGCGACGACCGCGACCGGGATCAGCCAGCCGGTCACATCGCGCATGAACAGCAGGGTGCCGAGCGCCAAGGCACCCGCCGAAAAGGCCCCGACGATGGGCCAGGGGCTCGGCTCGACCAGATGATAGGGATGCTTCTGGCCGCCGCTTTCGGCGTGAGTCGATTCGCTCATCTCATTCCCCGCATCTGATATCCCCTGTTCCTCGAAGTAGCATGATCGATGAAACCGGTTCTCAGTTGATGTCCGCCGCCGCGCGTGCCGGCGCGCCGGAGGCCGTTTTCAGGCGCCTGCGCCCGGGCTCGGCTGCCTGCCCGTCCGCATCGCCAGGGGCACGGAAGAAGGTATAGGACAAAGTGATGGTCTTCACCTCGTCCAGATTGCGGTCATCCAGGATCGCCGGATCGACGAAGAACTGAACCGCCATATCGACCTCCTCGCCAGGCTCCAGGCGCTGCTCGTCGAAGCAGAAGCACTGTACCTTGGAGAAGTACTTGCCCGCCTTGAGCGGGGTCACGTTAAAGGTTGCCGTCCCGGTCGCGGGTTCGGCGGCCAGATTACGCGCCCGGTAGACCGCCAGTCCCGAATCGCCCACGCGCAGGCTCAACTCGCGCTGGATAGGTTCGAAGGACCAAGGCAGGGCCGGGTTCACGCTGGCGTCGAAGCGCACCTTGATGACCCGTTCGCCGACGGCGCCCGGGACCGCATCGGCCACTTGGGTCGTGCCGCCGAAGCCGGTCACCTGACAGAACACGCGGTAGAGCGGCACGGCGGCGAACGACAGGCCCACCATGCCGGCGGCGACGCCGGCCAGAATGATGCCGGTGCGGGTGTTCCGCGCCGCGCTCCGCACGCTCATGGCTCAGCCGCCCCCCATACGCACCAGCGAGACGAAATAGACCACGACCACGAAGGCGGCCAGGACCAGCAGCAGGACCCAGTTCTTGGCGCGCTGCCTGCGGTGCACATCGCTGTGAGGCTTGCGCCTGGCCATGGCCGTCATCCCAAGGCCCTCGCGAGCAGGGCGGCCGGCTCCAACAGGCGCTCCACGATCAGGACTGCGAAAAGCACGAAGAGGTAAAGGATCGAATAGCCGAACAGACGCCGCGCCGGGCCGTCGCCCCGCTCGCGCAGGAGCCTGAGCGCCAGGACGATGAAACCGCCGCCCATGGCCGTAACCGCCAGCGCATAGAGCGCGCCCGCCGTACCCAGCAGCACCGGGGTCAGGCTCAAAGGAACGAGCAGCAGGGTGTAAACGAGGATCTGGCGCCGGGTCTCGGCCAAGCCGGCCACGACCGGCAGCATGGGCACGCCCGCCTTGGCATAGTCGCCCTCGCGGTAGAGCGCCAGCGCCCAGAAATGGGGCGGCGTCCACATGAAGATGATCAGGAACAGGGCAAGGGACTCGAGGCTCACCGCGCCGGTCACCGCGGCCCAGCCGATCATCGGCGGAAAAGCGCCCGCGGCCCCGCCGATCACGATGTTCTGCGGCGTGCGCCGCTTGAGCCAGATGGTGTAGACGAAGACGTAGAAGGCGTTGGCCAGGCCCAGCAGCGCGGCCGCCATCCAGTTCACCGCCAGGCCCATGAGCATGACCGAGAAGAGGGCGAGCGTGACGCCGAAAGCGAGCGCTTCGGCCGGCGCGATCCGGCCTGTCGGGATCGGGCGGTTGCGCGTGCGCCCCATGAGCGCGTCGATATCGCGCTCGTACCACATGTTGATGGCGCCGGCCGCTCCCGCGCCGATCGCGATGCAGAGCACCGCCACGGCGCCGATTAGGGGGTGGATCGTCCCGGGCGCCGCCATGAGGCCGGCGAAGCCGGTAAAGACGACCAGCGACATGACCCTCGGCTTCAGGAGGGCGACATAATCGCGAACCTCGGAAGTCTGGGTGCCGAGCGCCCCTTGGGCCGTGACGGCCGTATCAAGCGCGGTGTCGGTCATAAGTCTCCCTCAACCCCAAAATCTTTTCGGTTCCGCGGGCTCACGCCGTAGCGAAACCGCTTGGCATCAACGGATGCGCGGCAGTTCCTCGAAGGTATGGAACGGCGCCGGCGAGGGCACCGTCCACTCCAGCGTCGTCGCCCCCTCGCCCCAGGGATTTGCCTCCGCCTTGCGGCCGGCCTTGAGCGTGTAGATCAGCATAACAATAAAGAACACGGTCGAAACGAGAGTGATGTAGGAACCCCAGGACGACACCGCGTTCCAGCCGGCGTAAGCGACCGGATAGTCGACGACGCGCCGCGGCATGCCGGCCAGTCCCAGGAAGTGCTGCGGAAAGAAAGACATGTTCACGCCGATGAAGGTGGTCCAGAAGTGCCATTTGCCGGCCCAGTCCGAAAACTGCCGGCCGGACATCTTGCCGATCCAGTAGTAGAAGCCCGCGAATATGCCGAAGACCGCGCCCAGGCTCAGCACGTAGTGGAAGTGCGCGACCACGTAGTAGGTATCGTGTAGCGCGGTGTTCATCCCGGCATTGGCCAGCACCACGCCGGTTACGCCGCCCACGGTAAAGAGGAAGATGGCGCCGATCGCCCAGAGCATGGGCGTGGTGAAGCGCAGGCTGCCGCCCCACATGGTCGCGATCCAGGAGAAGATCTTGATCCCCGTCGGCACCGCAATCACCAAGGTCGCCGCGGTGAAGTAGGCCCGCGTGTCCACGTCCATGCCCACGGTGTACATGTGGTGCGCCCAGACGACGAAGCCGACGACGCCGATCGCCACCATGGCGTAGGCCATGCCGAGATATCCGAACACCGGCTTCCGGCTGAAGGTCGAGATGACCATGCTGATGACCCCGAAGGCCGGCAGGATCATGATGTAGACCTCCGGGTGGCCGAAGAACCAGAAGAGGTGCTGGAAAAGGAGCGGGTCACCGCCGCCCGCTGCGTCGAAGAAGGCGGTGCCGAAGTTACGGTCGGTCAGCAGCATGGTGATGGCGCCGCCCAGGACCGGCAGGGACAGGAGCAGCAGGAACGCGGTCACCAGGATCGACCAGACAAAGAGCGGCATCTTGTGCAGCGTCATGCCCGGGGCGCGCATGTTGAAGATCGTGGTGATGAAGTTGATGGCGCCCAGGATCGAGGACGCGCCGGCCAGATGCAGCGCGAAGATCGCCATGTCGACCGAGACCCCGGGATGCCCGAGCTTGGACGACAGCGGCGGATAGACCACCCAGCTCGTGCCCGCGCCCTCGCCGATAAAGACCGAGGTGGCGAGCAGCAGCAGCGACGGCACCAGCAGCCAGAACGAGATGTTGTTCATGCGCGGGAAGGCCATGTCCGGCGCGCCGATCATGAGCGGCACGAACCAGTTTCCGAAGCCGCCGATGAGCGCCGGCATGACCACGAAAAAGACCATGATCAGGCCGTGCGCCGTAATGATCACGTTCCACAGCTGCCCGTCCGGCGAGCCGTCCTGCAGCAGGTACTGGACTCCTGGGCTGTGCAGCTCCATGCGCATTAATAACGAGAAGACACTGCCGACGATGCTGCCGATGATGGCGAGAGTCAGGTAAAGGGTCCCGATGTCCTTGTGGTTGGTCGAGCAGAGCCAGCGGACGAAGAAGCCCGGCTTGTGATCCTGGTGCGCGTGGACCGTGGTATCGCTAGCGTGCGCCATGCTCTGCTTTCCCGTCCCGGCTAGTCCGCGTTCTCGGTTCGGGCCAGGCGGGTTCGGCTCTCCGTGCCCTCGGCCCGGGCGAACTCTTTCTTGGCCTCCTCGGACCAGCGGACGAACTCTTCCTTGGAGACGGCCTTGACCATGATCGGCATGTAGGAATGCCCGCTGCCGCAGATCTCCGAGCACTGGCCGTAGAAGGTGCCCTCGCGGGCGATCTCGAACCAGGTCTCGTTGACCGTGCCCGGGTTGGCGTCCAGTTTGATGCCGAAGGCGGGTACCGCGAAGCTGTGGATGACGTCATCGGCCGTCACCAGAAGGCGTATCTTGGTGCCGACCGGAAGCACGATGGCATTATCCGTCTCCAGCAGGCGCCGTTGGCCTTCCTCAAGCTCGTCGTCGGTCAACATGACGGCGTCGAAAGCGAAATTGCCCTGATCCGGATACTCATAGCTCCAGTACCACTGGTGGCCGATCGCTTTCAGCGTCATCTCCGCGTCCTCGGCCCGGTCCGTGTAGTAGAGCAAGCGGAACGAGGGGATCGCGATGACTACCAGGATGATCACCGGGACGGTCGTCCACAGCACTTCGAGCAACGTATTGTGCGTGGTCTTGGATGGTGTCGGATTGCGCCGTTCGGAGAAGCGGTACATCACATAGAGCAGCAGAAGGAGAACGAAAACCGCGATCGCCGTGATGACGACCAGCATCAGATTGTGGAAATCGTTGATCCGCTCCATGGTGGTGGTGGCCGCCGGCTGAAAACCCATCTGCCAAGGAAGCGGCTCGGAGGCAGCGGCCAAGCCCGTCACGCCCACGGCAAGGCCCAGCACGCCTACCGCGAATCCCAAGCGTCTGAAAATCGCCATACCCCGGAATCCCCTCTCGCACCGCACGCAGCCCGCCCCTCAATCGGCAGTGTCGCCGCGCGGTGGTCCCCAATCAGTGCATAGATGCCACGGTGATACTCAATTTCGCGCGCGCAACCTATATTAGGCCGACCACGCTCACAAGCGTATGGACCCCTGGAATAGCCGGATTCCAGCACTCGGGTCCAGCACAACATTCGCGGAGCTTGCCTTGGCGAAGCTGCCCGTGAGAAGCCTTCGCACGACCCCGCCTTGGCCAACCCGAAAACGCAGGAGATTT
>JAZGBC010000150.1:0-41826 GCA_036444495.1 Kiloniellales bacterium
GTTGCCTGTTTCGGCAGCGAGGATTTCGCAGAGGGCTATCGCTCCTTCCTGGAGAAGCGGAAGCCCGACTTCAAGGGGCGGTAGTTAGGATTGACCGAAGGATACTCCCTGCCGCTTTCATCCATTCGGTTTGCCGACTCAGATCACCAATAGAACGATCGTCCTAATTTCGCTAAACTCGCCTGGATTTCTCGCCGAATGGTGGCACGAACCTGCCATCCGGCCAAAGGCTCAGGAGCGCAGAAATAGATGTCTGCCGGTTACGTGTACATTTTGATGAACGCATCACTGCGATCAAACCAATACAAGATCGGGAAGACCACCAAGCTGCCCGAGCAGAGAGCGCGGGAAATATCGGCGGGCACGGGCGTGCCTCAAGATTTCGAAGTGGTCTATCAAGAGTACGTTGCAGACTGCCATCGTGTGGAACAACTGGTACACGCCAGCCTTGCCAAGTATCGAGTTTCGGGACGAAAAGAGTTTTTTGAAGTTCCATTGCAAGTGGCGATCAAGATTTTGCATGCGGCAGCATTGGAGGTTGGGGTGTTGCCCGAGCCGGACAATGAAGAGCGGACAAATCTGACCCCGGTGGAAGACTCGCGGGAGCCGGTCGACGTTTTCCGGCAGGACAGGGAGATTGATGTGCAGGACCCGGGCAGAACACGTACGGGAAAAAAAACCAACCGGCGGCCCAAGAGAACTGGTGGAAGTGAGGAAACTAATCTGAGGGTTTGTTCACCCGAAACCACGTCACTTTATTGGGATTTCCGCAGGCGCGTCTTGGCGCTTGATGACAGGCTGCACGTCGTACCACGAACTGTTCGAATTGCGTTCAAACTAGGGACTACGAAACGGTACTACGACATTGCGGCAGTCATACCGCAGAAGAATGAATTGAAAGTTCGAATCAGGGGATGTGTCTACTCGGACCCGAAAGGAAAAGTCCTGGACGGACCGGAAAGCTGGAAGCCGTCCAACAAGATAATCTATATAAGGAACAAGAGCGAGCTGCAGTACGATATCTCGATCATCAAGCAGTCATATCAGGACGTGGTGCGGAGCTATTCTTAACCCCTCTACCTTGGCGGATATGTTATTGCTAAGCGAAAGGTAAAAAAGGAGAAAACCTCAGCGTTGTTCGGCGGTGAAACGGCTCGTTTTTCTTTTATAGGACTATACAAGTGACCACGCGCCGCGGACCCCTTTCAGGCTTCAAGGTCATCGAGCTGGCCCACGTCATGGCCGGGCCCACATGCGGGCTCATGCTGGCCGACATGGGCGCCGAGGTCATCAAGGTGGAGAAGGTGCCCGGCGGCGACGTCTCGCGGAACTTCGTGCCTCCCGAGATCGAAGGCGAGTCGGCGGCCTTCATGATGATGAACCGCAACAAGCGCGGCATCGCGATCGACCTCAAGCACGAAGAGGGCAAGGCGGTGCTGCGCCGGCTGGTGGCTTCTGCCGACGCGCTGATCGAGAATTACCGCACGGGCGCTATGGAGCGCCTGGGGCTGGGCTACGAGGCCCTGCGCCAGGAGAACCCGGGGCTGATCTACTGCGAGATATCCGGCTTCGGGCGCAGCGGGCCCTATGCCGGGCGCGGCGGCTTCGATCTCATCGCCCAGGGCATGAGCGGGCTCATGAGCATCACCGGGGAGGGCGAGGGGCGCCCCCCGGTCAAGGTGGGCGCGCCGGTGACCGACATCACCGCCGGCATTCTGGGCGCCATGGGTATCCTGGCCGCCGCCTTGGAGCGCCAGAAGACCGGCCAGGGCCAGCGGGTCGAGACGTCGCTGTTCGAGGCGGGCATCGTGCACACCTACTGGCAATCGGCGATCGCGCTCGCCACCGGGACGCCGCCGGGACCCATGGGCTCGGCCCATCCGCTCAGCGCCCCCTACCAGGCCTTCCAGACCGCCGACGGCTGGATCACCGTGGGCGCGGCCAACCAGGCCAACTGGCTGCGCCTGCTGCAGGCGCTGGAGGCCCCCGAGCTGGCCGAGGACCCGCGCTTTGCCGGGAACGCGGGGCGCATGAGCCACCTGGCCGAGCTGGAGGCGGTGCTCAGCGAGATCATCCGCGGGCGCAGCTCTGCGGACTGGCTGGAGCGCCTGGAGGCGGCGGGGGTGCCGGCGGGGCCGGTACTCGACGTGGCCCAGATGCACGCCGATCCCCAGACCCTGGCCCGGGACATGGTGGTCACCCTCGAGCACGCCCGCGCCGGGCGGGTCAAGGCGCTTGGCCTGCCGGTCAAGTTTTCCGGGAGCCCGGGCGAGGTGTCCCAGGCGGCGCCAGTCTACGGCGCTGACACGCGCGCCATCCTGGCCGAGCACGGCTACGGCGAGGACGAGATTGAGAAACTGGTGTCCGAGGGCGCGGTGGTGGCGGCCGACTGAGCCGGCCCGAAACTCGGGGCTTTACAAGACCTCGCCAGCGAAGACATGGCGGCCCAGGCGGTCCTTGATTTCGACCACCCGGAGAGTGGGGTCTCGCCGCACCGCACGATCGATATTGGCGTCCAATGATGGGAAGGGCGCGGTACTCGGAGCCTTAAAACATTTTCATGTAGGTATCCAAGACGTTGAGCACCGCCGTACCGAGCAGGATGACGAAGAGCGGCGGCAGGATGAAGATCATCATGGGGACGGTGAGCATGGCCGGCAGGCGCGCGGCCTTCTCCTCCGCCTTCATGATGCGTTCGTTACGCGATTCAGCCGACATGATACGCAGCGACTGGGCCAGCGGCGTGCCATAGCGCTCGGCCTGGAGCAGGGTGTTGACCACGCCGCGCACCGCCGGGAGATCGACGCGCATTCCCAGGTTCTGCAGGGCCTTGCGCCGGTCCGGCAGGAAGCCCAATTCCAGGCCCGTGAGGCTCAACTCGTCGGCGAGTTCGGGATTCGCCTGCTCCAGTTCCTTGGACACGCGCATCAAGGTGGCGTCCAGGCTCAGGCCCGCCTCGGCGCAGATGACCATGAGGTCGAGCCCATCGGGAAGCGCCTTGCGAATGGCGTCGTAACGCTTCGTGGTCGCGTTCTTGATCATGATGTCGGGGAGATAGGCGCCGAAGATCACGGCCCCCAGGCAGACGCCGAGCTTCCACATCATGGTCAGCTTGTAGGCATCCAGGCCATAGATCAGGAAGACGGCCGTGCCGCCGAAGGCGAAGGGCAGGGCCACCTTGAGGAAGAGGTAGCGAATGATCGCTTCCTTGGAGCGCCAGCCCGCCCGCGCCAGCTTGAGCGAGAGCTTATCGGCCTGGGAACTTTTCAGCAGGTTCAGGCGGTCGACCACCTGACGCATCATGCCCATGGTGGGCAGGCGGTCCTGGCGGCGGCGCGGGCCGGCGATGCCCTCTCTCATTTCCGCCCGCTGCCTGGCCATGATCTCAGCGCGTTTGGCCGCCGGATCCTTGTGCAGGAGCGCGAACCAGACGGTCAGCGTCACCACGCCCGCGGACAAGGCCGACATGATGATCAGCAGGTCCTCGATATTGAGATCGTAGGGCAGCGTGATCGAGGGAATCATATCTCGAACTTCACCATTTTGTACATGATGCCCACGCCGATGGTCATCCAGATTAGAGCACCCCCAACCGCGATCTGGCCGCGCGGGTCCGTGAAGAGGGTGGTGATGTATTCTGGATTCGTGAAGTAGATGAGGCCGGTCATGATGAAGGGCAGGGACCCGATGATGTAGGCGCTGGCCTTGGCCTCGGACGACATGGCCTTGACCTTGCGCTTGAGCTGGCGCCGGCTGCGGAGCACATCGGCGAGATTGTTCAGGGATTCAGCAAGGTTACCACCGGTTTCTGCCTGAATGGACAAGGCGATCGTGAAGAACTTGAACTCCTGCAGATCGAGCCGATGGGCAGTCTCCCACAAAAGCTCGTCCATCTTGCGGCCCAGCCGGATACCGTCGGTGATGCGGGTAAGCTCGGTGCCCACGGGATCGGGCACCTCTTCGGCCGCCGCCTTCATGGCCTCGATGATCGGCAGGCCGGCCTTGACCCCGCGTACCATGAGATCGATGGCCTCGGGGAAATACGCGATGAATTTGTTTTTCCGCCTCTGGTACGCCATGCCTACGAACATATGCGGCAACAACAAGGCGCAAATAAAACCGAGGAGAAGCGCCACTACGCCCGGCAGCCCGCCGAACTTGGCCAACATGAAGCCCACGAAGCCTATCAGGAGGCTGATCAGCACATAGACCCCCAAGGACACCTCCATGCCGGCCCGGGCCAGGCGCAAGCGCAGCACATCCTGTTGCGGCAGGTGCTTCTTGATCAACTCGTCGAGCGCGGGGATGTCGCTGGCGCTCGTCGAGCGCTTGGCGGAGATGCTTCGGACTTCCTCGGCGTCGCGCGAGTGGTGCAGCTTAATTTGATCGATGCGCCGGGCCATGATCCGCTGCGCATCGTTGACGAAAACCATGGCGACCAGCAGCACCACCAGCCCGAGAGCGATTATCAGGATTAGCGTGCCTTCCGGGCCCTCGCCGAAGATATTCAGGAACTCCATTACAGGCACTCCAGGAGCCGCTTCTCCAGACCGAAATAGGCCGCCTTGGGCGCGAAATGCGGGCGCAGGCCGGTGGGCTTGAAGTTGCCCTTGAGCATGCCGTCCAGGCCCTCGCCTTCGAATTCGAAGTTGAAGAGGTCCTGCGTGGTGATGATGTCGCCCTCCATGCCGACGACCTCGGTGATGTGGGTAATCCGGCGCATACCATCGCGCATGCGCGAGACCTGGATGATCATATCGAGCGCCGATGCGATCTGGGTCCGCACGGCCTTGGCCGGCAGGTTGATGCCCGCCATGCCCACCATGTTTTCCAGGCGCGTCAGCGCCTCGCGCGGCCGGTTGGCATGGACCGTGCCCAGCGAGCCGTCATGGCCGGTGTTCATCGCCTGGAGCATGTCGACCGCCTCGGAGCCGCGTACCTCGCCGAGGATGATACGGTCGGGACGCATACGCAGGGAATTCTTGACCAGATCCCGCATGGTGATCTCGCCCGTACCTTCCAGGTTTGCCGGGCGGGTCTCCAGACGCACCACGTGCGGCTGCTGGAGCTGCAGCTCGGCGGCATCCTCGATGGTGACGATGCGCTCGCGCTCGTCGATCATCTGGGAAAGCGCGTTGAGCAATGTGGTCTTGCCGGAGCCCGTACCGCCGGAGATCAGTATGTTGAGCTGGCTGCGTGCCGCGATCTTGAGCACGGTGGCCATCGGCTCGGAAATGTTGCTCTGTTGGACCATGATGTCGAGTGTGATTGACTTCTTGGCGAACTTACGAATCGAGATGGATGGGCCATCGATGGCCAGCGGCGGGATGATGATGTTGACACGGCTGCCATCTTGAAGGCGGGCGTCGACGAGCGGGCTGGTCTCATCCACGCGACGGCCGATGAAGGACACGATCCGGCGCGAAATGTTGAGCACATGCTCGTTATTGCGGAACCGCACGTCCGTGAGTTCCAGCTTGCCCTTCCGCTCGATGTAGGTCTGGTAGGGACCGTTGACCATGATGTCGGTAATGTCATCGTCGGCCAGCAACGGCTCCAATGGCCCAAGACCCAGCATGTCGTCGATCAGCAAGTCGACCACGGCCTGCTGCTCGACCGCATTGAGGCGCAACTGCTTTTCGGCCAGGACCTCGGAGACGATCTCGCGCAGCTGGGTCTTCAGTTCGTCCCGGGGCAGTTGTGAGGCGGCCGAGATATCCAGCCGGTCCATGACCAGAGGCTGGATCGATTGCCTGGCGTCATCCACCGTTTGGGAGTAGGCCGTCGACATCGGCTCGCTGGGTCTCGGTT
The DNA here is from genome assembly GCA_036444495.1 of Kiloniellales bacterium. GTDB lineage: Bacteria > Pseudomonadota > Alphaproteobacteria > Kiloniellales > J153 > JAZGBC01. The sequence goes on from JAZGBC010000150.1 coordinate 5,812, forward strand.
CTTCCCTACTTTCGCTTTCCCGTGCCGGCGCCTTTTGCGGCTTGCCTTGGCGGGCCGGCGCACTGGATGTAGCGGGGGGCAGGGGTTGGGGCTCGGCCTCGGCAGGTTTCGGGGGTGCTTTGGGGCTGAAGTGGAGGAGCCACTCGATCAGGCCGCCGACCAGGTTGCGCCGGTCCAGCAGGTTGAGCGCATCGGAATCCTTTTCGGTTTCGGTCGTGACGATCTGGCCGATGCGGACAGCCAACTCCGGCCGCGCGAGCGCGGACAGATCGTCGTTCTCGAAATCCGACAGGACTTTCGGCTTAAGTTCCTCGAGGTACTCGGCAACCTTGCCGCTCTGATTTCGTGAAGCCCCGGCCTTTCCGCTGCGGGTCTTGGGCGCGGCGGACCCGGCCTTGGCACCTCCGCCATCCATGATGCGTTAGCCTCTCTTGAAGATGCGGGTCCACGACTGCTTGGATTTCTTTTCGTCGGATGCCTGCTTTACCTGGCCGAATTCTGACGCGATGGATCGCAGGACCTTGCCGGCCTTGCCGCGTGTGCTGATCTGAGTCAGCGGTTTTCCCTCGTTGGCCGCCTTCTGGAAGGCTTTCTCGTCGTCCGGGATGACGTAGTCGATCTTGCGGCCGAGCGCTTTCTCAAAGTCCTTGGGCTGCATGGCCTGTTTCGTGCTGCCGATCCGGTTGGCGACAACGCAAATCGGTGTGCCCAGGGCGACCTCCTCGATGTTGCCCACGATGCGCATGGAGTCGCGCAGACAGGGAAGCGTCATCTCGGTCACCAGGATGATCCGGGTCGCATCCTCCATGACCCGCTGACGCACGGAAAAGGCCGAGCGCGGCAGGTCGACGATGATGTTGTCGTTGCTACGGCCCAAGGCGTCGAACAGAAGATCGACCGCATCGGGGTTGAAGTGGATCTCCTGTGACAGGGTTTCCTCGGTGGCCATGACCGAGAAGGTTTCGCTGAGTTTCGCCGTGGCGCTTTCGATGAACAGACTGTCGATCCGGCCCGGGCTTTCCAGGGCTTCACGCAGGCCCCTTGTCGGCTCCAGGTCGAGCGAGAGCGCCACGGTGCCGAACTCCAGGTCCAGATCGACCAGGGCCGTCGTTTGTTTCATTTCCTGGCCCAGCACCCAAGCGAGATTGACCGCAAGGCTGCTGGCGCCGACGCCGCCACGCGAGCCGATCACGGCGATCCTGTTGACCTTGTCGGATGCGGCGGCCTGCTCTTCCTGGCCCGCTCCCTGGCCGGAAGCCACAGGCTCCACGGCGCGTGCAAGGGCGGCGGCCAAGGCCTTTTCCGTAACCGGCTTGACCAGGTAGTCGGTGATGCCGGCGCCAACCATCTCGCGGTAGAGGTTGATGTCGTTGATCGTGCCGATACCGATCAAGCGCGTTTCCTCGGTGAAGGCGGCGGTCAGGGACAGCATGGCGGTCAGCGGCGCCGAGGAGTCGCCGATATCGACGATGATCACCTTGGGCGGCGGGTTCTCCGCCAGGTACTCCAGAGCCTGCTGGCTGCCGCCGTCACGAATGATCGGCGCGTCGAAGAACTGACGCGCGACGGACTCGATCACGCCGTGCGTCTGGTTGTCGCTGACGAAGCCGACACACTCGGCCGCCGGCGTCGGCGCCAGATCGTTCTGTGGGTCGAGAAATCCTTCGGCCGAGCTCATTGAGTTCTCTCTATAGGTAAGGCCTTTGTCTTGCCGGCCCGGTAGCGTCGGATCGACCCGCCGGTAGCTGCAGCCTCGGCTGGGCCGGCCGCGCGGCCCCGGACCAGGTCGACCGGATCAGCGATCATCTGTCCAAGCGTGGCGGAAGTGGTGCAGCTGAAGACCGCCGCCGGCCGCGTGGCGAACCCCGGTTGCGGCGTGCTGCAGTCGGGTTGGATAACCATGGCGCGGGTCACGGTGACCGCCACGGCTTCCTCGGGCTTGGCCAGCGTTGTGATGGGCCTGACCGGGACCTCGCTGCGCAAGCCGAGGCGGGTGATTTCAGTCTCGATCGCGGACAAACGTTCTACCGTCAGGGTGTCGTGATATCCGGTCTTATCGCGCGGCCCGTCGATCTCGATGCGGGCGCCTTGATGCACGCCGCTCTGCTGAAGAAACTCGAGAAGTTGGTCGAGCTCGCCGGCGGGCAGTTGCGATTCACCCGGCTGGAAACTGACTTGGTGGACAACCGTGATCTCCTCGACCTGGCTGTCCATGAAAGGCGGCCGCTGGCGCCAGTTCGCATGATCGAAGGTATGGCTGCTGAATGCCTCGATCGGGTTGCTCTGGCCTTCCGAGACGTGGCAACCGGCGAGCAGGAGCCCAACTCCTGTCAGCAGGATGGAGAGCTTGGCGAAACGAGTCTTGGACTTTGTCTCTGTCATCGAGCCCTCCTCAATCCAGAATATAGCCCGCCGTACCCGGCTGGCCGGCGATGCTGGGGCCCGCGGCGGGAACCGGGATCGTGCGCGAGGTTTGTGTCCGCAGCGCAACGGCGTTCGGCGGCGACTTCGTATAGGGATCGGTCGGCAGCGGAATACGGTCGCTCACCGGCTTTACGATATAGGGCGTCACGATGATGACCAGCTCGGTCTCCCGCCGCTCGAAGCGCTCGCTTCTGAACAGCTGGCCGAGAATCGGGAGATCGCCTAGCCCGGGAATCCTGTTGACCAACTCTTGTGAGTTGTCCTGCAACAAGCCGGCGATGGCGAAGCTCTGCCCGGAGCCGAGCTCGACCGTGGTCTCCGCGCGGCGGATCGACAACGCGGGAATCTCGAACCCGTTGATGCTGACGGCGCCCGCGGTGGACAAGGAGCTGACCTCGGGACGGACCCGCAGGTTGATCCGGTTGCCCGAGATGATGGTCGGTGTGAACGACAGGCTCACGCCGAAGGGGCGAAACTCGATAGTGACACGGTCGTCGGTCGAGGAAACGGGTATGGGGAACTCGCCGCCGGCCAGGAAGCTGGCCGTCTCGCCCGACAGGGCCGTCAGGTTGGGTTCGGCCAGGATCGTGATTAAGCCGTCGTCGGCGAGCGCATCGATTAGGCCGTCGACGCTATGATTGGCGCTCCCGAAGCCAATGCCCAGTAGGCTTGTGGCCTCTTCAGTCGGAAATCCCGTGACGAGGGCACCCGCGAATTTGCCGAAATCGAAAATGTAGTCCCAGTTGAACCCGAAGCGGTTGAGTACGTCACGCGAAGCCTCGGCCACGCGGACCCGGAGGTTGATCTGGTTGGGCTCCGTGACCGCCAGACGGTTGATGACTTCCTCGCCGCGGCCGATAAAACGGGCGGCCAGGCGCCGGACGTTTTCCGCTTCCGTCGCGCTTTCCACGGCGCCGTCCAGGATGAGGGCGCCTTCGACCGAGGTGATGCCGATATCGGCTGCCGGAACCAGGGCATCGAGGGCCTGCTTCAGGCCCGTAATGTTGTGCTGCACCACGACGTCGGTGTTGAGGATGATGTTGTTGGCGGCGTCCAATGCGTAGAGCGAGGTCCGGCCGGGCCCGCGGCCGAAGAGATAAACCAATTGGTTGGTGCGAACCGTGACGTCGGCCACATTGGGGTTGACGATGAAAACCGAGGCCGCCGGCTGGGCCAGGCGGAGAAGCTTGCCCTGGTCGAGTTGGATCATGATCTGTTCGCCGGACGGGGGAACGATTTCTCCTGACTGCATCTGTTGCTGCGCCCCGGCCGCCAACGGCCAGAAGGCGGCGATGACGAGCAGAAGTCTCAGGATTCCCTTACAGCGCGTCTGGTTCATTGTTCTTCCGACTTGTTTTCATCCGAGCTGCTTCCGCTCGCCGTCTGTTCACCGGGCTTCCGCACGTTGGGACCGGCGCCGGTCCCCGATGGCTGGGCGGTGAAGTCGAAGTTGAGCGAATCCATGCCGCCGAGGAGGCCACCGAGGAGGTTGCCGACCAGGCCCCCGATGCCTGCGCTTCCGACGCCGCCGCCCCGGTCGACCCGCACCGCCCTGACCTGACTTCCGCGCTGGACCACCACTGTCTGCTTGTTGTCTCGCCCCTGCTTCTTGGGCCCGGCAAGGAGACGGCTGGCCTCGGTATCCCAGGTGTGTGTGGTGCCGCGGGCCGGGTCGGGCTCGCCCAGGGGCTCGTCCGAGTTGGCCAGTCGCTCGAGCTCTTCCTCGTCCTTCGCCAAGCTGCGCAGCACGAGCGACAGTCTGCCCAGCTCGGTCACGACGGCCAGCATCTCGGCCTGCTTCGGCGTCACCTCCAGGGTGGCGTTCTTGCCGACTTTGGGTGAGTTCTTCTGGTCATTGATCCGGTGGTCGATGGCCAGGACGCGCACATTCGTGAGCACGGTTTCACTGGCCCGGCGCGTGCCGCTCGCGCGCTTGATCTTATGGGTCAAGATTATGTCAACCCGATCGCCCGGGAAGACCAGACCGGAGATGCCCGAGGTGGCGTTGACCTTGATCGCCATGGCCCGGTAACCCGGCCGCAGCACGGCGGCCAGGAAGCCGCGCTCACCAGGCTGGATGATGCGGCCGACAGTGATCGGCTCGCCCGCGGTGATGCCCCGGCGCACGACCGAACCGATGAGCTCCTTCTGGTCCTGCTTGCCCTTGACCATGTACTTGGGATGCAGCTTTTCGTCCGGCCAGGCTTGCCAGGAGATGTGGTTTTCCTTGAGGAAAGTGCCGCTCGGCAGGTTTTTCTTCGCCACCAGGACATAGGTCGCCTTGGGCGCCGGCGCCTCGGGAGCCGCGACCTGGACGCGCTGACTGTTGATCCAGCTGCGCGCCACCAGGCCGGTTCCCGCGGTGATGAGAACGGCCGCCAGGATAAGGATTATATTTCGCACCGACATAGCTTCAGTTTAACCTTAACAACGTAAACGCCACGTAAAGCCCGCCCACACCGATGGCGGCGCCATAGGGCATGGGCTGGCTGCCGAAATCCGGGTCGCTCCCGACCTGAAAGATCATGCTCGGGACCGGCGCCCTGGAGATCCGGTGATGGAGCCAGAGAAAGGCCACGATCACGCCGCCGGCCAGGGTCGTCAGAACGGTGTAGGGGAGGACCATGTCCGGACCGGCCCAAAGCGCGGCCGCGGCAAAGAGCTTGGCGTCACCCCCGCCACAGATGCGAAAGGAAAAGAGCAGAAAGCCCAGGGCCAACAGGCCGGTGGCGATGCTGAAGGACATGAGCCAGGCCACCGGCTCCGGCGCCGAGAGGACGTAGGCCGGATAGAGAAGGCCAATGGCCAGGCACAGCCGGTTCGGCACCGTGAAGGACAGGATGTCGCTCACGGACGCGGAAAAGAGCAATACCGCGAATGAAAGAATCGCTATGCCCGAGACGATCGCGGAGGCATCCATCGGTTCCAATCGCACTGACTAGAAAAATAGGGGCCGGAGGCGAAATGCACCCCGGCCCCTTTTTTCAGGTTTATTGGAGACGGCTCCCTAGAAAAGGGGCTCATCCCATTATTGTTCTTTCGGGTTTAGCTGCCGGAGGCCGCAACCGCGTTGGTCAGCTCGTTAGCCACCGTCCCGAACAGGGTCTTCAGCGAGTTACCCATGGCGGTCAGAGCGCTAATAGCGGCGACCGACACGAGCGCGGCGATCAAGCCATACTCGATGGCGGTCGCGCCCGACTCGTCGCTGCAGAAATTCTCAAAACGCTTCAACATGAACGTTCTCCTTGTGTACAGCGCATCATCATCAGATACCATTATTTAAAGGAAATACCTTAATAAAAAGTAAAAGAACAACAGAAAGACAATCGCTTCGATAAGTATTCAGACTGTATTTGCGTCGTATTTTATTTGTATTTGCTTTGAGATAGGAAAGATAAGTCTAAATTATTATTTACTCAGCTAGCTCTTGGGTGAGCTCGGATATCTTGCCCCAATCCCTGAGGAAGACTCGTATAACTAACTAATTTTAAAGATAAATCTTTACTTGCACGGACGGCAGACCGGCGCGGCCCGTTTAAGCCGCCGTAAAATCCGCACCCGGTTGGGTCGTTCCTACAGCGGGCGCGGCCCGCCGGCTGGCGGCCAGGGCGCGGCCCACGGCCCACCAGATGAGCCAAGTGGCCAGGATCGCCACGTAGCCGTCGATGGCGTAATGCCAGCCCAGGTGGACCGAGCCGACCAGGAGCAGGACGAGGAACAAGCAGCTGGCGATCCTCAAGGCCCGGTGCAGGGGCCAAGCCAGTAGGACCAGCAGGAAGCCCATGGCGATGTGCAGGCTGGGCATGGCCGAGATGCCGGTGCCGATGCCCAGCCGGCCGTTCTCGTACTGTTCGAGCAGGTGGGCCTGGATAAAGGCCGAAGGCAGATAGGTATCCGCGGCCACCGAGTCCAGATAGGCCATCAGCGGCGCGAAGGGGTTGGGGTCGCCGGCGAAATAGCCGTAGTAGACCGGGCCCGCCGAGGACAGGACGGTGGCCAGGCCGTTGGCCAGCAGGATCCAGCAGAGCAGCGTGGTGAGCAGGACCTGGAGGCGCCGCGGGTCGAGCGTGAAGGTCTGCCAGAACAGCAGGAACAACACCACTGCGTACCAGGGCAAGGAGTAGGCGTGCGATATGAGCGTGGTCACGGTTGGCGACCCTAGGAGGGGCTGCAGCAGCTCCCAGGGGTGATAGCCGCCGTGGAGCACCCGGTCGATCTCGGCCAGCGTCGGATCCCAGCTGAAGGGCGCGATGAGCGGGATCATGCGTTTGAGCGAGGTCACCGCCGAGTGGACGAGCGGCAGCAGGAAAAAAGCGGGCAGAGCGCTCATGAGCCGGCGGGAGGTCAGGACTTGGCTTCTCAGGTCGTCCCAGACGAAGCGCAGCGGTCGGCTCGGCCGGTTCTTGGCGATAAGCCAGATGGCGCGTCCCAGAATCCAAGCAACGGCGAAGAACAGGTAGAGGAACGTCTGGAACCCGCTATAGAGCGACAGGGTCACGCTCTGGCCGTGCCATCGCCCGATGGTGAAGGCCAGCAGCAGATAGCTCACCGCCAGGGCGATGAACCAGCGTTGTTCGTGCAGGACGGCCAGGAACTCGGCGGCGGATCGCCAGGCTCCGCCCCGCGCTTGGGCCGCGCGTGTCGTATCGGGCAGGCTGGCTTGTGCTCCGGCCATCTCTTCGCTCCCCTGCGGCACAGGGTTGTCCGCGCGCGGCCGCCGCCTTTGGCCGTGGGACCAGAATTAGTCAGGCCCGGTTTTCAAATCGTTAATGGCGCTTCGATTGGAGAGCGCGCGGCCCGGGATGGGACCGGCATGAAGAGCCGTCTAGTTGATCACCATGGTGGAGCTGCGCCCGAACTGGATGGGATCGATCGGCAGGAACCCGGTCATGAGAAACTCGTAGGGATAGCCCACCCGTACCGTCACGGTACCGCCTTCGACGTTGCTCGGGGCCCAGGTGACGTTGACGGTCAATTGCTTGCTGTCCAGCCCCGGCGCCCGGTTCTGGACGTAGGACTTCACGTCCGACTCGGTGGCGACCGTGGGCTTGCCCTGGCCGCGGATGGCCGCGTAACGCGCGCCCTCGGCGGCGGCGTGCTCGATGGTGGAGTTGATCCACATGGCCCGCCCGAAATCCATCACGCCGAACATGATCAGAAAGAAGGCCGGGGCGATGAGGGCGAATTCAACGGCGGCCTGGCCGCTCCGGTCCCTCAGGAGTCGCAGTCCGCGGCTCAGGCGTTCGAGCATTCGCTGCAATCCTTTTCCATATCCCATCGGGCCCGTGGCTTTCCGCACCTCACCGTACCCGCATGGTGTTGGTCGAGGTGACCGGGCGCGGCGAGGTAATGCCCGTGTACTGGAACAGGAGGGGCACGTTGTTTGTCACGGTGACTTCCACGTACATGATGGGAAAGATCGAATCGTCGCTGCCTCCGGTACACAGGCCCGTGCAGTCGACCGCGCCGCTATCGCTGCATACGCAGTACTGCCGGGCGCTGACATCGAGCGCGTTCTGATCGTCGCTGGCATCGTTGCGCGCCGCCTGTTCCATTCCCGCGGTGTCGGCGGCCACGGAGGAATTCTGCGCCCCGTACTGGGTACCGGCGCGCGCGGCGTTGGCCACGGTGATCTTCTGCAGCCCGAGATTGCCGAAATCGAAGGCGCCGAGTCCTAGGGATACCAGGATGGGCAGCACGAAGGCGAATTCGATCGCCACGTTGCCGCCCCGGACCCGGCGAAATGCCTCGATCGCCCGAAGGGGCGCGGCGGCGATGCGGGCCGACTTGCGAATTGTTTCTTTGAGCATCGTTTGAGTCCCTCCGCACAAGGATCCGCGATTACTCGATAAGCGTGGCTTCGATCAGCAGCGGGTTCTGCAGGATCGGGGTGTCCTCGAAGCCGCCGATGTTCGTGTTGCCGACGAAAGTGACCGTGTCGGCGATGATCAGCGAGGTCGAGGTGTTGAGCTCCGACCCCCCCGAGAATCTGACGTCCTGGTTGGGGAAGTAGAGGATGCCCTCCAGGTTCATGGTCGAACCGCCCGAGAAGCTATGGGTTATGTTGCCCACCGTGTTGCGGTCGTGATAGAAAAGGATGCCGGGCATGTCGGCGTTGCCGCCGTCGGCCGTCAGGGTCACGGTGCCGCCGGTGATGTTGATGTTGTCCGCCGTGCCCGAGTTCTCGGTCAGATAGAAGTTGACGTCCGTTCCGGTCACCGTGGATGCGCCGCCGATGCTGAGACCGGCGCCGTCCAGGATGTAGAGGCCCGGGTCGAAGTCCAGGGTTCCGCCGTTGACGGTGATTTTGCCGCAGTAGTGACCCGGCGTGAGCGTCAGGGTATCGCCGGCGCCGAGACTGTAGTTGGTGTTGTCGGTGCAGCCGCCCGGCACATAGCTGCTCGGCGGGCCGAGCGATCCCAGCGGGTCGCTCACCGGCGTCACGCCGGTGACCGGCGTGGAGCCGAAGCAGTCGCCGGAAGCGCCGCCCACCACCCTGACCTCGGTCGCGTTCAGGCAGGAGGTCGAACCGTTCTCGACCACGCCGCTGGAATTGGACGAGTTGGAGAGCACGCCGCAGCCCAGGTTCACTTCGGAGGTACCGGAGACCTTGATGGCGCCCGAATCGGTCGAATTGAGCGACCAGACGCAGGTGTCGTTGAGGGCCGCCATGGCGACCGCGCGCGCCGAGATGGTGGGCGTGCCGCTGAAGACCAGCTGGCTCAGGAAGCTCTGGCTGGTCCGCGTGATGATCACCTCTACCGAATCGGTCGAATCTTTGTTCGGACCCGAGGTGGGTGGATAGTAGATTGTGATGGTGTCGCCGTTGGCGTCGGTGAAGCCGTTGACGCCCGCATCAGCGGTGGCGGAGGCCAGGACCTCGCTCTCCACGCTGTTGGAGCGCAGTATCTGCAAGGCGCCGGAAATGGCGGCGGAATCGGCGGCGCTCTGCGCCATGCGCGCCTGCGAATACCAGATGCCCACATCGACCGACAGCCCGGCGAAGCCCAACAGCATGGGGGCCGCGATCGCGGTATAGACAAAGATGGTCCCGCGGCGGTCCCGCCAAAATCGGTGTAGATTGCGTCGTAGGATGCGATTGATCGCCTTCATCACCTGCACGCCTCTTTTCGCCTCTTCCATCGACTCCAGACCCCGTCCGGTCGATGCCGGATTTCATGGCAGGTGGCTGCCATTCACCCGCGATCGCCCGAGACACAACGGTCTTCCACGCACATGAATTATGCGAAAGCCGGGTTAAGGACTCGTTTAGGATTGAAGTGGATTTAAGATTTATTCTTGCGGCTGGAATAATATTTCTAGTAATAACACCTATTGTTTACTTGCGGTTGGCGGGGCGGCTGTGGCGGTTCCGATTCCCGCGCAGGACGCCGGCCATGGCTATCAAAGCCTTAACGGGCTATGCCCATACTCCCGCCCTCGAAACGCTGGCGCCCGGCCTCGAAACAGATACGGACCGAACCCTTGGCGTCCTCCGATAGTTCAGACCTAAGCACTCTTCGTCACAGCGGCGCACAATGGCGCCAGCTGGACGACGGCCAGGTGTTCGCGGCCGTGGCCATGGCGTTGTTGCTGGTGATCGTCATCCAGGTGGGCATGGTCCTGCGGGGCGACGCCTCGGTGCTCGATGGTGTACTGGCCGACCCCGACGCCTACTTGCGCTTGGCCCGAATCGACCGTCTGGCGGAAACCGGCGCCTGGTTCGATTCGGTAGAGTCCCGGATCAACCCGCCCGGCGGCTTCGCGCTGCATTGGACCCGGCCGCTCGATGCCCTGATTCTCGGAGGGGCCTACCTGGGCAGCCCGTTCCTAGGCTTTGACAAGGCCTTGTTCTGGTCCGGCGCCGTCGTCAGCCCCCTGTTGCAGTTGCTCTCCCTGATCGCGCTCGTCTGGGCTAGCCGGCCGGTCCTGCCGCGCCTTTGCCGCTGCCTTCTGGCCTTCTTCTATGTGGCTCAGCCCGGCATCCTCGCCATGTTCATTATGGGCCGCGCCGATCACCACGGCCTGCTTATCCTGTGCTGTATCCTTCTGCTCGGCCTGACCATCCGGCTGCTTCTGAATCCGGACGACCTGGGCAACGCCGTCTGGGCCGGGCTCGTTGCCGCCTTCGCGATTTGGATCAATGTGGAGGCGCTGCTCTTCGTCGTCGTGACCATAGCCGCGCTCGGACTGTTCTGGCTGCTGGTCGAGGCCCGGCTGGCGCGCGCCTGCCTGGTATATGCCGCGGCGATTTTGGCCAGTCTGGGCGCGGCCCTGCTGGCCGAACGAGGCGTTGCCGGCCTGGGTGACTATGAGATCGACCGGCTATCCATCGCCCACATCGTTCTGTTCGCCGCCAATTTCATCTACTGGGCCGCGATGGACCTGGTGCAGCGGCGGGGCCGGGGATCATCGGCCCTGGGGCCGCGGGCCGTGTGGGCCGGGGCCGGCATTGCGGTGACCCTGGGCTTGTTGTGGTGGATGCACCCGGCCTTCTTCGCCGATCCCATGGCTCTGGGCGACGAGCTTTATCTGACCAAGCACATGGCCAATATCGAGGAGCTTCAGCCCCTGTTCGCAGCCCCCGGAGAGGGCGGGAGCTGGCCCAAGGCGCTGGCCAGGCCGGTCCTGTGGCTCGGTATCGCGCTGCCGGCGGTTCCCTGGTTGCTCCACCTGATGCACCGATCGCCGGGGCCGGAGCGCCGGGTCTGGGTCTTCTTCGCGCTCGGCCTGTTGCTGTTCACGCCGTTCGGCGTCCTGCATTTACGCTGGGTCATGTATCCGGAGCTTTTTCTCGTGATTCCCTACGCGGCCCTGGCCGGGGCGTTGGTGGCCAGGCTTGCCGACGCCTTGAGCGAAAACGCGCTGAGCATCGTCCGGCCTCTTGTGATCGCGGGGTTGGCGATCTGGTTCTACGTCCCGACGTTTGCCACCCAGGCCGGCCCGCCGGTAGGCGCGTCGGAGCAAAGCGCCGTGAGCTGTCCGCTTCGCACCTTGGCCCCGGTCCTGGACGATCCGGCCGGCCTGGGCGCCGCGCCCAAGCGCGTCCTCGCCTTTATCGATTTCGGTCCCGAGCTGATCTACCGCACGAAGCATTCCGTCTTCGCTATCCCGAACCACCGGCGCCAGCCGGGCTTTACGCTGGGTTACGGGATCATGACCGCGACCGACTTCGGCCGGGCGCGGGACGATCTGCTGCTGGCCGGCATCGATTTGATACTGATCTGTCCGGGGTCGGTCGAAGGCTGGTTCTATTCGACCGAGGAACCGGGCCGCACCCTGTACCAGACCCTGGCGGCCGATGAGCCGCCCGCCTTCCTCGAACCGATCGCCCTGCCCGGCGTCCTGGCCGAGCACTTTCGGCTGTTCAGCCTGCGCAAAAGCGCGGAGTGACGAGTCGATCCGATGAAGAAGGGCCACCCGGCCGGGCGGGTGGCGTCAACCGATCCGGCTATTGGACAGGAAGATCGTCCAATTGAAAATCCCGGGTAGGGTAGGGGCCGGTTCGGGCGGTTGCGGCGCGCGTGCGGGTTGCGCCGCCGTCGCTGCCGAGGGGACCTTGAGCCGCAGACAGCTACGCAGCTTTTGACTTTCGGGCTCCAGCCCAACGTCCCCGACGAGATCTTCCAGGGGACGGGTCAGGATGTCGGGCAGCTTCTGGAACGGTTCCGCCGGGGCCGAAAGGGGCGCGGCCGGGGAGGGAGCGGCCGCTTGCGGCGCACCGTTCTGATGGGGCACGGCGCGTTCGAGCAGGTCCAGGATGGCCACGAGGACCGGTTTGATATCCTCCGTCACCTCGTCGCGCAGCGATTTCTCGAAGCTATTCTGGCTGGGGCCGGCGCCGGGAATGCCGGCGCGTTCGCTGAGCCGCTCCACCTGGCTCTGCAGTTGCTGACGGAGGACCTGTTCGCGCTGCTGGATTTGCAGGAAGGTCTCGATGCGATCCAGCAAGCGCGCGTTCTCGGCCGACAGCCGCGCGATCTCGCCCGACTGAACGGTAATGATGCGGTCCAGCGCCTCGTAGGAAACGTCCGGCAAAGCGGCCGCCGGTTGCTCGCTGCCGGCGGCTGATGCGCCCTGTACCTCGACTGGCGAGGAGGGCTGCGCCGGGCCGCTCTCAGGCTCGGCCGCTGCGTCCGCCGCCGTGGCGGCGCTCGAGCTGTTGTTCGAGGACTTGTTCACGGCGAAGAGTTCCGTCTCTTTCCTAACCGGCAGAGGAACCGCCCGCTTCCGGCTGTTCCTTGACGATCAGGCAATCCATGCCGCGTTCCTTGAGCGCCATACACAGGAGGTCGGCCGCGTCCTTGGTCTGGAGACCCGTGCGCAGGCGATAAAATATCCCCTTGTCGGCGCCGAGGTCGGCGCGCCGTACTTCCGGCTCGATCTCGGCCAGCAGGTCGGGCGCCAGGCGGCGCAGTTCTATCCAGCCTTTCCGCGCCCGCTCCTCGCTGCGGTAGGAGGCGAACTGAACGGCGTAGACAACCGCCGGCACCCACTGGGTCATCTCCGGCTGGCTGGACGGCAGCGCCGCAACCCGGGATTCGCGCTGCGAGATGGCGTTATCGGCTGCCGTGGACGTGCCGCCATTCACGTCGACGGAGAGGTAGTCGCCGAACAGGGCGACGGACCGGTCGGCATCCGTCACGCCCGTGGTCAAGGCGGCGGTCTGCGTCTGGGTGGGTGAGGCCGGTTCATTGCTGGAGCCCGAATCGGTTTGGTTTTCGCCCCAATCCGGATAGGACCGGCCGGCCGTGGCGTCGGTATCGAACATGTCATCGCTGGCGTCGGGCTTGCGGGCGTACTGTTCACGCGTCGCCGGCGAGAGAGCGATCGGGGCCGAGGCCGGTTCCTTGAGCGCCGTGGAGTCGACCGGGCCGGAAACCGCTGCAAGATTCCCGACGGGCATATCGTCGGCCGTGGCGGCCGTCTGGGCCCCGTCCGGCCCGGGTGCGCCGCCGAGCATTTCGAGGGAGGCGAGGGCCACATCCGACAGGTGGGTGCTGTACAGGCCCTGGGCGAGATCGAGGTTCTGGCGGCTGGTATCGTCGGCCGCCGGATTGGCGGCGACTTCCTCGAGGATCGTGATGCCTTCCACGTAGCGGCCGCTTAATGCCAGGGACAGGCCCAGGTTGCTGCGCAGCGAGAGATCGCGCGGCGATGCCTTGAGCCCGGCCCCGAAGGCCTCCTGGGCGGCGGCGTGTGCGCCCAGCAGTCCATTCGCGACCCCGAGGGCATTGTAGATGCGCGGATCTTCGGGCCTGTGCTTTCGCGCGGTCTCGAGATGGGTCAACGCCAAGTCGTACTGCTCGAGCGAGACATAGGCTTTGCCCAGCCGGTAGTGTGCCTCGGTGTTCTCGGGCGAGGTATCCAGAATACGCTTATACGCGATGGTCGCCTGGCCGATCTCGCCCATCTGGGTCAGGATCTCGGCCAGCTTGAACAGGGGCTCGGGGTTCGTGGGGTCGAGTTGGTGTGCGCGATCGCAAAGCCCGATCGCGGTCGCCAGGTCTCCCCTGCTGTAGAGCCTATCGCAGTATTGAATAAGCTGCCCCGTGCCGCCATCGTACTTCTTGTCGATGGCGCCATAGGCCGTCGGAGCCGGGTTGGACAGACCGGCGCAGCTCGCCGTGACGAGCATTGCGCCCAAGGCCGTGACAATCTGTGCCGGCCGGTTCCTGAGGTGCGTCTTTTTCATCGTCTTCTGCCCTTTGCACACACGACTTTGTTATTCGTTCGCCGGCCCCTTTTTGTTTCTTCCCATTCTTCCTGATTGCGGGTTTATCGGGGCCGGGGTAGTTGTGGATTCACATCCCTTCTTTCTCCATCAGCCCTCTCGGCGGACGTGACAGAGAACGTGATCGATCTTGCTCTGGTCCTCGCCGAACGGCAGCGCGACACCGTGATAGCGGATCGCCCTGCGCTTGCCGGGAAAGGCTTCGCCGTCTTGAACAGGTACCCCGTCGCTGACAACCTCCTGGGCCAGGGAAAGAAGCCACTGGAGCATCAAGGGAGACAGCTCCACCCCATCGGCTTCCTCGCCGCTGGGCGGCCAGGAGGGCTCCGGGTTGCTCAAGCCCCTAAAGGTCTGTTCCGGCTGCAGAGCGTCGCTGCCGGCGCGGCAGCGCAATAGTATGGAGTCCGGCCAATTGGCCTCGATTTCCCGGGTTTCGAGGTCGGATATTGTTGGAATGGGACGGCTTCCGCGCAGCCGGGTCCAGTAATCCACCAGTTGCGCCTGAGTGTGCCGCACGGCCGCTCGTGTATCCGCCGGGCGGTTTTCGGCATCACCCGCCCTATTCCCTTGGCCATCCACGGCGGCAGCCGGCGCCCGTCTGGCCTTCCGACCAGCCTGTCTTGCCTTGGGCGGCGTGCGGCGGCGAATCTGCACCGAGGCGAGGGATTCCACCGGGGCGCTGCCGGACCCTGGTTGCAAAGCGTCACCGTCCGCTTCCGGCTCCGCATCGAAGGGGTATTCGGGATCCCGCGGATTCACCCGTGATGGCTCCATCTCAGTCATTGCTTGCGTCGTCATTCGTAGCCCGGCCTCCGCCCTGGTAGACCGGGGGGATCGCCTTCAGGACCTCTGGTGCATGCCGCTCGAGATATTCGTCGAGCGCCTGGGTCAAGAGGCTCTGCTGGGTGCGCTCCCCCTGCATGGCCGCCAGCTTCAACCTCTGGTGACGGGTCAGGTCCAGACGCAGGGAAACGCGTACGCGCTTGCGCTTGCCGCCGCCTCCAGCCTGCGCCCGCTGTCCGGAGCTTGTTTGATCGGGTCTGGCCGCGCCGGGCCAGGCGAGGGGTTTCTTGGCCAGTCGCGGCTCGCTTTGCGCCGTTGCCGCTGGCTTGTTCGGCGCCGGCTGGGCCGGGGCCTCGTCGCCCGGCAGGATGCCGTGCCGGTGCGGCGCCGGAACGGCCGGCTGGGCCGATCCCTTGCGGAAAAGCAGGTCGCTGGTCAGGCGTGCAAGCGGCTTCATGGCACCTATGCGGTCTCTTTTCTGGGCGGCCCGGAGTACTGGGACAGGGCCGCCGTCTGCCGCGCCTGGAGGCGCGCGCCGGCCCGGATCTGCTGCCCCTGTGGCCGGGTGCAGCGATCGAGCCGGTCGGCGAGGTAGTCCCAGAGCTGGATCATTTCCTCGGTCGAGCGCTTGGCGCCCGAGATCTCCATGACGGTCCGCCCGTCGATCATGCTGGCGGCGTATTCCGTCCGGTGATGGACGGTGACCGGCGCCACGGTCCCGTGCTGCGACAGGGCGATGGCGGCCTCGCCGGTGATGCGCGCCCGCGGCGTCGCGCCGTTGATGACGAAAACCAGGGGCTTGCTCACCTTCTCGCAGAGATCCACGGTGGCGCCCGCGGCCCTCAGATCGTGCGGGCTCGGCCGGGTCGGGATGACCACCAGGTCGCAGACCTTGATGACCTGCTGGATGGTCGCGGTGATTGCCGGCGGCGTATCGAATATCAGGAGCTCGATGCCGAGATCGCGCATCTTCTGCAGGTCTTCCTGCAGGCGGGAAATGAAGGTCTGCGCGAAGACCGGGGTCTCGGCCCGGCGGGCGTTCCACCAGTCCGACAGGCTGCCTTGGGGGTCCGCGTCGATGACCGCGACCGGGCCCGCCCCGGCCCGTTCGGCCTGAACCGCCATATGTCCCGCCAGGGTCGTCTTGCCCGACCCGCCTTTCTGGGACGAAAAGGCCATCACCCGCATGTGAGTCGCGCTCCTCAATGACGCGGCAGCCGCGTCCGCTAAACCGCACGGGGCGCCGCCGCGGCCTTTGCTCCGGAGCCCCGGATGCCGCCTGCGGCGCCGACCGTTTTTTTGCCTGTTGCGTGAACTGAATAGATAGTCCTCCACAACACTAGAGAAAGTAGCCAAGAATAGTTAAAACTGAATTAACGACTAGAAACAGAAAAAGTATTTATCTTGCATTATAGATAACAGATATTATTTAGTAAGACTGTGTAATAAATCCATAACCCCGAATAATTCTCATTAGTATCGCTCGTCCTTTCTAATTCTCACGGGCAATGCCGGCGTCATCACACCTGAGAATTCAGTCCATGCTCCACTGACGCCCCACATTTGCCACGGTCTTCTTTCAGGACTTGTACCGGCGATCGGGCGCCTATCCCGAGCCGGCCGCCGCGCTCCACAGCGCGGATGGAAGCCGCGGGCCAAACCGCAAAAAAACCTGACGTTTCCGGGCAAATTTCCGGCGATCTAATGCAAGTTTTCCGGTATGTCTGCATTAGCGTGGCGGTCTGGCGCGCGCGGGCGACTCCGCGAGTCGCGCGCGCAGCGGGGCGTTTCGAGGGCAGGACATGAACCGAGAGGTGATCGTCACCTGCGCGGTAACGGGCGCGGGCGATACGCTGGACAGGCATCCGGCCATACCGGTCACGCCCGAGCAGATCTCGGCCTCGGCGATCGAGGCAGCGGCGGCGGGCGCGGCCGTGGTCCATATTCACGTGCGCGACCCGGAGACCGGCCAGCCTAGCCGCAAGACCGAACTCTACGCCGAGGTGGTGGAGCGGCTGCGCGATAGCGGCAGCGACGCGGTCATCAACCTGACCGCGGGGATGGGCGGCGACTTCTTCCCCGGCGACGACGATCCGGCGGCCGGCGGCCCGGGGACCGACATGGTGGGCCCCGAAGAGCGCCTGGTGCATGTGGAGCAACTGCGCCCCGACATCTGCAGCCTGGATTGCGGCACGCTCAATTTCGGCGACGGCGCCTACATCAGCCCGGCGCCCTACCTGCGCGTCATGGCCGAACGCATCAAGGACTGCGGCGTCAAGCCGGAGCTCGAATGCTTCGATCTCGGCCACGTACGCCTGGCCAATCATCTCATCGAGGAGGGCCTGGTGCTGGCGCCGCCCCTGTTCCAGATTTGCCTGGGCATCCCCTGGGGCGCGCCGGCCGACACCGGCACCATGAAGGCCATGGTGGACGCCCTGCCGGAGGGCGCCGTCTGGGCCGGCTTCGGCATCTCGGCCATGGAGATGCCCATGGTGGCCCAGGCGATTCTGCTCGGCGGGCATGTGCGCGTCGGACTCGAGGACAATCTCTATCTCAAGAAGGGCGTCTTTGCCAGCAACGCGCAACTGGTGGAAAAAGCTATTAAAATCATAGAGTTGCTTGGTGCGCGTGCGCTCAGCCCCGGCGAGGCCCGCGTCAAGTTCGGTCTCAATACCACCGGCTGATCTGCCGCCTTGGCCAGGAAAGGACCGCTGTCGTGAGTGAGGCTCAGTCAGGCAACAGGCGGCGCGGTGGCCGCCAGGCGCGGCGCGAGTTGCGCGCGGCACCCCCCGCCGAGGACCAACGCGCGGTACAGGCCGGCATGTCCGGCGGGCTCTATCGGCCGCTCAACGAGGCCGAGGTGAGGCGCATCCATCAGGCCGCGCTCGATGTTCTCGAACGGATCGGCCTGAGCGATGCTATCCCCTCCTGCGTCGAGCTGGTGACCGGGGCCGGCGGCAGGCTGAGCGAAGAGGGCCGTCTTCTCTTCCCCAGGGCGCTGGTGGAGGACACCATCGCCAAGGCCGCGCGGCGCTTTCCGCTCTATGGCGCCGACCCCAAGCACGACATGGAGCCCTGGGACAAGCGGGTCTATTTCGGCACGGCGGGAGCGGCGGTGCACATGGTGGATGCCGTGACCGGCGCCTACCGGGAATCCACGCTCGCCGACCTCTACGACGTCGCGCGCCTGGTGGACGCCCTGGACCACATCCATTTCCTCCAGCGCCCCATCGTGCTGCGCGACCTGGAGGACAGCCGCGATCTGGACTTCAACACCTGCTACGCCGCGGTCTCCGGCACCAGCAAGCATGTGGGCACCAGCTTCTTCCAGCCCGAGCACGTGGCGGAGGCGCTGGAGATGCTGCACCTCATCGCCGGCGGCGAGGAGAAGTGGCGCGCCCGGCCCTTCGTCTCCATGTCCTGCTGCTTCGTGGTGCCGCCGCTCAAGTTCGCCGAGGACGCCTGCCGCTGCATGGAGGCCGGGGTGCGCAGCGGCATGCCCATACTCCTGCTCGCCGCGGGTCAGGCGGGCGCGACCAGCCCGGCCGCGCTAGCCGGGGCGGTCGCCCAGGAGGTGGCCGAGGTGCTGGCGGGTTTGGTCTACGTCAACCTGATCGTGCCCGGGCACCCCTGCATCTTCGGCGCCTGGCCGCTCGTCTCGGATCTGCGCACCGGCGCCATGAGCGGGGGCAGCGGCGAGCAGGCGCTGCTGAGCGCGGCCTGCGCCCAGATGGCCCACTACTACGACCTGCCGGGCAGCATTCCCGCGGGCATGACGGATTCCAAAGTTCCCGACGCCCAGTCGGGCTACGAGAAGGGCTACACCGTGGCGCTCGCCGCCCAGTCGGGGGCCAACTTGATCTACGAGTCCGCGGGCATGCACGCCAGTCTTCTCGGCTTCTGCCTGGAGAGTTGCGTCATCGACAACGACATGCTGGGCTCCATCATGCGCACCGTGCGCGGCATCGAGGTGAGCGAGGACAGTCTCTCGGTCGAGGCCATGCGCCAGGTCTGCGAGGAGGGGCCGGGGCATTTCCTGGGCCACGCCCAGACGCTCGATCTCATGCAGAAAGACTATGTCTATCCCGACGTGGCCGACCGCACGAGCCCGAAGGAGTGGCTCGAGCAAGGCTCCACCGATGTCGTTCAACGCGCGCGGGCGCGGACCCAGGAAATACTGACGCGGCACTATCCTGCGCACATCGGCGGAGCCCTGGACGCGCAACTGCGTGAACGCTTCCCGGTCAAGCTGCCGCGTGGCAACATGCGGCCCAAACAATAACCGGCGCGGCTTGCCGCCTAGGGGAGGACAGGAATGCAGACACAGGCCCGTGTGGTGGTGATCGGTGGCGGCATGATGGGTGCCGGCCTGCTCTATCACCTGGCCCAGGAGGGCTGGACCGACAGCCTGCTGATCGAGAAGGGCGAGCTCACCTCGGGCTCCACCTGGCACGCGGCCGGCCTCTGCGCCAGCTTCATCGCCGATTTCAACATGGCCAAGATCCATGACTACGGCGTCAGGCTCTACCCCAGGCTCGAGGAGCTCACCGGGCAGTACGTGGGCTGGCACGGCTGCAGCGGAATCCGCTTCGCGACCACGCCCCAGGAGGTGGAATGGTTCCACCACGTGGCCGGCGTGGCCAAGCTGATCGGCTTTCGCATGGAGGTGATCGACCCCGAAAAGATCAAGCAAATCAATCCCTTCGTAACCACCGAGGGTGTCCTGGCCGGGGCCTGGACCCTGGACGACGGGCACGTGGACCCGGCGGGCTGCTGCAATGCGCTCGCCAAGGGTGCGCGCGACATGGGGGCGAGCATCATCCTGCGCAACCGGGTCACGGACATCAAACAGCGCCCGGGCGGCGAGTGGGAGGTCGTCACCGAACAGGGCAATGTGGTTTGCGAGCACCTGGTCAACGCGGCCGGCTGCTACGCGCGCCAGATCAGCCGAATGGCCGGGACCGACGCGCCCATCATCAACATGGAACACAGCTATATCGTCACCGAGCCGATCAAGGAGTTCATCGAGCGCGACGAAGAGATGCCGGTGATGCGCGATCCCTATGCCTCCGCCTATTTCCGCCAGGAGCAGAAGGCGGGCATGATCGGCATCTACGAGACCGCGAACTCTCAGGAATGCTGGACCCACCGGGGAGGCTGGCCCGAGTGGGACTCCGAGAGCGAGCTGTTTTCCGGCGACCTGGACCGCATCGGTCCTTTCGTGGAGCGGGTCCTGGAGCGCATGCCCATCTGGGCCGAATCCGGCATCAAGCGCATCGTTGCCGGCGCCATCCCGCACACGCCCGACAACAATCCGCTCGTGGGCCCCGCGCCTGGCCTGCGCAACTTCTGGCAGTGCTGCGGCTCGGCTATCGGCATCGCGCAAGGGGCGGGCTGCGGCAAGTACCTGGCCCAA
The DNA here is from genome assembly GCA_036444495.1 of Kiloniellales bacterium. Taxonomy (GTDB): domain Bacteria; phylum Pseudomonadota; class Alphaproteobacteria; order Kiloniellales; family J153; genus JAZGBC01. Next base: position 26,169 of record JAZGBC010000150.1, read on the forward strand.
TGGATGGTGCACGGCGACGCCGAGATCAACATGGCCGGCCTCGATCCACGGCGTCTCGGCGGCCATGCCCCGGGCGATTACACCAAGGCGAAGGCGCACGAGGACTACGAGCACATGTACGACCTGCACCTGCCCGGAGAGGAGCGTCCGGCCGCGCGTAAAGTCCGCGTCACGCCGCTCTACGACAAGCTGGCGGCGCGGGGCGCTGTGCACACCGCGGCCAACGGCTGGGAGCGGCCCAAGTGGTTCTCCCTCGACGGCCGCGAGGAGGAGCCGGGCTTCCGCCACAACAACGTCTTCGAGGTGGTGGCCGGGGAATGCCGCGCCGTGCGCGAGCGCGTCGGCCTGCTCGACCTCTCCAGCTTCGCCAAATACGACGTGACCGGCGCGGACGCCGAGGCTTATCTCAACCGCATCTGCGCCAACCGCATGCCGCGGCGCGAGGGCGGCATCGCGCTGGCCCACTTCCTCTCCGGGGAGGGCCGCATCGCCGGCGAGGCGACGATAACGAAACTAGGCGAGGGGCGCTTCTACGTGCTCTCGGGCGCGGCCGCCGAGGATCGCGACCTGGATCACCTGAGCCGGGGCATTCGCGACGGCGAGGACGTGCGCGTTGCCAACATCACCGACGATTGGGGCGTGCTGGTGCTGGCCGGGCCGAAGTCGCGCGCCCTCCTCGCCAAGCTGACCGCTGCGGAGCTGGGCAACGAAACCTTCCGCTGGCTCACCGGCAAGGAGATCGAGGTGGCCGGCGTGCCCCTGCGCGCGCTCAGGGTCAACTACGTGGGCGAGCTGGGCTGGGAGCTGCACTGCTCCATGGACCGCCTGGCCGAACTCTACGACGCGGTCTGGTCGGCGGGCGAGGCCTTCGGCATCGCGAATTTCGGAGTCTACGCGGTCAACTCCCTGCGCATGGAGAAAGCCTACAAGGGCTGGGGCGCGGAGCTGACCAACGAGATCACGATGATCGAGGCCGATATGGAACGCTTCGTGGCCTACGACAAGGAGGACTTCCTCGGCAAGGCGGCGACCCTCAGGGTGAAGCAGGCGGGTGTGACGACGCAGCTTGTCTACCTCGAGGTGGAGCCCGGCGACTGCGACGTGCACGGCGGCGAGCCGGTCATTTCCAACGGAAAGGTCGTGGGCGTGACCACCTCGGGCGGTTACGGGCACGCCACGGGAAAGAGTCTGGGGTTCGCCTATGTGGAGCCGGCGCTCGCCGCCCCGGGCAGCGCTTTCCAGATCGATCTTTTAGGCGCGCCCCGCGCCGCAACGGTCCTGGCCGAGCCGATCTACGACCCCAAGAACGAACGCCTCAGGGCGTGACAAGCGACGTGACGGACAAGGGAACGGGCATCCGCCGCATCGCCGTCGTCGGCACCGGCGTCATCGGCGGCGGCTGGGCCGTGCGTTACCTGGCGCGCGGCTACGACGTGGTGGCCTGGGACCCGGCGCCGGGCGCGGAGACGCGCCTGCGCGAGACGGTGGACAGGACCTGGGCCGCCGCGCGCCGCCTGACCCAGGCGCCCGGGGCAGACCCGGCGCGCCTGAGTTTTACCGATGATCTGGAGTCCGCCGTCGCCCAGGCCGACTTCGTGCAGGAGAACGCGCCGGAGAACGAGCAGCTGAAGCGCGAGTTGCTGGCTCGCATCGACGCCGCCGCGCGTCCTGAGGTGGTGATCGCCTCGAGCTCCTCCGGGCTTCTGCCCACGCGCATCCAGGCGGATTGCGCGCATCCGGAACGCATCGTCATCGGCCATCCCTTCAATCCGGTCTATCTCCTGCCGCTGGTCGAGGTGCTGGGCGGCGAGCGCACGCAAGAACGCGCCATCGATGAAGCCATGACCTTCTACCGGGCGCTCGGCATGCATGCCCTGCGCGTGCGCAAGGAGGTGCCGGGCTACATCTCCGACCGCTTGCAGGAGGCGTTGTGGCGCGAGGCCCTGCACATGGTGGCGGACGGCGTGGCCAGCAGTGCTGAGATCGACGACGCGATTCTCTACGGCCCCGGCCTGCGCTGGGCCTTCATGGGGCCGTGCCTGACCTTTCACCTGGCCGGCGGCGAGGCAGGCATGGCCCACATGCTGGAGCAGTTCGGCCCGGCCCTGAAACTGCCCTGGACCAAGCTGGAAGCGCCCGAGCTGACCGATGAATTGGCCGGGCGCATGATCGAGGGCACCAAGGCGCAGGCCGCGGGGCGCTCTGTCGCCGAGCTGGAGCGCCTGCGCGACGACGCCCTGATCGGCATCCTGCAAATTCTTCGGCAGCAGGGCGTGGGCGCGGGCGCGGCCGTGGGCCGGGACGAGGGCAGCCAGTACCAGCGCGGTACGTACCGGGCCTGGCGGGCGGGCGACAAGGTGGAGGCGCCGCTGGCGCTGTTCGAGATGCCGGTCAAGCCCGAATGGCTCGACTACAACGGCCACGTGGGCGAGTCTTTTTACCTGCTCGCCTTCGGCTACGCTTCCGACGCGCTGTTCCGCTACGTGGGTATCGACGAGGCCTACCGTGCCGCGCAGCGGTCCTTCTATACGGTGGAAAGCCACCTCAACAACTACCGTGAGGTGGGCGGCGGCGAGAGCCTGCGCTTCACCACCCAGCTCCTGGACCTGGACGAGAAACGCCTGCACCTCTTTCACGCCATGTACCACGGGCGCGAAGGACACCTGCTGGCCAGCGCCGAGCAGATGCTGCTGCACGTGGATATGAGCGTGCCGCGCGCGGCTCCCATCGAGCCGGAGGTTCACCAGGCACTGGCCGCGGTCGTGGCGGCGCACGAGGATTTGCCGCCGCCGGAGCAGGCCGGGCGCAGGATCGGCATCAAACGCAAAGAGTGATTGCCGTGGGGCGGGAGACAGCGAGCAACCTGGAGACGGCGCAAGCGCCCGAGAGCGGCGCCGGGCTGCGCGCTGCGCGGCGCGCCAACCTCAAGCGCCTGCTCGCGCCCCGCCGGATCGCGGTGATCGGCGGGCGCGAGGCCGAGGCGGTGCTGCGACAGTGCGACCGGGTCGGCTTCCAGGGCGAGATCTGGCCGGTAAACCCCAAGCGCGACAGCCTGGGCGGCCGGCCCTGCCATGCCTCGCTCGCCGAGCTGCCGGGCGTGCCGGACGCCGCTTTCATCGCCGTGCCGGCCCCGGTGACGGTGGAGGTGGTGCGCGAGCTGGCCGCGTTGGGCACGGCGGGTTGCGTCTGCTACGCGGCGGGTTTCGCCGAGCTGGGCGCCGGGGGGGCGGAACTCCAATCGCGCCTCATCGAGGCCGCGGGGGAGATGGCGCTGGTCGGGCCCAACTGCTACGGCCTGCTCAACTACCTGGATGGGGTCGCCCTCTGGCCCGACGCCCAGGGCGGCGCGCGGGTCGAGCGCGGCGTGGCGATCGTCACGCAAAGCGGCAACGTGGGCATCAATCTCACCATGCAGGATCGCTCCCTGCCCATCGCCACCGTGGTCTCCCTCGGCAATCAGGCTTGCCTGGATTTCGCCGATTACGTGGAAGTCCTGGCCGGGGATGAGCGGATCAGCGCCATCGGGCTCTGCATGGAAGGCTTGTCCGATGTCGCCGCCTTCTCCCGCGCCGCCGCAACCGCGCGCGCGCACCGCGTGCCGCTGGTCGCGCTCAAGAGCGGCAGTTCCGATCTGGGCAAGCGCATCGCGCTCAGCCACACCGCCTCCCTGGCCGGCGCCGAGGAGCTGTACGAGGCACTGTTCGCGCGTCTGGGCGTCCTGCGCGTGCCCTCGCTGGATGCTCTGGTGGAGACGCTCAAGCTCTTCAGCGTGACCGGGCCGCTGCCGGGCCGGCGCCTGGCGCTGATGAGCTGTTCGGGCGGGGAGGCGGTGCTGGGCGCCGATCTGGCCGGCGAGCAGGGCTTCACCCTGCCGCCCTTCAGCGAAGGCCAGGCCGCCGAGCTGCGCGGGCAGCTCTCGGACTTCGCCGTGGTGTCCAATCCCCTGGACTACAACACGGCGATCTGGGGCGACCCCGCGGCGCTGGAGCGCTGCTTCACCACGGTCCTGCGCGAGAGCTTCGACGTCTCGGTCCTGGCCATCGATTATCCGCGGCCCGGCGTGGACGGCGAAGAGGATTGGGATGCGGCGCTGGAGGCCTATCTGAGCGCGGCCAAGACGACGGGCACCACCGCCGTGGTCATGTCCACGCTGACCGAGCTGCTGCCCGAATCGCCGCGGGAAAAAGCGATCGCGGCCGGTGTAGCGCCGCTACAGGGCTTGCTGGAAACCATGACCGGACTCGGTGCCGCGGCGCGCTATGGCGAATGGCTCGAACAAGACCTCGCCGGGGAGATCGCGCTGCCCGAACCCGGACCCGAGCCCAAGGATGCCAAGGCACTCGACGAGTGGCGGAGCAAGCAAGCGCTCGCCCATTACGGGCTGGTCATCCCTGAAGGCGATCTGGTCGAGGCGGAGGATGCGGCCGAGGTGGCCGGCGCGCTCGGCTTCCCTGTGGCGCTCAAGGCCGTGGGGCCGGATCTGGTGCACAAGAGCGAGCGGGGCGCGGTCGTGCTCGGCCTGGACAGCGGGCCCGAGGTGGCCGCGGCGGCGGCCGGGATTCGCCAGGCGCTGGCCGGGACGCCGGCGGGCGAGGGTCCGCTCCTGGTCGAGCGCATGGTGCAGGACGCCGTGGCCGAGCTCATCATCGGGGTCAAGTTCGACCCGCAGTTCGGCCTGGCCCTGGTGCTGGGCTCGGGCGGCGTTCTGGTGGAGCTGGTGGGCGATGCGCGCAGCCTCTTGCTGCCGGCGAGCCGGCGGGAGATCATCGCGGCGCTGGATGGCCTGAAAGTGGCCCGGCTGCTCGCCGGCTACCGCGGCCGGCCCGAAGGCGACCGGGAGGCGGTACTGGCGGCGGTCGAGGCGGTGGCCCGCTTCGCCGAGGCCCAGCGGGGCCGCCTGCTTGAGTTGGATATCAACCCCTTGCTGGTCCGGCCGCGCGGCAAAGGCGCCGTCGTGGCCGATGCCTGGATCAAAATGGCGCAGGAATGAGGCGAAGATCATGAGCGATGCCGTACGCAGCGAGCGCCGGGGCGCGGTGCTCGAAATCACCCTGGACCGGCCCAAGGCCAACGCGATCGATTCGCTGACCAGCCGCGCGCTGGCCGAGGCCTTTCTCTCCCTGCAGAACGATCCCGAACTGCGCGTGGCCATCATCACCGGCGGGGGCGGGAAGTTCTTCTCCGCCGGCTGGGACTTGAAGGCCGCCGCCGCGGGCCAGGAGACGCTGGATGGGGACTATGGGCCGGGCGGTTTCGCGGGCCTCACCGAACTCTTCGAGCTGGACAAGCCGGTCATCGCCGCGATCAACGGCCTGGCCGTGGGCGGCGGCTTCGAGCTGGCGCTGGCTTCGGACATGATCGTGGCGGCCGAGCACGCCGAATTCTTCCTGCCCGAGATCAACCTGGGCATCATCGCCAACGGCGGCGGCGTCCTGCGCCTGCCGCAGCGCATACCCCAGGCCATCGCCATGGAGATGCTGCTCACCGGCCGGCGCATGGGCGCCAAGGAGGCCGCCCACTGGGGCCTGGTCAATCTCATGGTCCCGGCTTCGGACCTGATGGCCACGGCGCGCAAGATGGCGGCGCAGGTTGCCGCCGCCGCGCCGCTTTCCATTCGGGCCACGAAGGAAGTGGTGCGCGCCACCCGGCAGCTGAGTGTGGAGGAGGGCTACGCGGTCATGAACGGCGGCGGGTTGGAGGTGTACGAGCGCATGCTGGCCTCCGAGGACGCCAAGGAGGGCGCGCGCGCCTTCGCAGAGAAACGCGAGCCGGTCTGGCGGGGCGCCTGATCGCTTCCTGGCTTCACAAGGCCTGGACAAAGCCGTCCGGCCGGGCCAAGACTTGCGAATCGCACGGGCCCGGAGCCCCCCGGTGGGGTCGGGCGGGTCCGCGCGTCTTGCTAGGGTGGCCGGCCTTGTTCGACGGACAGAGCCCCGACGGCCCGGAGCGTCTCGGGTTCCTGCTGGTCCCGGGCTTCTCCATGATCGGCTTCTTCTCGGCTATCGAGCCGCTGCGCGTGGCCAACCGCCTGAAGGGCCGCCAGCTCTATAGCTGGCGCATCTTCTCGCTGGACGGCGAGCCGGTCGCGGCGAGCAACGGCATGACCATCGTGGCCGATGCCTCCATATCCCAGGTGGAGCGCTTTCCCACCGTCATCGTTTGCGCCAGCTACGAGCCCGAGCGTTACCTGAGCAAGCGCCTGCTCGCCTGGCTGCGCAGGCTGGACCGCCAGGGCGCGCGGTTGGGGGCACTGGAGACCGGCGCGCATGTCCTGGCGCGAGCGGGCCTGCTCGACGGCTACCGCGCCACCCTGCACTGGGAGAGCGCCCCGGCCTTCGCCGAGAAGTTCCCCACCGTGGAGGTCAGCCACGAGCTCTTCGAGATCGACCGCAAGCGCATCACCTGCTCCGGCGGCACGGCGGCCATCGATCTCATGCTGCACCTCATGGCCGGACGTCATGGGCAGCAGCTGGCGCTGGACGTCTCCGAGCAGCTGCTGCACGCCCGCATCCGCAACCCCGATGACCATCAGCGCATGGCCCTGGGCCAGCGCCTGGGCGTGCGCCACCCCAAGCTGATCCGCATCGTCGAGGCCATGGAGGAGAACCTGGAGGAGCCTTTGCGCCTGGACGGGCTCTCCGCCCTCGGCGGCATCTCGCGGCGTCAGCTCGAGCGCCTGTTCCGCAACCATCTGGCGGACACGCCCAGCGGCTATTACCTCAAGCTGCGCCTCTACCGCGCGCGCCAGTTCCTCGAGCAGACCGACATGAGCGTGCTCGACGTCTCGCTGGCCTGCGGCTTTATCTCCGCGCCCTACTTCTCGCGCGCCTATCGCGCGCTCTTCGGCCGGGCCCCGCGCGACGACCGGCGCAACCTGCGCCTGGGCGTCGGCCGCACCGGCTGGTTCATGCCCGGGGCGGAAGGTCTCGACCTGCTATAATCCGGAGCTACGGCGCGTTACGGCCGGGTGTCGGCCATGACCTCTTCGGTCAGGAGCGAACTCACGAGGTCTATGAAGACGTTGCCCTGGACGCTGACGTGCTGGCGCATCAGCTCGTCGGTGCGGTCCCCATCGCCCGCGAGGATAGCCGCGATGATCGCCTCGTGCTCCTCGTGCGATTCGAACAGCCGGCCGCGCTGCTGGAGCTGGTGCCGGCGGTAGGCCGAGAGACGGGTGCGGATGTTGCGCGTCGTCTCGTAGAGGAAGGGATTGTGCGCGCCGGCATAGATGTGGTCGTGAAACTTGGCGCTCAAGGCATAGCATTCGGCGACGTCGGGCGTTTCGGCGCCGGCGGCGCGGCCGTATTCCTCATGTGCCTCTCTAAGCCGTATCCGTTCCCCCTCCGTCATGCGGCGGGCGGCCAGGCGCGCGCAGAGGCCCTCCAGCACCGACATGACCTCGAACATCTGGATCATGGCCGGAATCGAGATATCGGCCACGACCGCGCCCCGGCGCGGGCGCAACTCCACCGGACCGGCGGCTGAAAGATGCCGAAGGGCTTCGCGCACCGGCGTGCGCGAGGCGCCGAACTGGACCGCGAGCGTCTGTTCGTCCAATCGCTCGCCGGGCTTCAGGACGCCGGTGAGGATTTCCTGCTCCAGGCTCCGGACGATCGTCTGTACGAGGCCGCCGTGTTTTGTCCGCTGAGTTGCCATCTTGGGGGCGCTCCCAAACTTCTTCCCCCTGGAATCGAATCGAAGTTATATACTAGTTATAGTAGAATGCATACGAATATTTGCCCTTATTATTATTGTGTGAATTTTTATTTCCTTATATTAGAAGTGGAATAGACTTGTTCCTATTTTCGTAGGTTTTCTCTAGGAATATGGCAGTAAATATACCGGATTATTATTTGTCCATAACATGGGTGTGGGAATTTTCGTGCGGCCTTAGGGGGGGCAGGGATGGGTACTTCTCTCAACCGGCGGATGACCGCTGCGGCTTTTGTCTACTCGGCGGGATGGGTTGTGCCCGCAGCAGCCCGCGCATCGAGTTGCCAAGGTAGGGCACATTGAATGACGGTCCGGGCTTCACCGGCGCCAAGGACCGGGGCGTCTAGCTTTCCGGCCCCTTGACGAACTCCGCGATGACATCGGCCAGATCCTCGCCGAAAAGGTCGAGGAAAAAATGGCCGGCGTCCTCGATTTCCACGTACTTCAGCTTCTTCCCGTCGGCCAACGGCTGGACCACCGGACGCAGACCGGTAACGACGCGGTCCTCCGTTCCCGCGACCACCAAGACCGGCTTCTTGATCTTGGGTAGGTGATGCGGCGTGCTCTTCGCGGGATCGCCGCCGTAGTAGCTGACGAAGGTCGCCGCGCTCACGCTCGCCTGCGGGCAATAGAGAAAATCCGTCTCGGCGAGCATCGTATCTCCCTTGCCCGCGTCCACCAGGGACTGCGCCTTGGCGACCTGTGGCGCCAGGTCCTTCTTGTATCTTTCTTTATAGCTTCGGCCGACCACGTCCGCGGACCAAAGGCCCGGCGCAATCAGGATCACCTTTTTGACTGCCGGAATGTCCCGCTCGGCGGCGAACCACGCGGTATCTCGTCCACCACTGGAATGGCCGGCCAGGATGATGTCTTTGGCGCCCTTCTTGTCGAGCCATGCGATCCAGGCGCCGATCTCGTCGAGCGCATCGGCCGCCTTGTGGGTATGGGGCACGGCACAGTCATACATGCCGTGGCGATCACCCAAGCCAAGACTCAAGCTAATCGCGAGGCTGTTGAGGTTGCGTTCCCCGAGCAGCTTCTGCAGGGTCGCGATGATCTCCATGCCGTTGTGCGCCAGCAAGCCGTGGGTGATCAGCACGACCCCGTCGGCCAAGCCGTTGTCGCTGGCAATTTCCAGGTTGGCGTTCAGGGTCAGGCCGTCGTGGGACAGCTTGAACTCCTCGGCCCGGAGGGAAACCACCGAACCAAGGAAGAGCATCGCAGACAGCACGAACGGCAGCGTTTTCATGGCGCAGCCTCCGGCCCGAGGATAGCATGCCCGGGTGCGGCGCGGCCACTGTCGAGGGAGGGAAACCTGTCGATTCGCGCGTGAGCGGCCCTAGAGCAGCATCCGTTCAGATGGAATCGCTTTCAGCGATCCAACTGAAGGGATAAAGCTGCTCTACCTATTGAAAAGTAGAGCAATTTTATCCGAACGGATGGAGCCGGGCCGGTTCCATCCGGTTCGGATATTGCTCTAGACGTGGAATGATTCGCCGCAGCCGCAGCGGCCGGTCTCGTTGGGATTGTTGAAGACGAAGCCGGTGTGGAAGCGCTCCTCCACGTAGTCCATCTCCGAGCCAAGCAGGAACATGATCGCCGTGGGATCGATGAATATCTTGACCCCCTGGTCCTCGATCACGTCCTCGAAGCGCTTCTGCTCCTCGGCGTATTCGACGAAGTAGCTGAGGCCGGAACAGCCCTTGCTGTTCACGCCGACGCGCAGGCCGAGCACCGGCTTCTCGCTCTTGGCGATCAGGTCCTTGACCCGCTGGGCGGCGGCGTCGGTCAGGGTGATGATGGGTGCGGCCATTCGTCTCGGTCTCCAGTCCTTTGCGGCAGGCTGTCGGGGCCTCCCGATATATAAGCTCAGAACATGCCAAGTGCGAGCTTGGCGTCCTCGGACATGCGCTCGGGCGTCCAGGGCGGGTCCCAGACCAGGCTCGCCGTGACCTCGCCTGCGCCGGGCAGCGCGGCCACGGCATCGGCCACCATCCCCGGCATCTCGCCGGCCACCGGACAGCCCGGCGCGGTCAGCGACATCTGGATATCCACCTTGCCGTCCCGGGCGATGGCGATCTCGTAAATGAGCCCAAGGTCGTAGATGTTCACCGGAATCTCCGGGTCGAAGACGGTCTGCAGGGCAACGACCACCTCGGCCTCCGTCGCCACCGGCGCGCCGGCTTCGAGCGGTGCGCCGGCTGTGGCGCTGAACTCCTCCGGCTCGCCGGGGGGCGGGGGGTGTCCGAAGGATCCTTGATCGTACATGGCGCCTCTCTCTAGGTTCTTTACTCGGTGGAGGTCTCGGTTTCGCCGGACATGGCCGCGTTCATCGTGTGCCAGGCCAGCGTCGCGCATTTGACGCGCATGGGAAACTGGCGCACGCCCGAGAGCACCTGCAGGCGTTCGAGCGCGTCTACGTCGCCGTTCGCGGCGCTCGCGTCGAAGTCGTCCTTGGTGCACATCTCGTGGAAATCGTCGAACAGGGCGCGGGCCTCGTCTTTCGTCTTGCCCTTCAGGATTTCGGTCATGAGCGAGGCCGAGGCGATGGAAATGGCGCAGCCCTTGCCCTCGAAGGCGACATCGCGAATGAGGCCGCTGTCGTCCACGGTCAGATGCACCACCAGCTTATCGCCGCAGATGGGGTTGTTGCCCTGGGCGTGGCGGTTGGCCTCCGCCGGACAGCGGTGGTTCCGCGGGTCGCGGCCATGGTCCAGGATGACCTCCTGATAAAGCTCGCGCAGCTCGTCCATCATCAGCCGAATAGCTCCGAAACCGTACCCAGCGCCTCGGCCAGCGCGTCTACCTCGGCGCGCGTGTTGTAGATGCCGAAGGAAGCGCGTGCCGTGGCCGTCAGCCCGAAGCGTTGCAGCAGGGGCTGGGCGCAGTGGTGTCCGGCCCGGATCGCCACGCCCGCGCGGTCCACGATGGTGCCCACGTCGTGGGCGTGGGCCTGCTCCATGACGAAGGAGACGATGCTCGCCTTCTCCCTGGCCGTGCCGATGATCGTAAGCCCCGGCAACTGGGACAGGCGTGTCGTGGCGTAGGCGAGCAGACCGGCCTCATGGGCCGCGATGTTGTCCCGCCCCAGCGCCTCCACGTAGTCCAGCGCCGCGCCCAGGCCGATGACCTCGACGATGGCCGGCGTGCCGGCCTCGAAGCGGTGCGGCGCCTCCTTGAACTCGCTCTTCTCGAAGGTGACCGAGGAGATCATCTCGCCGCCGCCCTGGTAGGGGGGCATGGCGTTCAGGAGATCGCGCTTGCCGTAGAGCACGCCGATGCCGCTGGGCCCATAGAGCTTGTGGCCGGTAAAGACGTAGAAATCCGCGTCCAGCTCGCGCACGTCCACCATCCTGTGCTGCACGGCCTGGCTGCCGTCCACCAGCACGGGCACGTCGCGGGAGTGGGCGAGGGCGATGACCTGCTCGATCGGCACCACCGTGCCGATGGCGTTGGAGACATGGAGCATGGCGACCAGCCGCGTGCGCGGGCCGAGCAGGGCCTCGAACCCGTCGAGCAGCAGGTTGCCCGCATCATCGATGGGCGCGACCTTGAGCACGATGCCGATGCGCTCGCGCAGGAGCTGCCAGGGCACGATGTTGGAGTGGTGCTCGAGGGTCGAGAGGATCACCTCGTCGCCCTCCTTCAGGAAGGCCTGGCCATAGCAGGCCGCCACCAGGTTGATCGCCTCGGTGGCGTTGCGGGTGAAGACGATCTCTTTGTCGCTCTCGGCGTTGATGAAGCGGGCGACCTTCTCGCGGCCCGCCTCGAAACCGTCGGTCGAGAGCTGGCTCAGGCGGTGCAGCCCGCGGTGCACGTTGGAATAATAGGTCTCGTAGGCCTCCTGCATGACGTCCAGCACCTGGCGCGGCTTTTGTGCGCTGGCGGCGTTGTCCAGGTAGACCAGCGGGCGGCCGAAGACCTCCTGCTTGAGGATGGGGAAATCGGCGCGCACGGACTCCACGTCGAAGGCCAGGGTGGAGTTGCCGCCGGCGGCGATTTCCATCGCCTCGCTCATGACCTTTCCCCATTGGTCGCGCGTGACAGCCAGTGTCCGACGCTGGCCATGAGCGCCGGGCAGAGGCCCTCGGCGGCGATCCCGTTGATGGTCTCGCCCAGGAAGGCCTCGATCAGCATGTGACGCGCCGTGCTCTCCGGAATGCCGCGCGAGCGCAGATAGAAGAGCGCTTCGTGGTCCAGATCGCCCGTGGCCGCCCCGTGGCTGCACTTCACGTCGTCGGCGTAGATCTCCAACTCCGGCTTGGCGTCCACCTCGGCCCGGTCGGACAGCAGGAGCGCCTTGCTGAGCTGATGGCCGTTGGACTTCTGCGCGCCGGGATGCACCGTGATGCGGCCCTGGAAGACGGCGCGCGCCTCGTCGTCCACCACGCCCTTGAAGACCTCGCGGGAGGTGGTATGGGGCGTCAGGTGATCGATCACGCTCGTGGTGTCCCAATGCTGCTTGCCGCGCAGCATGTAGGCGCCGTTCAGGTGGCATTCGGCGCCCGGGCCGGCGAGCTGGACCGAGGCCTCGTTGCGCGCCAGCTTGGCGCCGGTGCTGAGGGTGAAGCTGTCATAGACCGCGCCGCGCTCCAGCCGCGCGTGCAGGGTGGCGATATGCACCGCCTCGGGACCTTCCTCCTGGACCTTGTAGTGATGCAACTCGGCATCTTCCTGGACCAGGATCTCGGTCACGCTGTTGGCGAAATAGGCGCCCTCGCCGAGCCCCACGTGATGCTCCACGACGGTGGCCCGGCTGCCCGGCTCGAGCACGATAAGATTGCGCGGGTGATAGGAGATGGGCTCGGCGCCCGCCGCGCCCACGTAGACCACCTCGATGGGCAGCGGGATGGTGACGCCGGCCTTGACCCTGAGCAGCAAGCCGTCGCGCATCATGGCGGTGTTCAGCGCCAGCAGGGATTGGCCGTCGAGCCGGCCGATGCGTCCCAGGCGTTCGGCCATGCCCTCGGGATCGCGCCCCAGCGCCTCGGCCAGGCCGCCCAGTTCGGCGCCCTCGGGCAATTCGCCGGGCAAGAAGGAGATGCATTGGCGCAGCCGGCCGTTGACGAAGATCACCCGGTGGCCCATGCCGCTCTGCGGGAAGAGCGCGGGCAGGCGATCGATGCTGACCGTGTCGGCCGCCGGCGCCGGGGCGAAGCCGGTCTGCTCCAAGGGGCGCAGGCGCGTGTACTTCCAGGACTCTTCCTTGGGTCCGGGCAGGCCGAGCGAGCCGAAGCGCTCGATCCCGGCGTCGCGCAACTCGCGCAGCCAGGGCAGGGCGGCGCCCGGCAACTCGCCCCGCAGGGAGTCGAACTGCTCGGTGAAGGACTGGGCGGGCATGTCCTAGGCCGCCTCTCCGGTGAAGGCCGCGTAGCCGGTCTTTTCCAGCTCGCGCGCCAGTTCCTTGTCGCCGCTGCGCACGATGCGCCCGCCGGCCAGGACGTGCACCTTATCGGGCACGATGTAGTCGAGCAGGCGCTGGTAGTGGGTGATGATCAGGGTGGAGCGCTCCGGCGATCGCAGGGCGTTGACGCCATCGGCCACGGCTTTGAGCGCGTCGATGTCCAGGCCGCTGTCGGTCTCGTCGAGCACCGCGAGTGTGGGCTCGAGCACGGCCATCTGCAGCACCTCGTTGCGCTTCTTCTCGCCGCCGGAGAAGCCCACGTTCAGAGGCCGCTTGAGCAGATCTTCCGAGACGCCCAGCTCCTTCATCCTCCGGCGCGCCAGCTTGACGAACTGCATGGCGTCCAGCACCTCCTCGCCGCGGTACTTGCGCACGGCGTTGAGGGATTCCTTCAGGAAGGTGGTGTTGGGCACGCCGGGGATCTCGACCGGATACTGGAAGGCCAGGAACAGGCCTTCGCCCGCACGCTCCTCCGGGCTCATGGCGAGCAGGTCGCGGCCCTTGTAGACGATCTCGCCCTCGGTGACCCGATAGCCGTCGCGTCCGGTCATGACGTAGGCGAGCGTCGACTTGCCCGAGCCGTTCGGGCCCATGAGCGCATGCACCTCGCCGGCTCCGATGGACAGATCCAGGCCCTTCAGGATCGCCTTGCCGTCCACGCTGGCATGCAGGTTCTTGATCTCAAGCATCAAAGTTTTCGTCCCTCTCCCTGACTCCAATCACCTTGCCGTCTCATCCCACGCTGCCTTCGAGTGAAATGCCCACCAGCTTCTGCGCCTCGACCGCGAACTCCATGGGCAGTTGCTGCAGCACCTCGCGGCAGAAGCCGTTGACCACCAGCGCCACCGCGTCCTCCTCGCCCAGGCCGCGCTGGCGGCAATAGAAGAGCTGGTCCTCGCTGATCTTCGAGGTGGTGGCCTCGTGCTCGACGATAGCCGAGCGGTTCTTGCACTCGATGTAGGGCACGGTGTGCGCGCCGCAGCGGTCGCCGATCAGCAGCGAATCGCACTGGGTGTAATTCCGCGCCCCCTCGGCCTTGCCGAGCATCCTCACGAGCCCCCTATAAGTGTTCTGGCCATGACCAGCAGAAATCCCCTTCGAGATGATGCGCGATTTGGTGTTCTTGCCGATATGGATCATCTTGGTGCCGGTGTCGGCCTGCTGGTAGTTGTTGGTAACGGCGACCGAGTAGAACTCGCCGATCGAGTTGTCGCCCTGCAGGATCACGCTCGGATACTTCCAGGTAATCGCCGAGCCGGTCTCGACCTGGGTCCAGGAGATTTTCGAATTTCGGCCCCGGCACGCCCCTCTCTTGGTCACGAAGTTGTAGATGCCGCCCTTGCCGTCCTTGTCGCCGGGATACCAGTTCTGGATCGTCGCGTACTTGATCTCGGCGTTGTCATGGGTGACGAGTTCGACCACCGCGGCATGGAGCTGGTTCTCGTCGCGCATCGGCGCCGTGCAGCCTTCGAGGTAACTGACGTAACTGTCCCGATCGGCGATGATCAGGGTGCGTTCGAACTGTCCGGTGTTGGCCGCATTGATACGGAAGTAGGTCGAAAGCTCCATCGGGCAGCGCACGCCCGGCGGGATATAGACGAAGGAGCCGTCGGAGAACACCGCCGAGTTCAGCGTGGCGTAAAAGTTGTCGGAGTAGGGCACGACGGAGCCGAGATACTTCTGCACCAGATCCGGGTGTTCCTTCACCGCCTCGGAGAAGGGACAGAAGACGATGCCGAGCTCGGCGAGCTTTTCCTTGTAGGTGGTGGCGACCGAGATGCTGTCGAACACCGCGTCCACGGCAACGCCGGCCAGCACCTCCTGTTCCCGCAATGGGATGCCGAGCTTCTCATAGGTCCGCAGCAGTTCCGGATCGACCTCATCGAGGCTCTTGGGGCCATCCTTGGCCTCCTTGGGCGCGGCGTAATAGTAGGCGTCCTGGAAATCGATCGGCGGGTGCTGGACCTTCGACCATTTGGGCTCCTCATGCTCGAGCCCGGTCCAGAACCGATAGGCCTTGAGCCGCCACTGCAAAAGCCAGTCGGGCTCTTCCTTCTTGGCCGAGATGAAACGGACGATGTCCTCGTTCAAGCCGCGTGGCGCAAAGTCGGACTCGATATCGGTAACGAAGCCGTACTTGTACTCGCCGCCGGTGACCGACCGGACCGTCTCCAGGGTTTCACTCGATACAGCCATGATCGTTTCTCTTTCGCTATCTGACGGCTTGGTTCAGCCGTTTGTCCCTTCGCTCGGCGCCTGATGCATGGCGCTGGCGCTGGCGCCACGGGCGGCGAACGGTTGAACCTGGTTGGAAATTTCGGCCAGCGACACGCCCTCGAGCGACCGGCGCAGGGTGTCGTTGATCACCTGCCAGCCATGACGGGACGGGCAAAGGGGCTCGATGTCGCAACATCCAAGGGCGTGGTCCATGCATTGGGTGAGCGCAATCGGACCTTCGATGGCGCTGATGATGTCGGCGACGGAAATGTTCTGCGGGCTTTGGGCGAGCTTGTAACCTCCCTTGGCGCCGCGGACCGAGCG
>JAZGBC010000151.1:0-4424 GCA_036444495.1 Kiloniellales bacterium
CCCCCGCTGTGCAGGAAGACGACCCGCTCCCCGGGGCGGAAGCGGCCCGCCCCGATCAGGCCGATCAGCCCGGCCATGGCCTTGCCGCTGTAGACCGGGTCGAGAAAGATGCCCTCCAGACGGCCCAGCAGGGCCACGGCCTCGGTCATGGCCTCCGTCGGCAGGCCATATGCCGCGCCCGAATAGCCGCCCTCGACGATGACCGCTGCTTCCGGCAGGCCGGTTCGCGGCTCGAGCCGGGCGAGTGTCGCCCCGGCGATCTCGGCCACGGTTTCGCGAATCCCGCCGGGGTCGGCGTCCACGTCGATGCCAATGACCCGGGCCGGGTGGCCGAGCGCCGCCAGGCCCGCAACCAGGCCCGCCTGGGTTCCGCCGCTGGAGCTGGCCAGCACCAGGGCATCGAAGCCGCCGCAAAGCGCCTCGGCCTGCGCCGCCAACTCCCGCGCGCAAGCGACGTAGCCGAGCGCCCCCACTTCGTTCGATCCGCCAACCGGAAT
Organism: Kiloniellales bacterium; assembly: GCA_036444495.1. GTDB lineage: Bacteria > Pseudomonadota > Alphaproteobacteria > Kiloniellales > J153 > JAZGBC01. Next base: position 498 of record JAZGBC010000151.1, read on the forward strand.
CACATAGGGACGCCGGCCCCCGGCCTTGAGCCTCCCGGCCAGCTCCTCCATCGCCTTGGTGCGGTCGGTTTCGCCCGGGAGGATGTGCAGCCGGGCGCCGAGCAGGCGGTCGAGCAGGACGTTGCCGCCCTCGGCATAGTCGGCGCCCTCCCAGGGCACGTTGCGGATCAGCACCAGTTCGGCCTCGAGGCCCAGCTTGGCGGCGGCCGCGGCGGTCTGGCGCACGTGGTTCGACTGCAGGCCGCCGCTGGTGATGACCGTATCGGCGCCCTTGTCCAGCGCCGCGGCCATGAGGAATTCCAGCTTGCGGGTCTTGTTGCCGCCCAGCGCGAGGCCGGTGCAGTCGTCGCGCTTGATGAGGATCCTCGGCCCGCCCAGATGCCCGCTCAGGCGCTCGAGCGGCTCCAGGGGCGTGGGCAGATGCGCCAGCGCGACGCGCGGGAAGCGGTCGAGATCGTCCATTCACTCCGCCACCAGGACCGTGACGCCGGCCTGGTTCAGCCTCTCGATCACGGGCGTCGGCGGCGGCCGGTCGGTCACCAGGATATCGATCTCGGCAAAGCCGCAGACCTTGACCGGCGCCTGGGCCGTGAACTTGGAATGGTCCGCCACCACCATGACCCGCCCGGCCTGGCGGATCGCCGCGCGCGAGAAATCCGCCTCGCTCAGGTGGAAGTCCATGAACCCGGCATCGGCGCTGATCGCCGCGATCGAGAGGATCGCGGTGCGCACCTTGAACTGCTCCACGAAGCGGATGGCCGAGGTGCCGAAGACCGCCGCGTCGTCGGCGCGGAACTCGCCGCCGGCCATATAGATCTTGTTCCGGCTGCTGCCCGCCAGCGCCCCGGCGATATCGGCGCAGTTGGTCACCACCATGAGGTCGCTGTGGCCGGCCAGGGCGCGGGCCACGTAGGCGGTGGTGCTGCCCGTGTCCATCATCAGGGACTCGCCGTTGCGCAGCTGGGACGCGGCCGTGCGGGCGATCGCTCTCTTGGCCTCGGGGTTGCGGTCCAGGCGCCGCTTAAAAGCCGGTTCGCGGAACAGGTCGGGCAGCACGACCCCGCCGTGGACCCGCTCGACCAGGCCCCGGTTGGCCATGATCTTGATGTCCCGGCGGATGGTCTCGCCGGACACGGTGAGCTGGTCGGCCAGCCCGGTCACCGTACAGGTGCCGTGCAGTCCCAGGGCCTTCATGATGGCCGCCTGCCGGGCCGAGCGGTGCATGGGTGCCGCTGTCCTCCTTGCGTGCTCCCGGTCTGCTTCGCTCCGATCGCCGGGATGTCCAGGTCGCTATATTAGGGCGATCGGCCTCAGCCCGACAATGTGGTTTTTTGTGATATTTTGTGGGTATCCCTTGACAGGGAGGGGCGTTTCGATTTCTGATTTAATGCTGTGCGGGGCCGGTGTCTGCGACTATCGAGGCCGGCCCGCGCCGCCGTGTCATGGGGCCGCGGGAACGCGGATTCGGGACTACGCAGGGAGTCGCAAGCAGTCGGCCGGGACGGCAAAGAAAAACCAGGTTTCCCGGCCGGAGCCGCAGATCATCTTTCGCCAATCGCCCCGGGCCAATGGGCCCCGGGTCAAAATAATTCGACGGGAGGCTAATCGTATGAGGGTATCGCAGAAACTCGTTTCATTGGCCGCTGCCGGGACGTTCGCGGTGGCCATGGCTCTGGCCGGATCGGCCGGGGCACAGGAATCCAAGGATCCCATCAAGCTGACCATCCACGACTGGACCGGCCAGTACGTCACCACCCACATCATGGCCGGCGTGCTCGAGTCCATGGGCTACAACATCGAGCTGGTGCAGGCCGACTACATCGCCCAATTTGCGGGCCTGGAATCGGGCGACCTGCATGTAGCGATGGAGATGTGGGAGACCACGGGCAAGGAGGCCATGGACGCCTCGCTGGCCACCGGCAAGACGGTGGACCTGGGCGAGACCGGCATGGATGCCATCGAGGAGTGGTGGTATCCGCTCTACATGAAGGAGAGATGTCCGGGGTTGCCCGATTGGAAGGCGCTCAACAAGTGCGCCAAGGTTTTCTCCACGCCGGAGACCGCACCCAAGGGCCGTTATCTTGGCGGGCCGGTCACCTGGGCCGGTTTCGACGATGAGCGGGCCGAGGCCTTGGGCCTCGATTACGAGGTCGTACACGCCGGCACCGATGCGGCGCTGTTCGCCGAGATCCAGTCGGCCTATGAGCGCAAGGCGCCGATCCTGGCCTGGGTCTATACGCCGCACTGGGCGACGGTGAAGTTCGACGGCGAGTGGGTCGACTTCCCGCGCTATACGCCCGAGTGCTACAGCGATCCCAAGTGGGGCATGAACAAGGAGGCGGCCTACGACTGCGGCAAGCCGCGCGGTTGGATCAAGAAGGTCGGCTGGAAGGGCGGCGAGAAAAAGTGGCCCGGAGCCTACAAGGCGATCCGCAACTTCAAGATCGACAACAAGACCATGGGCAACTTGATCGTCGAAATCGACCTCGAGGGCAAGAAGCTCGAGGCCGTGGTCGCCCGGTGGCTGAAGGAGAACGAGTCCACCTGGAAGAAGTGGACCCAGTAAGCCTTCTTCCTTGACGATTCCGCGGGCCGCCGCTTGGCTTGCTCTTTCCAAGCGGCGGCCCGTGTTTCATGATCGCCCGTGTTTCATGATCGCCCGTGTTTCATGATCGCCCGTGTTTCATGATCGAATGACGAACCTACGCCACCAGGGAGACGGCGGTGAGCGATAAGGGTGCGCGCGAACCGGACGGTGGAGGGCGGAGCGTCAAGCTCGCGTGCGAGAACGTCTGGAAGGTCTTCGGCCCCGACGCCGAGACGTTCCTGGCCAAGCGCAACCACAAGGCAAGCTACCAGGAGCTTGCGGAGGCCGGGCTGATCGGGGCCGTGCGTGAGGCCGGCCTTGAGGTCTTCGAGGGCGAGATATTCATCATCATGGGGCTGTCGGGCTCGGGCAAATCGACGCTCGTGCGTTGCATGTCGCGCCTGATCGAGCCCACCGCCGGCAAGGTGATCTTCGACGGCCAGGACCTGCTGGCCGCCTCCGAGAAGGAGATGATCGAGATTCGCCGGCACAAGATGGGCATGGTGTTTCAGCACTTCGCCCTGCTGCCTCACCTCACCGTGCTCGGCAACGTTGCGTTTCCCTTGGAGGTACAGGGCGTGGGCCGCGCGGCGCGCGAGAAGCGCGCGCTGGAGGTCATCGAGCTGGTCGGCCTGCAGGGCCGCGAGGCCTACTACCCGCGCGAGCTGTCCGGCGGGCAGCAGCAGCGTGTCGGCATCGCCCGGTCGCTCGCCGTGGAGCCGGAGATCTGGTTCCTGGACGAGCCCTTCTCCGCGCTCGACCCGCTGATCCGGCGCGAGATGCAGGACGAGTTCCTGCGCCTGCAGAACGTGCTGCACAAGACCATCGTCTTCATCACCCACGATTTCGACGAGGCGATCCGCCTGGCCGACCGCATCGCCATCATGAACGACGGCGGGATCATCCAGATCGGCACGCCCGAGGAGCTGGTGATCAACCCGGCCACCGACTATGTGGCCGATTTCACCCATGACGTGCCGCGCGCCAAGGTGCTCACTGCCGGCTCGGTGATGACCGCACTCGACGGCGCGGCGGCCGATGGGCTGGGCGAGGTCGCCGGGCAGGTGGCGGCGGCCGAGCGGATCGAAACCCTGGCGGCGCGGGTCATGGATGCGGCCAAGCCCTTCGCGGTGACCGATACGGCGGGACGCAGGGTCGGAGTGCTCACGCGCGAGGCGGTCCTCGAGGTGCTGGTCGGCGGGAGCCGGGCGCGGTGAGTGCGGCGGTTACGAGCGTGGCCCCATTCCTCGGCCGGCGCAGCCCCTGGCTGGCCGCCTGGGCGCTTGTGCTCGCGGCGACGCTCGGGCTGTGGCTGGGCAAGGACCTCTGGCCCTGGGTGG
>JAZGBC010000152.1:0-5094 GCA_036444495.1 Kiloniellales bacterium
GATGCCGATGGCGTTCACGTTGCTGGTCTTGCCCTGGTCGGTGCCCATGCCGGTGGTGGTGTAGCGCTTGAGGTGCTCGATGGAGCGGTAGCCCTCGCGCAGGGCCAGCTTGAGGTCGGCGGCGGTCACGTCGTTCTGAATGTCGACGAAGTGCTTGCCGCCTTGGCCGAGCGGCTTGTCCGAGGGCACGCACCAGAGCCAGCGCGCCGGCAGGAAACCCTCGTCGTTCGCCTTGGGCGCCTTCTTCTTGCGCGCTGTGCCCTTGCAACCCGCGTCCTTGGCCGCCGCCGCACCCGCCGCGAAACCCTCGGCCAAGCAGGAGGCCAGCCCGAAGGCGCCGTTGCAGGCGCCGGCCGCGCGCGTGGCCTGGGCCGCTTCACCCGGCAGGAAGCAGCCGAGATCGGCGTCGAAGCGGATCTTGCCGCGCGATTGGCTGAAGAGGTGCACCGTCGGGCTCCAGCCGCCCGAGACGGCCAGCAGGTCGCAGTCGAGCGGCTGGCCCTCGCCGGTCACGCCCGTGCCGTCGCCGTTCAGGCGCGCCACGCGGAGTTGGCGTATGCGCTTGTTGCCGGAAGTCCCGATGACCGCGTGGCCGGAGAGCAGGGGCAGGCCCGCGGCCTCGGCCCTTTCCGTGGCCGGACCCTCGGGCTCGGCGCGGGCGTCGATGATGGCGGCGATCTCGATGCCCGCCGCCGCCATGTCCAGCGCCGCCTGGTAGGCCCCGTCGTTGTTGGTGAAGAGCGCGGCCTTGCGGCCCGGCTTGACCGCGTAGCGGTTGACGTAGGTGCGGCAGGCATCCGCCAGCATGATGCCCGGGCGGTCGTTGCCGGCGAAGACCAGGGGCCGCTCGATGGCGCCGCTGGCGAGCACCACCTGCCTGGCGCGGACCTTCCAGAGCCGGTGGCGCGGCAACTGTTCCGGCTTGTCCGCCAGGTGATCGGTGACCCGCTCGATGAGCGCCAGGAAATTGTGGTCGAAATAACCATAAGCAGTCGTGCGGCTCAGCAGCGTGACCTCGTCCAGCTTGTCCAGCTCGGCGCGCGTCTTGGCCACCCAATCGAGCGCCGATTTCGTGCCGATCTTCTCGTCCCTTGCGGCCAGCAGTCCGCCGCCGAGCGCCGCGTCCTGTTCCACGAGGATCACGCGCGCGCCGGTCTCACCGGCGGCAAGGGCGGCGGCCAGGCCCGCCGGCCCGGCGCCCACCACCAGGACATCGCAATGCGCATAAGTCTTGTCGTAACGGTCCGGATCGCGCGCCTCGGGCGCCTTGCCCATGCCGGCGGCGTGGCGGATGACCTGCTCGTACCTCATCCAGAGCGCGGCCGGCCACATGAAGGTCTTGTTGTAGAAGCCCGCGGGGAGGAAACGCGAGAGCCGGTTGTTGACCGCACCTACGTCGAAATCGAGGCTCGGCCAGCGGTTCTGCGAGGCCGCGCTGAGGCCCTCGACCAACTCCACCTGGGTGGCGCGCTGGTTGGGGTCGGTGCGTGCGCCCTCGCCCAACTGCACCAGCGCGTTGGGTTCCTCCGGGCCGGCCGAGAAGATGCCGCGCGGGCGGTGGTACTTGAAGCTGCGCCCGACGAAATGCACGCCGTTGGCCAGGAGCGCAGAGGCCAGCGTGTCTCCGGCATAGCCCTGATAATCGGCGCCGTCGAAGCGGAAGCCGAGCGGCTGGCTCCGGTCGATCAGGCCCCCTTCGGGCAGGCGGAAGCGTTGCGCCACGGTCTTCAGACCTTGGTGCTCATCTTGAGCTTGGGCGGCTTCTTGCCCATCTCGTAGACCGCGAGGATTTCGTAGCTCACGGTGTCGCGCGCCACGTTGAACCAGCGCCGGCAGCCCTGGGCGTGCATCCAGCGCTCGAGAAACACGCCCTTGGTGTTGGAGCGCATGAACAGGTACTCGGCCCATTCCGCGTCGGAGAGCTTTTCCGGCGCCTTGGGCCGGGCGATGTGGGCCTCGTTGCCGTAGGAGAACTCCTCCTCGCTGCGCGGGCCGCAATAGGGGCAGGGGATGAGCAGCATGATAGAGGACTCCTAAGCTCAGTGCGCCACGGCGGCCGCGCCGTGCTCGTCGATCAGGTATCCCGTGCGGAAACGGTCCAGCGTGAAGGGCGCGTTCAGCTCGTGCGGCTCGTCGTGCGCGACGGTGTGCGCGTAGACCCAGCCCGAGCCGGGCGTGGACTTGAAGCCGCCGGTGCCCCAGCCGCAGTTCATGTACAGGCCCCCCACCGGAGTCTTGCCGAGGATCGGGCTGGCGTCGGGGCAGGTGTCCACGATGCCGCCCCACTGGCGCATCATGCGCATGCGCCGCAAGCTCGGGAAGAGCTCGCAAACCGCCGCGAGCGTCTCCTCGGTGACCGGCAGGCTGCCGCGCTGGGCATAGCCGACGTACTTGTCCGCGCCCGCGCCGATGACGAACTCGCCCTTGTTGGATTGGCTGATGTAGGCGTGCACCGCATTCGACATGACCACCGTATCGAGCGCCGGCTTGACCGGCTCGGAGACGAGCGCCTGCAAGGGCACGGAGGTTACCGGCATGCGGAAGCCGGCGAGCTCGGCCATGACGCTGGAATGGCCGGCCACGGCGATCGCCACCTTCTTGGCGCCGATGAAGCCCTTGCCCGTCTCGACGCCCGTCACCCGGCCGGCCTCGATGCGGAAGCCGGTGACCGGGCATTCCTGGATGATGTCGACGCCGCGCGCATCGGCCCCGCGCGCGTAGCCCCAGGCCACCGCGTCGTGGCGCGCGGTGCCGCCGCGCCGCTGCAGCGAGCCGCCGAGCACCGGGTAGCGCCCGCCCGCGCGCAGGTCGATGAGCGGGACCAGCTGCTTGATCTGCGCCGGGCCGAGGAATTCGGAATCCACGCCGTTCAGGCGGTTGGCGTTGATCCGGCGCGACAGCTCGCGCAGGTCGTGCTGGTTGTGCGCCAGGTTGAGCACGCCGCGCTGGCTGAACATGACGTTGAAGTTCAGCTCCTGGGACAGGCCCTCCCAGAGCTTGAGGGCGAATTCGTAGAGCGCCGCGCTCTCGTCCCAGAGGTAGTTGGAGCGAACCACGGTGGTGTTGCGCCCCGTGTTGCCGCCGCCCAGCCAGCCGCGCTCGATCACGGCGACGTCGGTGATGCCGTGCTCCTTGGCCAGGTAGTAGGCCGTGGCCAGGCCGTGGCCGCCGCCGCCCACGATGACCACCTCGTAAGACGGCTTGGGCTCCGGGCTGCGCCAGGCCTCCGGCCAGTCCTGATGGTAGCCGAGCGCGTTGCGCAGCAGGCTGAAGATCGAGTAGCGCGTCGGCATCGTCGGTGGTGCCCCCTGCCGGGCCGTCCGCTCAGGCCCCCTTTTGCCGCGAGCCTATCGGCAATGGCCGCCTTTGCAAGCTGAAATGCGCGGAAAACGGGGCATTTCATAACCACTCGGCCGGGCCACAGAGGAACCAAGGGCGGCGATTCCGGCTTGCGAATTTACGCCGGATATTTTTCTGTTCGCGACATGGGGATTCTATGCCAGAGTCCCCCGCCGGTCCGGAAAAGCCGAGGCCGGCAAGGGGCTTGGGCGAGGGACTTCACGGAGGGTTTGAGAGGCAACCATGCTGGGCAACGCGCCGCGGGAGCTGCCGCAGCAAATGGGGCTGCTGCTGGTCCCCAGCTTCTCCATGATCGCTTTTACGGTGGCCGTCGAGACCCTGCGCCTGGCCAACCGCATGAGCGGGCTCAAGCTCTATTCCTGGCACCTTTTTTCCAGCGGCGGCGGGCCTGTGCGCGCCTCCAATGGGATCGAGCTGCATCCCGAGGGCGACCTGGAGCGGGCGTGCGGCCTGGACACGATCATCGTGTGCAGCGGCACCGACGTGCAACGCTTCAACGACCGGGCGGCCATCTCCTGGCTGCGCCGCATGGCGCGCAAGGGCGCGGACATCGGGGCGCTCTGCACCGGCGCCCATATCCTGGCGCGCGCCGGGCTGCTCGACGGCTACCGCTGCACCATCCACTGGGAGAACCTGGCCGGCTTCGTCGAAGATTTCCCGGAGATCGAGGTGACCAACGAGCTATTCGAGGTGGACCGCAACCGCTTCACCTGCTCCGGCGGCACGGCGGCCATCGACTTGATGCTCTATGCGATCGCCCGGCAGCACGGGCACGAGCTGGCGGCCTCGGTAGCCGACCAGTGCCTGCACGAGCGCATCCGCGGCCACCACGACCAGCAGCGCAAGTCGCTGCCCGCGCGCCTCGGCGTGCGCCACCCCAAGCTGCTCAAGGTCATCGAGCTGATGGAGGCGAACCTGGAGGAGCCCATCGGCCGGGGCGGACTGGCGCGCAGCGCCGGGCTCTCGACGCGGCAGCTCGAGCGCCTGTTCCGCAAGTATCTGAACCGCTCGCCGGCGCGCTATTACCTGGAGCTGCGCCTCAACAAGGCGCGCCTTCTGCTGATCCAGACCAACATGTCGGTGATCGACGTGGCGCTCGCCTGCGGCTTCGTCTCGGCCTCGCACTTCTCCAAGTGCTACCGCGATTTCTTCGGCCGCACGCCGCGCCGCGAGCGCGGCCTGCCGGCGGAGCTGGAAACGGTGCCGCCCCTGCCGCTCGTCATGGCGGGGGTATAGCCGGGCGGACCAGGGCCTGTACTCATTAAGCGCGTTGGGATTGGATCTAGAGCCTAGCCCGCCAATGCCCGCTTATGGCCCTCAGCGGAGGTTCAGCTGACGTGTATGAGTTTCTTGAATCAGCGCTCGCGGTGCGGCATTTTCTTGGCTGACCAGGGGGGTCAATTCGCGCAGCAGTTTGCGCAGGAAGGCGCGCGCGAAGTCGTCATAATCATTGGCGATTTCGACGAATGCGCCGGGACCGAGTATTACTTTTTCGCGATAGTATGTGTCCAAATCGTAGAGCTTGTTGTCAGGATAAGTGAGGATAGGCAACCCATTGATCACTACCCCCAGGGCATTTGCCTCTTGTCGAGGTATGGATGGGGGTAAGCCGGTATTGCTGCGGCCGTCGCCCGATACATCGATCTTCAACTGACGGCCTTCAAATGCGTTTTCGGCAATCAGACGAACGCCAAAGTCGATGGCCCCGCCAATCGCGGTGAAGCGACGGTCCGG
>JAZGBC010000153.1:0-11361 GCA_036444495.1 Kiloniellales bacterium
CATTGCCGGAGATCAGGCCGTGAGAGTGCAGACTGGCTGGCTGGGGCGCCAGGATTCGAACCTGGGATCACGGGATCAAAACCCGTTGCCTTAACCACTTGGCCACGCCCCATCCGCTGTGCCCGACTCATGCTTCGACAAGCTCAGCATGAGGTGGAGGAGTGGGCCTCACCCTGAGCCTCCTCGTCTCGAGTCTGCCCGCCCGCCCGCCTGCGGGCCATAGCCTTCGGCGGAGAGCCCGTACAACTTCGGCCGGCGGGTCGAGGGACGAAGGAGAGGCCGGCGGGGGGAAACTAGCGCCGAACGCGGCGCGCCGCAACGCGCCTGAAAACCGCGGCCCGCACGGCGCCAGGCCCGCCTTACTCGCGCCCGGCCGGAGGCCCGGGCGCAGTGGATTCGCGCATGGCGGCGAGGCCGCCGGGCGTATTCAGCCAGCCGAGCCAGAAGCCCCAGGCGACCCAGAGCAGCTCGCGCCCGCGCCGGATCAACGCCACCGCGAGACCCAGCGCGCCGCTGCCGGTCATGGCCGCGTAGATGAGCACCATGACCCCTTCCACGGCCCCCAGGCTGGCCGGGATGAAAAAGGCGCCGGCGCGCACCAGCTGGGCCGCGGCCTCGATCAGCCAGGCATCGGCGAACGAGATCGGCTGCGCCAGAAACCACATGATGGCGTAGACCTCGAATGCTCCAACCATCCAGTTGACAAGCGCCAGTATCAGGGCGCCCGCAAAGCGCCCCGGCTGGCGCAAGTAGAAGGCGACGAAGTGGTCATCCACTTGCTCAAGATGCACCAGCGCTTTGCCTATCGGCCGGCCGAAGCGCCCCCGCGCGAGCCAAACCCCAAGGCGGCTGGCCGCGCGCCAGCGCTGCACGATATAAAAGCCCATGACTCCCAGGGCCAGCGCGGCCCAACCGATCCCCATGGCCAGCAGCAGCGCATCGGGCATCCAGTCGCGCCCGAGCATGACCGCAAAGCCGATCCCGGCGAAGAGGAGAAGCGATATTAGATTTATCGTCCGCGCCATGATCACCGAGGCCGTGCCCTCGTGATAGCCGATCTCGAAAGACTTTTTCAGCAGCACGGCCTTGACCGGCTCGCCGCCCATGGAGCCGGCGGGCAGGACAAGATTGAGCGCCTCGCCCAGCATGCGCAGCTTCCAGAGGCGGTAGAGCCAAGCCAGATTGAGCCGCGCGCTGGGCAAGGTGAGCTGCCAGGAGGCGGTATCGAGTACGAAGGCCAGGAAATAGACGGCGCAGACGGCAAGCGCCCCAGCCAGGCCAAGCTGCAGCAAGCCCTGCCAGACCTGGGTGAGATCGGTCTGCAACGCGATGAAGGCCAGGAGGCCGAGGCCGATCAGAAGGGCGATGATGCGCAGCAAGAAACAGCTCCTCGGCGGACCTCAGTGCGTTGGGTGTTCGGCGCGCGGCGGCATGCCGGTAACGCGCAGGAGTGCCGGCAGAACCACCAGGGTTGAGAGCATGGACAGCGTGATCGCGATCGAAAGCAGCAGGCCCATGCTCGCCATGCCGCGGTGGCTGGACAGCGCCAGCGCCCAGAAGGAGCCGATCGTGGTCAGGGCGCTGAACAGCACGGCGCGCGGCGTGCTGGTGGAGAGGAGCCTCAGGCTGCCCGCCTCGCGCGCGCGGAACACGATATGGATGCCGCCCGCCACCCCCAGGCCAAACAGCAGCGGCAGCACGATCACATTGGCGAAGTTGAAGGGGATGCTCAACACAACGGTCGCGGCCACCGTGAGCAGCGCGGCCAGGATGAGCGGCGCCAGTACCAAGAGACTGTCCCGGACGCTGCGCAAGAGCACCAACAGCAGCAGGGTGATGAGCACGACGGCGTAGACCGCCGCCTCGGCGAAGGCATCCACGACCGCGCGCCCGGCCCCGGTGATGGTCACCGGCGCCCCGGCGGCCCCGGGCGCCACCCGGAGCACCGCTTCCACGAAGCGGCGGCGCGCCCCGGCCTCGTGCAGGTTCTCGCGCGGAATGACCTCGATCTTGGCGCGCCCATCGGCGGCCAGGCTGCGCGCACGCAACTGGGCCGGCAGATCGTCCAGCGTGACCTCCCCGGCCTCCAGCGCCAGGCCAAGCGATTCGAGGCGCGCCGGCAGGCCGCCGAGCAATGCTCGATCGAGCGCGTCCAGCGCCGCTTCCGTCGGCTCGAGCCGGTCGAGCGCCGCCGCCAGGCGCAGGGCGCCCGGGGCAAGCGTCCCCGTGACGCCGTCCAGGCTACCGCGCAGGGCCTCGACGGCCGCGCGCTGTTCCGCCGGAGACGGGGGAGACACCCGCTCCGCGGGCTGAAAGACCGGCGTCAGGAAGACGCCCATTTCGTCGATGAGCGCGAGCTTGTTTTCCTGATCCGTTGGCACGAAGTCGCCCAGGGTCATGGCCGTCTCAACTTCCGGCAGCTCTTCGAGCCGCGCGGCAAGCGCCTCGGCGCTGGCCAGATTCGGGGTCAGGATGTCGGCGCTGTAGGGCTCGACCCGCGAATCGTCCAGCAGATCGAGCAGCGTGGCCACCGATTCGGACTCCGGATCGCGCAGGTTGATGGGATCGTCGTCGAACCAGGCGCTGGGCAGCAAGGCCAGCGAGCCGATCCCGAGGACGAGCGCGCCCAGAAGAACGCCGCGCGGATGGTGCATGACGATGCGCTCGACCCGTTCCCGGCGGGGATGGGCGAAGGGCCCGCGCCGCAGGTGCAGCGGGGAGAAGCTGAGGATGGCGGGAAGCACCGTCAGGTTGGCGAAAAGCGCGATGAACATGCCGGCGCCGGAGATCAGGCCGAGTTCGGACAGGCCCCGGTAGCTGGTGGGCAGGAAGGAGAAAAATCCGGCCGCGGCGGCGACAGCGCAGAGCACAAGCGGGCCGCCCACGCCTTGCACCGTCTCGCGCAGGGCATCACCCAGGCCCGAAGCGCCCGAGACATGGCCCTCGGCCTCCTGAAAGCGCAGGACGAAATGGATGCCGAAATCCACGCTCAAGCCGATGAACAGAACCGCGAAGGCGACCGAGATAAGGTTAAGGTCGCCGACCACCACGGTGGCGAAGAATGCGGTCCAGACGAGGCCCATGAACAGCGTGATCAGGGTCGCCGCCACCATGAAGAGCGAGCGCAGGCCAAAGGCCAGCAATCCGATCACCAGGACGAGGGAGATCAGGCCGACCAGCCCCATGCTGTCGGCCACGCTGCGCAGCTCCTCCTGGAACATGACGGCCGAGCCGATCATGCGCAGGCGCACGCCCCTCTCCTCGATAAGACCCAACTCGCCGGCCAGGCCGCGCACGGCTTCGATGGCGCGCGAAGCGGGCTCCATCGAGCCGAAGTCGAGCACCGGCTTGACCAGAACGAATTTGCGCCGCTCCTCCTCCGTCGGTTCCCCACCCGACAGCAGCTCCCGCCAGGAGAGCGCCAGCGCCCGCTCCGGGTTGTCCTGGTTGGCCGCGAGAGATTCCACGGCGGCGGCGATCTTCGTGAGCGCGGGCGCCACGGCGGCCGCAGCCTCCTCCTCGCCATCGAGCGCCTGGCGCAAAAGCAGCGAAAGACCGCGCAGGGAAGGGTCCTCGGCTAGTGCGGACAGCAGAGGCTGGGCCTCGGCCAGGCGATCGCTTAGGCGATCGAGCTCGTCCAGATCGAGATAGAGCAGACCGTGGCGGCGGAAATAGTCTTCGGCTTCCGGATAGAAGACATGGCTGAAAAGCTCGGGGCGTGCGGTCAGCTCATGGAACAGGCGGCGCGCCGAATCCTCGGCCAGATCGGGGGTTTGGGCGTCGATAACGATGGAAAAGGTATTCGTGCTCTGGGGAAAGGCATCGCTCAGCGCCTTGTCGTTGCGGCGGAACGGCAGATCCTCGGACAACATGTCCGTGGTGCTGGTGTTGATGCCGATGTTGCTGAGCGTGCCGTAGCCCGCCGCCAGCGTCGCCAGCAGCGAGAACACGAGAATCGGCGCCGCCAGCCGCTGGACCAGGGAAATCCACCGGACGAGCAGCCGGTGACCGGCGTGCATGTCTGTTGCGCTCACGGCAAGTTCGGGAAACTGGTTGGGCGTCCGGCTTCCCTGGGCTTATAGCCGTGGCGGCACGGCTTGACAACGCTGCGGCGCTCGCGCCACGTAACTGAGTTGGCAGGGAAGGAATCGGCCGCGTCCATGGACAAACCGCCTTACGATCAGCGCATGGCGCGCGTCCTGGTGCGGCCGCTGGCCAAGACCGGCATCACGCCGAACCAGATCACCGCTTTCAGCCTGCTCCTGGCGCTCGCCGGCGCCTGGCTGCTCGCCCAGGGCGAGGCCGCGCAGGCCAACTGGGGCGCGGGGCTTTTCGTGCTCGCCCGCTTCCTGGACCACTTCGACGGCGAACTGGCCCGCCTCACGGGCAAGGGCTCGCGCTTCGGCTATTACTTCGATTACGCCACAGGCGGGCTCAGCTACGCCGCGCTCTTCGCCGGGATGGGCATAGGCCTGGCGGACGGGCCGCTCGGGGTTTGGGCGCTGCTGCTCGGCGCACTGGGCGCGGCCTCGGCGCTCATTTCGCTGTTTCTCAACCTGGACCTGGACCGCCAGTTGGATTTGAGCGGCGGCGAGGCCGTCGGCTACCCGAGCCTGGCCGGTTTCGAGTTGGAGGACGGCATCTATTTAATCGCGCCCATTACCTGGCTCGGCTGGCTTACGCCCTTTTTCACCGCCGCCGGGATCGGGGCAGGTCTCTATTGCCTCTGGACCCTGGGCCGGGTCGTCAAGGCGCGGCTCGCCAAGCGGCCCCGCCTCTAGGGTCCGGACGAGGGCCGCAGCAGGCCGCGCAAGCGGACGACCATGTAGACCGCAAAGGCCGGCGCGCCCAGGCCGGCGGCCAACAGCAGCCAGTCGGAAAATCCCAGCCAGACCGCGGCCGGCAGGACCAGCAGGACATCGTCGGCATCGAAACCGGCGGCCGATCCCAGCTCCGCCGCGCGCGCGCCGTGGCCCTCCTCCGCCTTGATCACCAGCCAGAGGATCGCGGCGATAGCCAGGCCCGCGGCCAGACCCATGAAAGGCGCCCAGAGGCCGAACACCCCGGCGCGCAACCCGATGCCCAGGCCCAGGAAGGCCGCCGCGTTGCAGATCGAATCACTCACCAGGTCGTAGCTATGGCCCCAGGGGCTGGTCTTGCCCCCGAGTCTGGCCAGCTCGCCATCGGCGCGGTCGAGGAACAAGCCCAGAACGAAAATCCCGGCGCCCCAGTCCCGCCAAGCCTCCCCGCCGTGGCCCAGCGCCACCGCCGCCGCCAGGCCGGTCAGGAGACGCAGGGTGGTGAGCTGGTTCGGGGTGACCGGGGTCCGCACCAGGGGCCGGACGGCCAGGCGGACTCCACGGTGCATCCAGGTATTGTGGCTCATGGCGGCCTAATCTAGGCCCGGGCCCAGGGCGCCACAAGGTGGGCCCGGGGCCCAGGGTTAAGCTGCGCTTAAGGACTGCTCTGGCACAATACCGTCTCGCTCTGGCAAGAGGGTTGCTCGGCGTGGCGACGAAGAAAAAATCATCCTCGGGCGGTAAAAAAGGCGCGGCCAAGTCCCGGTCTTCCGGAACCCGGAAGACGGGCAAGGCCAAGTCAGCTGCCCGTAAGACGCAGGCCCGCAAGACGGGCGCGGTCAAGAAAAAGGCCGCCAAGAAGCCGGCTGCCCGAGGCAAGACCGGGGCTGGCCGCCGCGCCAAGACAAAGGTCGAGATCACAAGATCCAGCGATGCCGCGCAAGGCCAGGGTCTGGCCGACGAACTGAACCAGCTGCCCGCCTTCGTCACACGAAGCGCCGAAGCGTCCGGGCCGTCCCGATCGAGCGGTCCCATGTTCAGCGGAGACGAGGATGGGACTGGAGACGACCCGGGTCAGGATTCACTCATCATCTACAGCGCCAAGGAAACGCCCTCCAAGGCCGCCGAAGGGCCGGCCCGGCCGAAACGCCTGGTCCCCACCAACGCGGTCCACGTCACCGAACGGCGCCACAGCCGCAGGCACGTCTACACGCGGAGCTTCTTGGTTCTGGGCACCGCCGCGCTGATCGGACTGTTCATCCTTAGTGACCGCGCCGAAGCGCCCGATGTCACGGCCTTCGAACAGGCGAGCCCCTATCCGGCCGATGAGCGGATCGCGTCCGTGGCCGAGGCGCCGTCTTTGGAGGTTTCCGCTTCGGCCGGCACGCTTGGCGATTCGCCTGGCGACCGCTTCGCGGTCCCTTCCGCCGGACCCGGCGAAGCCGAGTCGATGGTGGAAGACCAGAAGTTCGCCAGCATCGTGATTCCCCTCGAAAACGCCACCGTTGCGATTGCGATGCCGTCCCGGCAACTCGGCGAAGCGCCTGAAGAGGTGACGATCGAGGTGCTGGACGATGAGACAGACGGCCTGAACAGCGGCGAGATCACCGAGATGGAACGGCTGCTCACCCGGATGGACATGGGGACGACCCAGGCCGACGGCATCCTGGACGGCCAGACCACCTCCGCCATCCGCCTCTACCAGGAATACGCGGGCCTGCCCGTGAACGGCCGGCCCTCGCAGGAGTTGCTGACCGACATGCGTGAGGTAGTGAAACTCCTCGACGGCGACGGCTGATCGAGCCGGCCCGGTCCCTTCCCGATCAAATCCGATTTCTGTCAGCCGGACGCGGGCCCGGCGTCCGTTAGCACGGGCGCGGCCTGGACCCACCAGCCCTCCTGCGCGCGGGCGATCGTGGCCGCCGCCGCCTCGGCCGAGGCCTGGTTCCCATAGAGCCCGAAACAGGTGGCGCCGCTACCCGACAGGCGCGCGATCAGGCACCCGGTGCTCGCCTGAAGCGCGGCCAGCGCCTCGCCGATGCGCGGCGCCAGGGAGCGCGCGCCCGGCTCCAGATCATTGCGCGCCGCCCCAAGCCGCTCCGCCAGGGCCGCCGCCTCCACGATGGGCCCGCTCCAACGCGCGGGCTGTGAGAAATCGCCTTCACGCGCGGCGAAAACATCCGCCGTGCTAAGGGGCAGGCCCGGATTAACGAGCACAAGCCAGACTGGCGGCAGCGGCGGCGCGGCGGTTATCTCCTCGCCAATTCCGGCGACGAAACTGGGTCGGCCGGCCAGGCAGACGGGCACGTCGGCGCCCAACTCAAGACCGAGCGCGGCCAACTCCCCCTCGGCGGGATGCAGGTCCCACAGATCACAGAGGCTCAGAAGCGCTACAGCGGCATCGGCCGAGCCCCCGCCCAGCCCGGCGGCCACGGGCAGGACCTTTTCCAGGCGCAGCCGAGCACCCCCGTCCCGGCCAAAGCGTTCGCGCAGGCCCCTGGCCGCGCGCATTACCAGGTTATCGGCGTCCGCCGTGTCCTCGAGCGCGCCGGCGAAGGGCCCCGTCACCTCGAGACAGAGGTCGGGCGCGGGCGCGGCTTCGAGCAGATCGCCAATCCCGGCGAAGACGATCAGGCTGTCGAGCGTGTGATAGCCGCCGGCGCGGCGGCCAGTGACGTGAAGATAGAGATTGACCTTGGCCCAGGCCCGGCGACCCTGGCTCCGCCGGAGGCTTCGCCGAGACGAGCGCAGGGCACCGCCGGGCTTGGCGGTGGCGGTCATGGTGTCAGATGTCTTCGGGTGAATCGCCGAGCCCGCTTTCGATCTTGGCTTCGATCTTGGGAGCCACGTCCTCCTCCGGCTCCAGGCTAAGCGCCCGGCGCCACTGGAAGCGCGCCTCCTGATGCCGGCCGACCCGCCAAAAGGCATCGCCAAGATGATCGTTGATCACCGGATCTTGCGGCCGCAGTTCGACGGCGCGCTCCAGGAACGTGACCCCCTTCTTGTACTCGCCCAGGCGGTAATAGACCCAGCCCAGGCTGTCGACGATATAGCCGTCGTCGGGACGTAGCTCCACTGCGCGCACCAGCATGCCCTTGGCCTGGTCCAGGTTGAGCTTCTTCTCGACCCAGGAATAGGCCAGATAGTTCATCACGAAAGGCTGCTCGGGTTCGAGTTCCAGAGCAAAAAGCAGGTCCTTTTCCGCACGCGTCCAACGCTTCAGCCGCTCCAGCACGATGCCGCGGAAGTAATACAGCGTCCAATGCCTGCGTTCCGGCGTTCCGATCCGCTCGGCCGCCCGGTCATAGGCCTCGACTGCCTCCTCGAAGCGTTCCTCGGTACGCAAAAGGTTGCCCAGGCGGAACAGCGGCTCGTACCGGTTCCCCCGCAGTTCGGCAAGCGACTCCAGCTCGGCGAGAGCGTCGTCGATCCGCTCCATCCGCGCCAATTCCTCGGCGATGCGGAGTTGAACCGTCCAACGGAACGGCGAATCGGCTGGCACCTGCCGGTAAGCGGCGATAGCCTCCTGGCCGCGGCCCTGACCCTGGAGGACCTCGCCGAGCAGGATGTGGGCGACGACGAAGTCGGGCCTGAGGTGCAGGGCGAAGTGCGTATAGATAAGGGCAACCTCTTCGGCCCGCTCCTTCGAGAGCAGACTGGCCAGGTTGAAGGCCGTCTCCGCCACGCCGTCCTTGATATCGGCGACCACGGCCGGCGGTGTTTCTCCCGATCCTACCCGTTTGATGCTTTCAGCTATCAGGCTGGAGCCCGGATTACGCGTCAGAAACTCCTCGTAGATCTCCTTCGTCCGGACCGGATCCCCCGCCCGCTCGAAGAAGTTCCCGGCAAGCCAGGTCAAGCGCAGGGTCGGCTGGCCCGCAACGTCGATGGCTTCCTCGTATGCCGCCCGTGCCGCCTCGGTTCGGCCGCCCAGATCGTTAATCAGTGCGGTATGCAGCTTGTAGAAGACCGCGAAGCCCGATTTGTTCTCCAGGGGCTTGGCGCGTTCAAGCGCGGCGTCGATCTCGCCTTCGGCCGCCTTTAGCCAGCTGCCGATCAGCGGAACGGAGACCGTGCTCAGGCCCTTGTTCGGCAGTCGGCCCAAGTAGGATTCGGCGTCCGCGTAGGCGCCGCGCCCGACGGCGTCGACGATGAGCGCCAGAAGAGCCAGGGAGTGGTCCGGATCGATCGCCGTCAAGCGGCCGGCCAATTCCACGGCCTTGGCATGGCGCCCGTCCCCTGCGTTCAGCATGAACGCCCGGTTGAGAAGCCGTTCGTTCTCGGGATCGTAAGCCAGCGCTTCGAGCATGAAGTCGGCCGCGATCCCCAGGTCGCGCCGGCGTCCGGCGAAGAGGCCGGCCAGATATGAGCCGTAAGGTGAGCCGATAAGCGGGCTGCCCTCGCCGCTGACGTGGCCGTCGGCGGCCGCGACCAGCACCGGGCCGGCCGAGGTGACGATCGGCTCCGGCTCGAACAGCTCAGCGCAGCCGGCGGCCAGCAACCCCAACCCTAGGGTCGCAGCACGGCCTGCCAAGCGTCTCGGTCTAAAACTGGGAGTGCGAAATTGCACCGACTCGATCTCCGTTGACTCAGTCTATCCGAGCGGACCCCTACCCCACAACGCCGCATCGAACCGGTCTCTTTGCCCCGCCCGCGGCCTACATATTTGGATAGTTCGGGCCGCCTCCGCCTTCCGGGGTCACCCAGGTGATGTTTTGCGTCGGGTCCTTGATGTCGCAGGTCTTACAGTGGACACAGTTCTGGGCGTTGATCTGCAGGCGCGGGTTCGACCCGTCCGAATCACGCAGGATTTCGTAAACGCCGGCGGGACAATAGCGCTGCTCCGGTGCATCGAAAAGGGCCAGATTGTGCTCCACGGCAACCGCCGGGTCCTGGAGGCGCAGGTGCACTGGCTGATCTTCCTCGTGATTCGTATTGGAAAGGTAGACGGAAGAGGTCTTGTCGAAACTGACCACCCCGTCGGGTTTTGGGTATTCGATCCTGGGCATTTCGGCGGCGGGCTTGAAGCGGGTATGGTCCGGCTCCTTATGGTGCAGGGTCCAGGGCGCGCGCCCACCCAGGAGCTTGAGATCCAGCCCGCCGTAAAGCGAACCGCCCATCACGCCCCACTTGGCGAAGGCCGGCCGGAAGTTGCGCGCCTTGTGCAGTTCCTCGTGCACCCAGGAGGCGCGGAATTTCTCGCCGTAGCTTTCCAGCACGCCCTGACCCGGGTCGCCCGAGGAGAGCGCCTCGGCCACCGCCTCGGCGGCCAGCATGCCGCTTTTCATGGCGTTGTGGCTGCCCTTGATCTTGGGCACGTTGAGGAAGCCGGCGGCGCAGCCCAAAAGCAGCCCGCCCGGAAAGGCCAGCTTGGGTAGGGATTGCAAGCCGCCCTCGTTGAGCGCGCGCGCACCATAGGCGATGCGCTTGCCGCCCTCCAACATGATGCGAATTGCCGGGTGGGTCTTGAAGCGCTGGAACTCGTCGAAGGGTGACAGATGCGGATTCTCGTAATCCAGCCCGATGACGAAACCCACCGCTGCTTGGTTGTCCTCCAGGTGGTAGATGAAGGAGCCGCCCCAGGTCGTGCCCGTGACCGGCCAGCCGGCGGTGTGCATCACAAGACCCGGGCGGTGCTTGGCCGGGTCCAGCTCCCACAATTCCTTGAGCCCGATGCCGTAGGTCTGCGGATCGGCGCCCTCGCCCAGGCTGAATCGCTCCATCAAGGTCTTGCTCAGCGACCCGCGGCAGCCCTCGGCGAAGAGGGTGTACTTGCCGCGCAACTCCATGCCCG
Source organism: Kiloniellales bacterium (assembly GCA_036444495.1). Taxonomy (GTDB): domain Bacteria; phylum Pseudomonadota; class Alphaproteobacteria; order Kiloniellales; family J153; genus JAZGBC01. The sequence goes on from JAZGBC010000153.1 coordinate 10,594, forward strand.
GCTCGTAGCTGTCCTTCCTGCCGCCGTCCTTGCCAATGCCCATCTCGCCCGTGGCCACGCCGCAGACCCGCCCCTCCTCGTCATAGAGCACTTCCGAGGCCGGGAAGCCGGGAAAGATGTCCACGCCCAGGCCCTCGGCCTGCCCGGCCAGCCAGCGGCAGAGGTTGCCGAGGGAGAGAATATAGTTGCCGTGGTTCTTGAACTGCGGCGGCATGAGGCCGACCGGAATGCCGTAAGCGCCTTTGCCCGTGAGGAAGAGGAACTTCTCCTCCTTGACCGGCGTGTTGAGCGGCGCGCCCCTGTCCCGCCAATCGGGGAACAGCTCGTCGAGCGCGCGCGGCTCGAAGACCGCGCCGGATAGGATGTGCGCTCCCACCTCCGAGCCTTTTTCGAGCAGGCAGACCGAAATCTCCTGGCCCTGCTCGGCGCCGAGCTGGCGCAGCCGGATCGCCGCCGCCAGGCCGGCCGGCCCGCCGCCCACGATCACGACATCGACGTCCATGGATTCGCGTTCCATCGCCTCTTATACCAACTCTTCTTGATATTGACCTATTTCATGGGCGCAAATCGGCTCGTCCGGGCAGGCGCGGTGCGAAGCGCGATGCGGGACATCGGGCGAGCGCCGCAACGCACCCGGCGCGCCGATTTGCCCCACCCTCCGGGCCGGGCGCTTTTTCCCGCCAGATGCGTCGCTCGCTGCTTGAAGTGGACGGCACTACGGCGCAACTCGCTCCTGTCTGGCGGGCAAAAATCGCCTCGGTGAAATGG
>JAZGBC010000154.1:0-5501 GCA_036444495.1 Kiloniellales bacterium
CCGTCGGGAACCAAATGACTGAGGTCGCGGGCTGTTTCGAAGACAGTTCGACGGCCGACGGCGGCAGCGGCGGGGGCAGCGGTGACGGCGGCGGCAATGGCGGAGGCGGCGGCAACGGAGGAGGCACGGGGGAGGGCTTCGCGGTCTGCTGAGGTCGGATGCTGGGCCGGCGGCGCCGTCCGCCAGTCTTCCATCACAGGCACCAGCGGATTTTTTCGCAAAAAATGAGCGCCGGCCCGCGCCAAAGAGACGTAATTTGCCTCGGCCATCGGCCACCTAAGCCTTTATAAAGAAAAAGGAAATCCAGAAAACGCAGAGCAAATCCGGTTTTCCGCTCGCGTCTCTATTTCCCTCGATCCCTTAACTTTTTTTTAAATCTTCTCATTAACCTTGGTTAACCGGCCCGAACCGCCCGGGCTTGCGGTTATTTTTTGTGCGCATCATCGAAGTAAGGAGACGCCTGCGATGAAAATACCGGCAGTGATTGTGGCGATCGCAGCGACTCTCCTTCTTGGAGCGCCGGCTGCGGTAGCCCAAAGCCAGCAATGCGACCAGCGTCAGAAGGTGCTCGGCCATCTCGCCCAGAAATACCACGAGATGCCGGTCGCCGTGGGCGTCACCAGCTCGGGCGGCCTCGTCGAGGTCCTGTCCACGGGTGACGGAGACACCTGGACCATCATCCTCTCCCAACCCAACGGCATGAGTTGCCTGGTAGCGGCCGGCGAAGGCTGGCGCACACTCGAGGTTGACGAGAACACGGTCGACCCACAGGTCTGACGCCACCGCGGCCGGCCCAGAGTCCCGGGCGTCGGTAACACTCCATACCTAATACCCCCCGACTCGGGGGCCCTGTTAATCCCCCACGAGAAAGCCGGGCCCCCTTTTTTTCGCGCAAAAAACGGCGCAACCGGCCGGCTCCAGCCCGCGACCGGATGTGAATCATGGCGCGAGCCCGCCTCCGGGCTTGGCCACCACATAAAGCGCTATGAGGATTTTCCGAAGGCGGGCCGCCGGGGGAGGACCCCGGCGATACTCAGGCTTTCAGGTTGATCAGCTCGCCCAGCATGCGGTCCTGGGTCTCGATGACCCTGACGTTCGCCTGAAAGGCCCGGAGCGCGATCATCTGAGTCGCGAACTCCTGCTCCAGGGACACGTTGGGACGCGGCACCGTGCCGTCGACGCCGGCATCCGGATCATTGGGCTCCAAGGATTGGTAGGAGGGCGGATCGATGGCCCTGGTCTCGGCGCGCACGCCGCCTTGGGCCGTGGAGGTCAGTACCGCCCTCTGCGGCTCATAGGCGCCCGGCCGGGATGCGGTGCCATCCGGGCTCAGGCCCAGGCTTCGGAAGTTGACCACATTGGCCGCCGAAACCGAGAGGACCTGGCTCTGGGCCGAAAGGCCGGAGACAGCCGTGCTGAAAACCGAGGACATTGCTCGCCCAATCCTACAAAGGTACCTTCACAAAGGCCATAATACCGATCCGGGGGAAATACTGCAACTATTTGTTTTTATTGTGTTTTTAGCGATAATTATAGACATTAACCGGGCCTTAACCATGATCCGCCGCTGCCTGCCGCCAATATCCAAGGCAAACCCGGGGGACTGGCAGAACCGCCAGCGATGATGTCATCGAAATACCCTCGGGAAGGCCCCGCTCGGGGACCAACGTTCGTGACGCGTCAGCCCTCGGGCCCCGCGTCCACCTCTTCCTCCGCCTCCGTCTCGGCGGGGAAAGCGGCCTCCAGGCGCCGGTAGGAGGTGACGGCGACGGGAATGGAGATCAGATAGGCCAGGCCGGCCAGGCTGAGGGTGACCCAAGGCATGCTGGCGAGAAAGGCGGCGAAGGCCCCTACCCCGACCAGCACCAGCCCAAGGTATCTATGCGGCAGCCTGATCCGCTTGGCGGAAAAGGTCGGAATCTTGCTGACCATGAGCGCCGCGATCCCGAGCATCATGATGCCGTTGAGCGCCGCGGAGCCCAGCACTTCCTCGCCCAATTCGAAGCTCAGCACCATGGGAAGAAGGGCCAGTCCCGCCGCGCCGGGCGCCGGCACGCCGGTAAAGAAGCGGTCGCTCCACGGCAGCGGGTCCGAAACGCCCAATCCCGTATTGAAGCGGGCCAGCCGCAGGGCGCAGCACATGATGAAGACCACGACCACGGCCCAGCCCAGACCGCCCAGGCCGTTGAGCGACCAGAGATAGACCATCAGCCCGGGCACGACGCCGAAGTTGATCACATCGGCCAAGGAATCCAGTTGGGCGCCGAACTCGCTGCTGACCCGCATCAGCCGGGCGATACGCCCGTCCAACGCGTCCATGAGCATGGCGACCACAACGGCGGCGACCGCCAGTTCCCAACGCCCCAGAAGCGCCAAACGGATGGCCGTCACCCCGGCGCAGAGGCCCAGAAGCGTGAGCGCGTTGGGGATCAGGCGGTTGACCGTGAGTAGCGGCAGCCGGCGGCGCTTGTTTCCACTCATGTCAGCGAACCTCCCCCGGCCGTGGGCCCTCGCCCGAGCCCAGATCCGCGATCACGCTTTCGCCCCCGATCATACGCTGTCCAGGCGCCACGAGGGGAGCCGTTCCTTCGGGCAGGTAGACGTCGGCCCGGCTGCCGAAGCGGATCAGGCCGAAGCGCTCGCCGGCGCGCACGGCCTGGCCCTCGGTCAGGTTGCAGATGATCCGCCGGGCGATGAGCCCGGCGATCTGGACGAAGGCGATCTCCTTGCCTTGGGGAGTGGTCAGGCACACCGCCCGGCGCTCGTTGTCGCTCGAGGCCTTGTCGCGCGCGGCGTTGATGAACTTGCCCGGCCGATAGGCCAGCGCGGAAATCGTCCCGTCCGCCGGCACCCGGTTGATATGCACGTCGAAGACGCTGAGGAAAATGCTGATCCGCATGAGCGGCGCGCTGCCCAGGCCCAGCTCCTCCGGGGGGACGGCCGGCTCCACCGCCGAAACCAGGCCATCGGCCGGGCTGACCACCAGACCGGGACGCGCCGGGGTGATCCGCTCCGGATCGCGGAAGAAGTAGGCGCAAAAACCGGCCGTGGCCAATCCGGCCCAGACGAGCGGCAGCCACAGCACGAGACCCAGGCCCGCAACGAGCAGGGCCGCGGCCAGGAACGGCCAGCCGGCGGGATGAATCGGAACCAGATAATCCTTGAGCACGGATACACTCCTCGCGCACCAAGGGCCGCCGCCCGGCCGCGTGATCGGGGGCGTCCTCACGGCCTTCGCGCGCCAACACCTTTATATAGGCAAGGTTTTACGCAAGCTTAAGCTTTCTACTGCTGTCCGGCCCTACGGGACAGGCCCGGCGAACCGAGCCTTTCCTGCTAATTGCCCGTGGGCACGACGAAGATCTGCCCCGGGAAGATGAGGTCCGGGTCCTGAATCTGGCCCTGGTTGGCCTGGTAGATGACCGTATAGCGGACACCGCGGCCATAGACCCGCCGGGCGATGCGCCACAGGCTGTTGCCCGGCTGCACGATGACGGCGGTCTCATGGGGCAGGGTGGTCACCAATTGGGCACGCGAGAAGGGCGTCTCGACCCGCGCGATCACCTTGCCGCTGGTATCCACCTGATCGACGCGCAGCCGGTGCAGGCCCTGGGCCACCTGGTTCGACAGGGTCACGCCCCAGCGGCCGCCCTCGCCCACGGTCACCGCACCGGCCAGACCATCATCCAGATAGACGATCAGGCGTGCCCCCACTTTGGCCCGGCCGCCGATGGAGGCCACACCCGACGAGTCGTAATCGATGGTCTCCAGCACAAGCGTGCCCTCGCCCAGCCCGCCGCTCAGAGACTCGGGTTGTTGCAGGATCCGGCTGGGTCCTTGGCCGCTGCGCGGCATGAGCACGGCGAGCGGCCTTTCCGTTCCCCGAGGCGGGGTCGCGGCGGTCGCCGGTGGAGCCGCGGCGCTCTGACCGCCCGCCGGGGCGGCCGGGGCCGCGGATTGTGCGGGCGGCGCTGCTTCGGGCTCCGTCGCGGGCTGCGGCTGGGCAGGCGGCTGGGCGGCCGCGACCTGTGCCGGGGCCTCGGGCTGCGGCGTGGCCTCCGGTTCGGCGGCGCGCGGCTGTACGGCTGGCGCTTTCGCGGCGTCCGCTTCAACCGCTTGCGGCTGGGCGGCGGCCACCTGCGGCTCGGGCACCGAGACCACGACCACGTTCTCCGACAGCAATACCGTGCCGTCGGCGCGCCGCGCCTCGATGCCCAGTTCGTGCGCACCCGGTGCGAGCGGCGTCTCCAGCACCAGAACCCACTGGCCGCGCGAATCGGTGGTCACCGTCCCAAGGGGCCGGGTCCCGTCGAAGACCGTGACCACGCTGCCCGGCTCCGCGCGCCCGGCAATCACGGCTTCGCCGCTGGGCTCCACCCGCACCACGTCGAAACTGGGCGGTTGGGGCGGCGGGGTCTGGGCCGGCGCGGGCTGTGCGGCCGGGGCTTCGGCCTCTGCGGCCTTGGGCTTGGCGGCCTCCTGAACCGGGGGTTGGCTGGCGGGCGGGGTGGTGGGCTGGACTTGCGGCTGCGCGCCACCGGCGGCCGGGGCCTGGCTGGCCTGGGATTCCTGTTCGACTTCGACCTGGGCCGTCACGGGCGGGGAAGGTTCCGGCCCGGTCAGCATGACGATGCCAATGATGACGAGCACCGCCAGGACGGCGGCGCCGACGATAATCCGGTTGCGGTTCAAGCGCGAATCCTCATGCTGAGCAGCGCTAGCCTAGTACGCGCGCCGCGCCCGCGCAATCGCGCCCGGAACCGAATCCGGTCTGCTAATCCGCCGATTTTCAGGGCCCGGGAACCGGCGGCAAGGCGCGCAGATAGGTAACGATCGCGGCCCGATCGCCATCGCTCAGGTGGCCCGTGCTCTGCTCGATGACCTCGACCATCAGCCCGCCGGCGAAGTCGCCGTCAGGCCGGAAGCCGGTCTTGAGGAAATAGGCAATGTCCGAGTCGCTCCAGCGCCCGATGCCGTCCTTGGGATGGGGCGTGATGTTGGGCACCTTCTTGCCGTCCGGGCCCTTGGGGTTGCCGGCCAGCTCGGGCTCGTCGCGCAACGCGCCGAAGAGGTTGCGCTGGTTGTGGCATTCGCGGCAGTGGCCCAGGTGGCGCACCAGATAGGCGCCCCGGTTCCAGCGCGCGTCCTTGTTCGGGTCGGGCGCGAAGGGCGCGGGATCGAAGAACAGCAGCTTCCACAGCCCGGCCATGAAGCGGAAGCCGAGGGGAAAGGAAATCTCGTGCGCCCGGTCGGCCCGGGCGATGGGCGGCTGGGCGAAGAGGTAGGCCTTGAGGTCGAGGATGTCCCCCTCGCGCATCCCCGCATAAGCGGTATAGGGAAAGGCCGGGTAGTAGGAGCGGCCGTCCGGGGCCTTACCCTGGCGCAGGGCGCGCAGGAAGTCCGCGTCCGACCAGGCGCCGATGCCGAATTCCCGGTCCGGCGTGATGTTGGGCGAATAGAAGGTGCCGAACGGCGTCTCGAGCGCCCGCCCGCCGGCCAGG
>JAZGBC010000155.1:0-31093 GCA_036444495.1 Kiloniellales bacterium
GGCGGCCCGAGACTTTGGGAGTAAATTGCCAAACCCAACGCGCGCGAATTCTGCCCGCGTTGCTTGTCGAGCATTATACCACGCCAGGGCCGCCATGCCGCTGCCGCGCCAGGCTACCGCAGACTGAGCGCCCCGCGATGCAGATCTACCTGCCCAGTGCCGAGAGGTCCGGGGAGGTCTTTCTGCTCCTCGGCATGGGCGGTGGCGTAGGCTTTCTTTCGGGACTCTTCGGCGTGGGCGGCGGTTTCCTCATGACCCCGCTGCTCATCTTTATCGGCGTGCCCGCGCCGGTCGCCGTGGGCACCGAGGCGAACCAGATCGTCGCTGCCTCGGTCTCGGGCGTGCTCGCCCACTGGCGGCGCGGCAACGTGGACATGAAGATGGGCCTTGTCCTGCTGCTCGGCGGCTTGGCCGGGTCGACCGCAGGGGTCATGCTCTTTTCGCTGCTGCGCGAGATCGGCCAGATCGACCTGGTGATCCGGCTCTCCTTCGTCGTCTTCCTCGGCATCATCGGCTCGCTGATGCTGTACGAGAGTCTGCGCTCCATGCGCCGGCGCAAGGCCGCGGGCGGTCAGCGACGCAAGCTGCACCAGCACACCTGGGTGCACGGCCTGCCGTTCAAGATGCGCTTCCGCAAGTCGAAGCTCTACATCTCGGCGCTCCTGCCCCTTGCCGTGGGCTTTTTCGTCGGCGTGCTCGCCGCGATCATGGGCGTGGGCGGGGGCTTCATCATAGTCCCGGCCATGATCTACCTGCTGGGCATGCCGACCGCCGTGGTCGTGGGCACCTCGCTGTTTCAGATCATCTTCGTGACCGCCAACGTGACCTTCCTGCAGGCCTACGCCAACCAGACGGTGGACGTGGTGCTGGCGCTGCTCCTGCTGACCGGCGCGGTCATCGGCGCGCAGTACGGCGCCAAGGCGGGCGCCAAGCTGCACGGCGAGCAGCTGCGCGGCCTGCTGGCGGCCCTGGTGCTGCTGGTCTGCGGCAAGCTGTTCTATGATCTGCTGGTCACGCCGGTGGACCTTTACTCCCTGGGGCTCGCGCAATGAGCCGCCACCACGCGATCCGGCCCCCCGGCTTCGCCGTGGCTTGGCTGCTGCTGCTGGCCCTGTCCAGCCCGGCGCGGGCCACATCGGATGTTCTCGTCGCCGATCTTTCCCGGCACCTGGTGGCGATCACCACCGGGTTCGCCGGCACCGACGTGCTGCTGTTCGGCGCCATCGAGGACAAGGGCGACGTGGTCGTCATCGTGCGCGGGCCGGACCGCCCGATGGTCATGCACCGCAAGAGCCGGGTGCTGGGCGTCTGGATCAACACGGCGAGCATGACTTTTGCCCGCGCGCCCAGTTTCTACGCCGTGGCCAGTTCCCGGCCATTGGCGCAAATCGCCGCCCAGACCGTGCTGGCGCGCGAGGAGATGGGCATTCAGTACCTGCGCCTGGACCTGCCGCGGGCCAAGGCCTCGCCGAACGTGGCCGCCGAATGGCGCGCCGGCCTCATCCGCAACCATCAGCGCGACGGGCTCTATAAGACCGAGGTCGGACGCGTAATCTTTCTCGGCAACCGGCTGTTCCGGGCCGAGTTCCAACTGCCCGCTAACGTGCCGACCGGCGAATACCAGGTTAAGGTCCTTCTCCTGCAGGATGGGCACGTGGTCAAGGCCCAGACTACACCCCTGACGGTCGACAAGATCGGCGCCGAGGCACTGGTTTACAATTTTGCCTACGAACAATCCGCCTTGTACGGCATATTTGCGATCCTGGTCGCCTTGATGGCAGGATGGCTCGCCCATATGGCCTTCCGAAAGGCGTGATACTCGATATGAGCGAAACGGCGGACGAATCTCAGGCGGCGCGGAAAAGCGACGATCGCATTTTCCTGGTGGTCGTGGACGAGACCGAGGAAATGCAGGTCGCGCTGCGCTTCGCCTGCCAGCGGGCCCGCAACACGGGCGGCCGGGTGGCCCTGCTCTACGTCATCGAACCGGCCGAATTCCAGCACTGGATGGCGGTCCAGGACCTCATGCGCGAGGAGGCGCGCAGCGAGGGCGAGCAGCTCCTGCAACGGCTGGCCGCACAGGTCAACGAGCTGGTCGGCGCCATGCCGGTCCTTTACGTGCGCGAGGGCAAGGTGCGCGAGGAACTGTTCAAGCTGCTCGACGAGGAGCCGAGCATCTCGATCCTGGTGCTGGGCGCCAACACCGGAACGCGCGGGCCCGGGCCGCTGGTCTCGGCCTTGACCGGCAAGATGATCGGAAAGCTGAGGGTCCCGGTCACCGTGGTGCCCGGGAATATGGGCGACGAGGACATCGATTCCATCAGCTAACCCTTTGATACTTGGTAATTAGGCAGGAAATCCTGGAGGCTCGGCATGAGCCTTGTGGGCGAGGCTTGAACTGCGTGATACAATGGCGCACATATGGCCTGAGCAGGCGGACTGATGGCGGACCCCGCTAGGTCCGGGGATCAGGCAGGAGGAGTTGTAAAGTGTTTATTCAGACCGAGGCGACGCCCAATCCGGCGACCTTGAAGTTCTTGCCGGGGCGCGAGGTGGCCGGTTCCACGACGGCCGATTTTCCCAGCCGGGAAAGCGCGGCGCGCTCGCCGCTGGCCGAACGGCTCTTCGCCGTGGACGGCGTGAGCGGCGTGTTCCTCGGCGCCGATTTCGTCACCGTCACCAAGGCCGAGGACAAGGACTGGTACCTGATCAAGCCGGCGATCCTGGGCGTTATCATGGAGCACTTCGCGGCCGGACGGCCGGTGCTTCTGGCGGCGGAAGGCGAGCCCGGCGCGGGTGCCGCGGAGGAGGACAGCGAGGTGGTCTCCATGATCAAGGAGCTGTTGGACACGCGGGTGCGTCCCGCGGTCGCGCAGGACGGCGGCGACATCGTTTTCCATGGTTATGAGGAGGGCGTGGTGTTTCTGCACATGCAGGGGGCCTGTGCGGGCTGCCCGAGCGCCACGGCGACGCTCAAGATGGGCATCGAGAACATGCTGCGCCACTACATTCCGGAGATAGTCGAGGTCCGCGCCGTCGTGTGATCGGCGCGCCGGGCCGCCAAGGGGCGGTCCTCGGTGTCGGGTGCCAAGGACCCGGTACCGAATAACGACGGCGGCTGGGGGAAAACCGCCGGGACGACGATGGGGAGGGGACAGGTCTCCATGTTGCTTTGCCTTGGGCGTGCGGCCGGCGGATTCCGGCCGTATGGCTTATTCGTGGGCTTGACCCTGGTCCTGGGCCTGTCGGGCCATGATCCGGCGCTGGCCGCGCCGGAAGCCGCGAAAGCGGTTGCGGCGAAACCTCCAGAAGTGCAGCTCGGTGCCTGGCTCTCCGCCTCGCTCGGCCCGCGTGCCTTCGTGCCGCGTGTCCCGGGCGGTGCCGAACTGCTCGATCTCCACGGCGCAGCCGGTCTGGAGCGGGCCTTCGAGGCGCGCGGTTTCAGGCTGGCCGACGTGCGCGGTGGCCGGCGCGCCGTGCCGCGGCTTTATGTGACCCACATGCCACGTGATTTATCCGGGCTGAGAGACGTCAAGGCGCGCAAGGCCCTATTCCTGCGCGCCCTTCTGCCCATCGTGCTCATGGCGAACGAGGAGATTCACGTCCTGCGGCGCCGGACGGCCGCTCTGGTGCGGCGCGAGGCCGGCGGTGATCCGCTATGGGGCTCCGAGCGTGTCTGGCTCGCCGCCCTGAGCGAGCGTTACGGCGTGTCCGATGGCGACCGCGTCGAGCTCCTGCGCCGGCTGGACGGGGCTCCGGTGAGCCTGGCCCTGGCCCAGTCGATCCAGGAAAGCGGCTGGGGCAGCTCGCGCTTCGCGCGCAAGGGCAACGCGCTCTTCGGACAGCGGACCTGGAAGAACGCCATTCCCGGCCTGGTTCCCGAACGGCGCGAGGAGGGCAAGGCCCACCGGGTGCGTGCCTTTGCCGATCTCATGGCGGCGGCGCGCTCTTATATGCACAACCTGAACACCCACCCGGCCTACGAGGACTTCCGCCGCCTGCGCGCGCGCTTGCGGGCCAGCGGCGAGCATGCGCAGGGGAAACGTCTGGCCGCTACGCTTCTGCGCTATGCCGAAGAGGGTCCCGGGTACGTGAAAGCGCTTCACATCATCATGCGCACGAACGCGCTTCATGCCTTCGACCGTGCGCGCCTGTCCAGCGGTATCCTGGCGCGCGCCGGCCTGAGCAGCTAGACCGGATTCGGCATTCACTCCCGCCAGCAGTCATCCCGGAAGCCGGTTTGCCTTAAATCTTCGATTTAATCCGGCAAACCGAGCTATCCGGGATCTATAGCCCGGTCATGTCTGTTTGTTGTCCTGGGTCCCGGATCGCTGGCTTTTCTAACCAAATCGATGATTTGGAGAAAAGCCGCGTCCGGGATGACACTGGATGTCGATTCAGCCTAGGAGATTTAAATTCAAGGCAGCACGTAGAACTGGGTCCCGAACCAGCGCCAGCGTCCCTGGGGGCCCGGCAGGGTGCAGTTGATGCGCTGGCGTCCCGGCTTGAAGGGCTGGGACAGGCGGGTTTCGATGCGCCGCTCGCCCAGCCGTTCCAGGGAAATCTCACTCGCCCCGGCGAAGCAGTTGAGCGCCGAGAGCCCCTTGATGCCTTCGGCCACCGTGAAACCGAACAGCGGCGGGTTGTTCGCCGGGCGGATCAAGGGATCGGCCGGCAGGACGTCCTCGACGGGAAGCGGCAGGGCGCCCGCGACCAGACGGAAGCGCTCCAGGTTGCCGTAGGCCTCGTTGAGGGGAAAACGAGGCAAAGCGAAGCGGTCGCCGCTGCGCGCCAGCGCGCCCGAGTGCTGGCCGAAGGCGGCCTTGAAGCCGGCCTCGGCCACGATGTCGCGAAGCTCCAGACTTATCTCGCCGTAAGGGTAGGCGAAGAGCTCGGGCACTGCGCCCAGCTTTTCCTCGAAGCGGCGCGAGGCGCGCTCGATCCCGGCGCGGGCCGCGGCGGCGGACAGCTTGGGCATGTGGCCGTGGCGGGCTGAATGGTGTCCGATGGTGACCAATTCATCGGCCGCCATCTCCCGAACCTGCGCCCAGCTCATGTAGCCGGCAAGGCTTTGGTCCGCCGCGTCGGTGGAGACGAAGAGCGTGAAGGGGATTCCCGCGGCCTTGAGGCGCGGCCAGGCCTCGGCATAGACCGAGGCAAAGGCGTCGTCGATGGTGATCCCGATCGCGCGATCGGGCAGGGTGCGGTTTCTTTCCAGCGCCTCCACGATCTCGGGCAGTGGCAGGACCCGGTAGCGCCCCGACGTCAACTCCTCCAGATGCGCTAGAAACTGGTCTGTCCGAATGTTGGTCGAGGGATAGTCCGCCTCGCCGAATCGGTGATACATGAGGATCACGGCGCCGTTGTCGGCGGCCGGTGCGGCGGCGGCCGTGTCTTCCCAGGCGGCCCAGGGCCCCGGCAGGCCCAAGACGGCGGCGAGCAACAGCCTCCATGCGAGGCGGCGCCCCCGCGTGACCATGCCTCCCTTCCGCACCCTGGCACCCCCTTGTCTTGCGCGATCACTCCTGGGATTCTATCGCCGCACGGGCCGGGCACTCAAGAGCGCCGCCCGCGTTAAAGCCGGATCCCCCGCGCCTGGGCCCGGACCGGCCGGTTCAAGCCAAAAGGGAAGAGGCAGGCGGTGAGTAAGATATTGAACGACTCGGGCCTGGACCTCTTGTTCCGGGAGGCCCGGACCCATTCCCACTGGTTGGACGGCGAGGTGAGCGACGTGCTGCTGCAGGCCGTCTACGATCTGGCCAAGATGCCGCCCACCAGCGCCAACTGCAGCCCCATGCGCGTGCTTTTCCTGCGCTCGCGCGAGGCCAAGGAACGGCTTCGTCCGGCGCTCATGGAGGGCAACGTGGATAAGACCATGGCCGCGCCGGCCACCGCGGTCATCGCCTACGACACCGAGTTCTACGAGCTTCTGCCGAGGCTTTTTCCGCACGAAGACGCGCGCGCCTGGTTTGCCGGTAACGAGGCCCTGATCGAGGAGACGGCATTCCGCAACGGCACGCTGCAGGGGGCCTATTTCATGCTGGCCGCGCGCGCGCTGGGCCTCGACTGCGGACCCATGTCCGGTTTCGGCCGGGAGGCGGTCGATAGGGAGTTCTTCCCTGACGGGCGGGTCAAATCCAACTTCCTGTGCAACCTGGCCTACGGCGACGCCGGCAAACTGCATCCGCGCTCCCCGCGCCTGGATTTCGACGATGCCTGCGAGATCCTATGATCCAGGGACCTAACTATGGGGTGAGCTTGGCGCGGGACCGGGAAAGAGGCGCCCATGCCTGATCGCGCGCGTAGTCTGCTCGCCCTGGATGCGGCGGGCGCGGCCTGCTCGGCCGCCGTCTGGCGCGACGGGGCGATTGCGGCGCAGAGCTTCGAGCTCATGACCCGCGGCCAGGCCGAACGCCTGGTGCCCATGATACAGGAAGTGATGGACCAGGCCGGGCTAGGCTACGAGGCGCTGGACGCCATTGCGGTCACCCGTGGACCCGGCGGCTTTACCGGGGTGCGCATTGGGCTGGCCACGGCCCGGGCGCTGGCGCTGGCCTGCGGCAAGCCCTTGATCGGACTGAGCAACTTCGAGGCCGTGGCCGCTGCCGTGCCGGATGACGAACGGGAGTGCGGAACCCTGGCCGTCCTGATCGGCGCCAAGCGGCGCGAGGTCTATGCCCAGGCCTTCTCCCGCGATCTGGCGCCTTTGACCGAGGCCGGGCTCTTCGCGCCGGAAGCGCTGGATGGGGCGCTGCCGGGCGGGCCGTTCGTCCTGGCCGGCGATGCAGCCCCACAGGCCGCGCCGGTCCTGCGGGCGGCGGGGCGTGAGCTCCGCCTGGCGTCATCGCCGGGGCATGCGGATGCGGCCTTTGTGGCCGAACTGGCCGCCTGCCGGCCCCTGCCGGGGGCGGATGCCTCTCCGCCCCAGCCCATATACCTGCGCGCGCCGGACGTCACCCTGCCCGGAGCCCAAGTTCCAGCGGAAGCGGAGCAAAACTCATGAACGCCCCGGCCATAGCGATCAAGGTGCGCGAGGCGGGTCCGCTGGATGTTGCGGCCATCTCGGTCCTGCACGCGGCCTGCTTTGCCGATGGTTTGGGTGGCGAGGCCTGGAATGAATCCGCGATCGCCCAGATCATGGCCATGCCGGGTACCTACGGGCTGATCGTGACCGAAGAGGCCGCGGCCGGGGCCGGCGAGGCGCCCGCGGGGTTCGCACTGGCCCGTGTTGCCGGTGCGGAGTGCGAGATACTGTCCCTTGGCGTGCCGGCGCCTTGGCGCCGGCGTGGCCTGGGGCGTGTCCTGGTCAAGGCCGCGCTCGCCCACGGCCACGAAGCCGGTGCGGCCCGGGCCTTTCTGGAGGTGGCCGAGGACAATTCCGCCGCCCGCGCGCTTTATCTCGCCGAGGGATTTTCCGTGGTCAGCCGGCGCCCGGGCCATTACCGGCGTGGGGCCGCCCTCAAGGACGCGCTCGTCTTCGCCCGGGAGTTGATACCCTGAATTAAGGCGCGCGAGGCACCGCCCCGAATTCTCATTAAAAAGGTGCGGCTACTTGAGTTTTTTGGAATTCCACGACTTTCCGTACTATTTTGGCTCAAGTCTATTGTTGCTTTATGAGCAACCGGTAACTATATAGATGACATATCATCTATAAGGGTAAGAAACGATTATGACTGAACAGGCAAAACCCGGCGAACTGCTTGCATTGACCACGAATATCGTGGCCGCGCACGTATCCAACAACTCGGTGAACGTGGCGGATCTGCCGCGGCTCATCCGTGAGGTTCACGACACGCTCACTAGCGTGAGCGGTGGCGCGGGGCGCGAGCCGGAGCGTCCGACCCCCGCCGTAGCGATCAAGAAATCGGTGACTCCCGATTTTATCGTCTGCCTGGAGGACGGCAAAAAGCTTAAGATGCTCAAGCGGCACCTGAAGACCGCCTACAACATGTCCCCGGAGGAGTATCGCGAGCGCTGGGGCCTTTCCGCGGACTACCCCATGGTGGCCCCGAACTACGCGAAACAGCGCTCCAGGCTGGCCAAGGAGATCGGACTGGGCACCAGGGCCCGCCGCAAGAAGTAACGATCCCCCTTGATTCGGGGGCTGTCGGAGGGGGCGTCGTTGCGCCATAGGCGAACGGCGCCTTATTGGTTATACTTCCCGGCCATGGTGCCACCCCGACATGTGTAGGGATGACCTCGGATCTCGAACGCCTGTGCCTGACGAAGGGCCTGAGGATGACCGACCAGCGGCGGATCATCGCACGGGTCCTCTCCGAATCGAGCGACCATCCCGACGTGGAGCAAGTTTATCAGCGGGCCAGCAAAGTGGACTCGCGCATCTCCATCGCTACGGTCTACCGCACCGTCAAGCTGTTCGAGGAAGCGAACGTTTTGGAGCGCCACGACTTTGGCGACGGCCGGTCGCGTTACGAGGAGGCGCCGAAGGATCACCACGATCACCTGATCGACGTGAATTCCGGCAAGGTCATCGAGTTTCGAGACGACGAGATCGAGCGTCTGCAACGCGAGGCCGCTGCAGCGCTGGGCTACCGGCTGGTGGGGCACCGGCTCGAACTCTTTGGAGTCCGCCTGGAAAAAGCCGGCGCATCGCCGACGGACGCCGGCGCGCCGAACGGCGGGTTCGGCAATGGCCGGGGAGAGGACAACGGTACGCGCTAGCGCGGGTGCGCGCAGCGTAGAAATCGCCCCTGGGAGAAAACAGCGCTATGGCTGTGACGGATTTTAGACAGGACCGGTTGGTCGATGTGCGCAGCGGCAGCCTGCGCATGCGGTTGGCCGAGTCCCTTGATGAAGTCCACGCGGCCCAGGCGCTGCGCTACCGCGTGTTCTACGAGGGCATGTCGGCCAAGCCGAGCGAAGAAATGGCGGCCGTCAAACGCGACTTCGATTCCTTTGACGAGTACTGCGACCATCTGCTCGTCTTCGATACGAGTCTGGGCGACGGCCTCGAAGCGGTGGTCGGCACCTACCGCGTCATGCGCCGCGAAGCGGCCAAGCGGCGCGGCCAGTTCTATACGGCCGACGAATACGATATCGGCAACCTGCTGTCCTACCCGGGCGAGGTTCTCGAGCTCGGCCGCTCCTGCATCGACGAGGATCACCGCACCGGGGCGACCATGCAGCTGCTCTGGAAGGGGATCGCCGAGTACGTATTGGCGCACAATATCGAGATCATGTTTGGCTGCGCCAGTTTGCCGGGCGTGGAGCCGGACAAGCTCGCCATGCCGCTTTCCTATCTCTATCACCACCACTTGGCGCCGCCGGCGCTCCGGCCCTGGGCCCTGCCCGAGCGCTACGTCCCCATGAACCGGATTCCGGCCGAGCGAATCTCTCCGCAACGGGCGCTTCAAATGCTGCCACCGCTTATCAAGGGGTATCTGCGCGTCGGCAGTTTTGTCGGCGAGGGTGCGGTCGTCGACTACGACTTCGGCACCACGGACGTCTGCGTCGTGATGAAGACCGAGTGGGTGGCCGAGCGTTACTACCGTCATTACATGCGCGAGGAGGCCGGTAAGAGAGCGGATGGATCGTGACGACTCAGCCACGGTTAGCTTCGGTTCCCCGTTAAGAGCGACCGGCCGGATTCTGCTCTACTTTGGTTTCACGCTGTGCTTGATGCCGGTGCAGGCGGTCGCGCTGCTGCTCGGGCTGCCGCTCGCCCGGCGGCTGCCGCTCTGGTACCACCGGCGCTGCTGTCCGATTCTCGGCCTCAAGGTGGAATGCCGCGGCCAGCAGTCCCAGGTCCGGCCCACGCTTTTTGCCTGCAACCACGTCTCCTATCTGGACATCACGGTGCTCGGCTCCTTGATCGAAGGCTCATTCGTCGCCAAGGCCGAAGTGGCCCGTTGGCCCCTTTTCGGCTGGCTGGCCAGGCTGCAGCGCACGGTCTTCGTCGACCGCCGCAGCCTCAAGACGGCGGATCAGCGCGATATCATGAAAGGCCGGCTGGAAGCGGGCGACGACTTGATCCTCTTTCCCGAGGGCACCAGCGGGGACGGAAACCGGGTCCTGCCCTTCAAGAGCGCACTTTTTTCCGTGGCCGAGAGCCGTCCGGGGGGCAAGCCGCTCCTGGTCCAGCCGGTCTCTATTGCCTATGCCCGGCTGGACGATTCGCCCATGGGGCGATATTTACGGCCCTTTTTTGCCTGGTATGGTGATATGGACTTGGTGAGCCATATATGGGAAGCGATGGGACTGGGCTGGGTCACCGTGGTGGTGGAGTTTCATCCGGCGGTGACCATCGAGGGCTTGGGCTCGCGCAAGGCCTTGAGCGACTACTGCTACGGTCGGGTCGCAGCCGGTATGGCCGCGGCGCTGACCGGCCGGCCGCAGACTGCTCCCGAGCCCGCAGTGGCCCTGGCCACCGCATGAACGCGGAACGGTGACGCGAATTTGAGCAAGAAGCTCTTCATCAAAACCTACGGTTGTCAGATGAACGTCTACGACTCCGCCCGCATGGCGGACGTTCTGACGCCGCTCGGCTATGAGCTGGCGGACAATCCGCGCGGCGCTGATCTGGTGATCCTCAACACCTGCCACATCCGCGAGAAGGCCGCCGAGAAGGTCTCTTCCGCGCTGGGCCGGCTGCGCGCCCTCAAGACCGAGACGGAGTGCAACGGCGCGGCCATGACGATCGCCGTGGCCGGCTGCGTGGCCCAGGCCGAAGGCGAGGAGATTCTGCGCCGCGCGCCCCAGGTCGACCTGGTTTTCGGGCCGCAGACTTACCACCGCCTGCCCGAGCTTCTGGCGCGGGCCGCCCGCGCGCGCGAAGCCGGTCCCGGTCCGGGGCGCGGCGTGCTGGATACGGAATTCCCCGTGGAGTCCAAGTTCGATTTCCTGCCCGAGGCCGCGGCTCCCCAGGGCCCGGCGGCCTATCTTTCGGTGCAGGAGGGCTGCGACAAGTTCTGCGCCTTTTGTGTCGTGCCTTATACGCGCGGGGCCGAGTACTCGCGCCCCGTGGCCGATGTGACCGCCGAGGCCGAACGCCTGGCCGCCAACGGGGCCGTCGAGATCACCCTCTTGGGTCAGAACGTCAACGCCTACCACGGTGCGGCGCCGGGGAACGGCGGTGCCGATGGAAAGGTTTGGGGGCTCGGGCGGCTGATCCGCGCGCTCGCCGGAATCGAGGGTCTGGAACGCCTGCGCTACACCACCTCCCATCCGCGCGATTTGGACGAGGAGTTGATCGCCGCGCACGCGGACGAGCCCAAGCTCATGCCCTATCTGCACCTGCCGGTGCAGTCGGGCTCGGATCGGGTTCTCGAGTCCATGAACCGGCGCCATACGGCCGACGATTACCGCCGCTTGGCCGAGCGTCTGCGGCGCGCGCGCCCCGATATCGCCCTCTCCTCCGACTTTATCGTCGGTTTCCCCGGCGAGAGCGACCGGGACTTCGCCGATACCCTCGGGCTGGTGACCGAGGTTGGTTTCGCCCAGGCCTATTCCTTCAAGTTCAGCCCGCGTCCCGGCACCCCCGCCGCCGCCATGGAAAACCAGGTGCCCGACGCCGTGAAGGCCGAACGCCTGGCCACGCTGCAGGAGCTGTTGGGGGCCCAGCAAGGTGCCTTTAACGAAGCGAGCGCCGGGCGCTCGATGCCCGTGCTGCTCGAAAGCCGGGGCCGCAAGCCGGGACAGTTGGTCGGCCGCAGCCCCTACATGCAGGCGGTGCATCTGGAGGCGCCCGATCGATACCTGGGGCGGATCGTGCCGGCACGGGTCCTGGAAGCCCAGGCCAACAGCCTTTCGGCCCGCCTGGATCTGGACGGGTCGAAGGACCGGCGTGCGGCGGGCCGCTACGGCGAAAATGTGGAGGCGCGCGCGTGAGTTCCCTGTCCAAATCCGGCGCTCGCGCGGCCACCGACGGCGAGGTCACGCAGTTGCAGTTCGACGACAACAGCCTGCTCCCCCTGCTCTATGGCGAGCACGACCAGCATCTGGCGCGGCTCGAAGCCCAGTTGGGCGTGCGCCTCTCCTCACGCGGCAACCATGTGGCCATCTCCGGCCCGCCGGATGCGGTGCGCGCAACCGAGCTTGCCCTGAACGCGCTTTACGAACGCCTGCAAAAGGGACAGGAGGTGGGCCACGGAGAGGTGGATGCGGTGGTGCGCATGACCCAGGTGGCGCCGGGGGCCGAGGCCGGCGAATCGGCCATGGCCGACATCCACGACGAAGACCTGCGAATCGGCACCCGCAAACGCCAGCTAAGCCCGCGTTCGCCCAATCAGGTGGTCTATATCCGGGCGCTGCGGTCGCACGAACTGGTCTTCGCCACGGGGCCGGCGGGTACCGGCAAGACCTATCTGGCGGTGGCCATGGCGGTTTCGCTCATGATGGAGGGCCGGGTCGAGCGGATCATCCTGTCCCGGCCCGCGGTCGAGGCGGGAGAACACCTGGGTTTCCTGCCGGGCGACCTGCGCGAGAAGGTCGATCCCTACCTGCGGCCGCTCTATGATGCGCTTTATGACATGCTGCCGGCCGAACAGGTCATGGCGCAACTGTCCAACGGCGAGATCGAGGTCGCGCCGCTCGCCTTCATGCGCGGGCGCACGCTGTCCAATGCCTTCGTTATCCTGGACGAGGCCCAGAACACCACGCCCGTGCAAATGAAGATGTTGTTAACCAGGTTGGGCGAGAATAGCCGCATGGTGGTCACCGGAGACCTATCCCAGGTCGATTTGCCGAAAGGCCAGCCCTCGGGCCTGCGCGACGCGGTCGAACTCCTGGCCGGACTGGACGAGGCCGCCTTCGTGGAATTCACCAACGCCGATGTCATGCGCCATTCGCTGGTGACGCGCATCGTGCGCGCCTACGAGGCGCGCGACCGCGCCGCCGCCGAGGACGACCCGGAGGAGGCGGATTGAGGGCCAGTCCCTGAACGAGACGATGAACGACGACCCCGACAGTTCCACTAGCGACAGTCTACACATCACGATCGCAGTCACGGTCCAGGCGACGGCTTGGCTGGATGCCTTGCCCGAGGCCGAAGCACTCGCGCGCCGGGCCGCACTCGCCGCCTTGTGCGCGGCCGGCGGGTCGCCAAAGGAACCCGCGGAAACCCCCAGGGAGACCGAGGTCAGCCTGGTGCTCGCCAGCGACGCGGGCCTGCGCCGGCTCAATCGGGATTACCGAGGCAAGGATCGGCCGACCAACGTGCTCTCCTTTCCCATCGATGGGGAGGAGACGCCAGAGGATGGCGGCCTGCGGCTACTGGGCGATGTAGTGCTGGCCTTCGAGACCGTCCAGGCGGAGACGCGCGAGCAGGGCAAGCCGCTCGGCGATCACCTTTCCCATCTGGTGGTCCACGGTGTCCTGCATCTCCTGGGTTACGACCACACCGGCGAGGCGGACGCGGCGGCCATGGAACGCCTGGAGACCGGCGTCCTGGCCGGCCTCGGCATTGCCGACCCCTATGATCCGGCTACGGCCCGGGCCGCGGCGCTTCCGGGATAGGGCGCGATCATGAGCCAGGCATCGAACAGCAGGACGGCGAACGGCGGCGAACGGCCGGGTCAGGCATCGCCGTGGGGCGGCTTCTGGCACTGGCTGCGCGGCCTGTTCCGGGTGCGCAACGGGGATTCGGCGCTGCGCGACACCATCGAGGAAATCATCGAGGAGATCGAGGAAAGCGAAGGCGAGGAAGAAGCCGCTACACCCATCGGCAGCCACGAAAAGGACCTGCTCAGCAACATCGTGAAGCTGCGGCACCTGAGCGCCTATGACGTCATGGTGCCGCGCGCGGACATCGTCTCGACCTCCATCGATACCGGTATCGAGGAGATGAGCACGCTGATGAGCGAGGCCGGGCATTCGCGCATCCCCGTCTACCGCGAGGACCTCGACGAGGTGCTCGGCATCGCGCACATCAAGGACGTGCTCAAATATGCCAAGGGGGGAAACGACTTCGACCTGTCCAAAATCCTGCGCACCGTGCTTATCGTCGCGCCCTCCATGCGGGTGCTGGATCTGCTGCTCGAGATGCGCTTGTCGCGGGTGCATATGGCGCTGGTGGTGGACGAGTTCGGCGGGATCGATGGGTTGGTTACCATCGAGGACCTGGTCGAGGAGATCGTCGGCGAAATCGAGGACGAGCATGACGTGGCCGAAGGCCCCAGGCTGCTCGAACGCCCCGACGGCACGATCGTGGCGGACGGGCGCGCCACGACCGAGGAATTGGAGGAGATGGTTGGCCCCCTGCTCTCCAGGGAGGAACGCGAAGAGGACATCGAAACCCTGGGCGGACTGGTGTCCTTCCTGGCCGAGCGCGTGCCGATGCGAGGCGAATTGATCGTGCATCCGGCCAGCGGCATCAGTTTCGAGGTCATGGAAGCCGACCCGCGCCGGGTCAAGCGCCTGCGCCTGCGCAACCTGCCTCCAATTAAAGCGACGGGCCCAAGTGGCGGCTGAGCCGGGGGCCGGGGGGGTGGCGCGCGGCCGATTGGCGGCCCTGGCCGCAGGGCTCGCGGGGCTATCGGGCTGGCGGCGTCTGGGCGTGGCGGCCCTGTGCGGTGCCCTGGCCAGTGCGGCCCTGCCGCCGCTTTACCTGATTCCGCTGCTGGTCCCCGCTTTCTGCGGCCTGCTCTGGCTGCTGGACGGCGCCCGCGGCCCGCGCCAAGCCGCATTCCTCGGCTGGAGCTTCGGCTTCGGACACATGCTGAGCGGCCTGTACTGGATCGGCATCGCCTTTCTGGTGGACGCGGGCCGCTTCGGGGTTCTGATGCCCTTTGCCGTCCTCGGCATGGCCGCGGGCATGGCGCTCTTTCCCGCGCTCAGCGTGCTGCTGGTGGCCTGGACCGGCTGGCGCGGCCCGGCCCGCGTGGTTCTCCTGGCCGGCGCCTGGCTTGCGGTGGAGTGGCTGCGGAGTTGGATACTCACCGGCTTCCCCTGGAACCTTCTGGGTACGGTCTGGGCATTCTCCCCCGAGATGCTGCAGCTGGCCGCCGTGACCGGGGTTTGGGGACTCTCCCTGATCACGCTTCTGGCGGCCGCCGCGCCCGCGGTGCTCTGGGAGCGGGATCGGCCCGATCCCGGGCAGAGAGGCGGCCGCGTCAACCTGGCCTTCGTCGCCGCCTTGCTGATCCTGCTGCCGGCGGCGGTCTGGGGCGGCGGGGCGCTGCGCCTGAGCGGCGCGCCCGCGCCGGGAAGCGACGGGGTCGAGGGTGTGCGCTTGCGGCTGGTGCAGCCCGCCATCGACCAAAAGCTCAAATGGCGGGCGGAGCTGCGCAAGGGCCACGTGGACAAGCAGGTCGCCCTGTCGCTTGCCGGCGGGCAGGAGGGGATCAGCCACGTGATCTGGGCCGAGACCGCGGTGCCCTATTTCCTCGCCGGCGAGCCGGTCCTGCGCCGCGTGCTTTCCGGGGCCGTGCCGGAGGGTGGCCTGCTGCTGACCGGCGCCCCGCGCGGCGAGGACCAATCGGGCGGGCCGCGTGTGTGGAACAGTTTTCATGCGCTGAACAAGCGCGGCGAGATCATCGCGACCTATGACAAGCACCACCTGGTCCCCTTCGGAGAATACACGCCGCTGCGCGGCCTCTTGGGCCTGGTCAAGCTGACCGCGGGCCCCAGGGATTTCTCTCCCGGGCCCGGGCTGCGCACGATCGAGCTTCCCGGCCTGCCGCCCGTCAGCCCGCTCATCTGCTACGAGGCGATCTTTCCCGGCCGCGTCGCCGACGATGGGGCCCGGCC
Organism: Kiloniellales bacterium; assembly: GCA_036444495.1. GTDB lineage: Bacteria > Pseudomonadota > Alphaproteobacteria > Kiloniellales > J153 > JAZGBC01. Next base: position 15,706 of record JAZGBC010000155.1, read on the forward strand.
CGAGTGGCTGCTGAACATCACCAACGACGCCTGGTTCGGCACCAGCTCCGGCCCCTACCAGCACTTCGCCAGCGCCCGGATCCGCAGCGTGGAGGAAGGCCTTCCCCTGGTCCGGGTGGCAAACTCCGGCATATCGGCGGTGATCGATAGCCATGGCCGGGTCATCGCGCGTCTCGGTCTGAACCAGGTCGGCGTGATCGACTCAATCCTGCCACGACCGCGGGAAGGGGCAACATTGTATGCAAGGTTCGGTAATTTAACGGCGCTAATTCTTGTCCTGGTTGTGGGACTATTTTCGTTGATATTGCATAGGGTTACGGCATAGACTAATAAATTCAGGGGGGCCTAAAAATAAATTCGTTGTCCGCATGCGGTGGTATGTATACATACCTTCGCAAAGGGGCGAGGTATGCAAGGGGATATTCAACTATGGGACGAGGAGGTGGCGCGACATACGGGCGCGGTACGGGGAATCCGAATCCGGTGGACGTGCATGTGGGTGCCCGGGTGCGCTTGCGGCGGACGCTGCTGGGCATGAGCCAAGAGAAGCTGGGAGACGCGATCGGCCTCACCTTCCAGCAGGTTCAAAAGTACGAGAGGGGGGCTAATCGAATCGGATCGAGCCGGCTCTTCGATCTCTCCCGGGTGCTCGATGTGCCCGTCGGCTTCTTCTTCGACGAAATGCCGACGGATGTGGCGGCCAGCTCGCCGGCACAATGGCGGGCGGGCCTGGCAGAGGAGCCCTCGAGTTACGAGTTGGACCCCATGGCCAAGCGCGAGACGCTCGAACTCGTACGGGCTTATTACAAGATCACCGATCCGGTGATCCGAAAGCGTCTGTTCGAGATGACCAAGGCGCTCGGCGCCGCGGCTGCCGGCAAAGGCGAGTAGTCCGGTCCTTCGCAAAGCCGCGTGCGGGGCCTGCCGGGGGGCGCCAGCGACAATTTCCTTGACGGCTTTTCGCCTGGGGCTACAACATGATGCGCGGTCGGTTTCCGGCCGCGTTTCTCTTGGCCCTCTGGCGCCGCGAGAAACCCGGCGCATCGCCCGCGGCTTCCATCCTACCCGGCGGATCGCCCACGCGATCTCTATGGGTCATTATCGAGGACCTTTGGTATAAGGCAACGGGAGGCAGGGGTGCGGGACGGCAGCTATCTCTTTACCAGCGAATCGGTCTCGGAGGGACATCCGGACAAAGTCTGCGACCGCATCTCGGATTCGATCGTCGACGCCTTTCTGGGGCAGGATCCCCAATCGCGGGTCGCGGTGGAAACCATGTCGACCACGAACCGCGTGGTTCTGGCCGGCGAAGTGCGCGGGCCGAAGGACATCACCCCTGACGTCCTCGAGCAGATCGTCCGGGCCACGGTCAAGGAGATCGGTTACGAGCAGGACGGTTTCCACTGGGAGCGGCTGGACGTGGAGAATTATATCCACGAACAATCGGCCGACATCGCCGTCGGCGTGGATGCCGCGGGCAACAAGGACGAAGGCGCGGGCGATCAGGGCATCATGTTCGGCTATGCCTGCCGCGAAACCGAGGAGCTCATGCCCGCGCCCATCTTCTTTGCGCACAGCATATTACGTTCCCTGGCCGAAGCACGGCATTCGGGAGCCGAGCCGGGCCTCGGGCCGGACGCCAAAAGCCAGGTGACGCTGGAGTACGAGGACGGCAAACCGCGGCGCGCCACCTCGGTGGTGGTTTCGACCCAGCATAGCGCCGATCTGGACCAGGACGATGTGCGCGAGATCGTGCGCCCCCACGTGGTCAACGTGCTGCCCGAGGGCTGGATGTGCCCGGAAGAAGAATTCTATGTGAACCCCACCGGGCGTTTCGTGATCGGCGGCCCGGACGGGGACGCCGGGCTTACCGGCCGCAAGATCATAGTCGACACCTATGGCGGCGCGGCGCCGCACGGCGGCGGTGCTTTTTCCGGCAAGGACCCGACCAAGGTCGACCGCTCGGCCGCCTATGCCGCCCGCTACCTGGCCAAGAACGTGGTGGCCGCGGGCCTGGCCTCGCGCTGCACGATCCAGCTTGCCTATGCCATCGGCGTGCCCAAACCCCTTTCGGTCTACGTCAATACCCACGAGACCGGCGAAGTCGGCGAGGGGCGCCTGTCCAGGACGCTGCAGGAGATGTTGGATCTGAGCCCGCGCGGCATCCGCGAGCACCTGGGGCTGAGCAAGCCCATCTACGCCCGCACGGCCGCTTACGGCCACTTCGGCCGGGCGGTCGACCCGGACGGTGGCTTTTCTTGGGAGCGGCTCGACCTCGTGGACGGCCTGAAGTCGGCCTTTGGCACCTAGAACCGCTCTAGATACGGTATTGTTGGACCTTGGCGTGATTCAGGCCCCGGCGGCGCCGACACCATGGACGACGACGGCAGCAATCAGCAGATCTTGAGCAGACCCGCCCAGGCGGCGCCGCGGCGCAATTTCTATGGTCGGCGCCATGGCCGGCGCCTGCGTTCGGGCCTGAAGGGGCTGCTCCAGGAGCTTCTGCCCCGCCTCGGCATCACCCTGCCGCCGGAGGGCCAGACCCTGGATATAGCCGGTCTGTTCGGCGCTCCGCCGGCCGCCCGGGAGGCGGTCACGCCCTGGCCCGGGGAAATCTGGCTCGAGATCGGGTTCGGCAGTGGCGAGCACTTGGCCTGGCAGGCCGAACGGCACCCGGAAACCGGCCTTCTGGGGGCCGAATATTTCGTCAACGGCATCGCCGCCCTGCTGCGCGAAGTGCGGGACCGGAATTTGGGAAACCTGCGCATCTTTCAGGGCGACGGGCGCGACCTTCTGGCGGCCCTGCCCGAGGCCTCCCTCGACCGGGTCTTCATCCTTTTTCCCGACCCCTGGCCCAAGGCCCGCCACAATAAGCGGCGCCTGCTCGGGGATGAGACCCTTGAACGCCTGGCCGCGGTCATGAAGGACGGGGTCGAACTGCGCCTGGCGACCGACGATATGGGATACCTGAGATGGATTCTGGAGCGTCTGGTCAGGCATACGGACTTCGAGTGGCTCGCCCGGGGTCCGCAGGACTGGCGTGAGCGGCCTGGCGATTGGCCGGCCACGCGCTACGAGAAAAAGGCACTCAGCCAGGGCAGACGGCCGGTTTTCTTAAGGTTTCGGCGGCGGAATCGGGGGGTCTGAGACCCCCGAAAATCGGCAGAAAGCCCTTGCGGGACGCCGCGATCCGGGTCTAGATTGCGCCAACCTTGGGTTGGCTCTGTGCGAACCCCAGGCTGGCACGGTTGCAATCACGATCGTGTCGGTTCTCCGGAAGGTGGGCCACGGGCCCACTTTTTTTTATGATCCAGCAACTACGCGACGGAGGAGTCTATTTGGCCCAGGCCTGCGAAGGGGCTGCGTCCGGCCTTGCCAAGACCAGCGAGGGCCAGGCCGCGGAAGTGGAACGTCTGGTGGCGCCCGCGATCAACGCGATGGGCTACGTGATCGTCCGGATTCTGCTGTCGGGCAACCGCCGGCCCCGGCTCCAGATCATGGCCGAGCGCCACGACGGCACGGGCATGAACGTGGACGATTGCGCCAGCGTCAGCCGGGCGGTTGCGGCGATCCTCGATGTCGAGGAGCCGATCCAAGGGCCCTATGAGCTGGAGGTCAGCTCCCCCGGCATCGACCGGCCTCTGACGCGCCTTGCGGATTTCGCGCGATTCGCCGGCTTCGAAGCTCGGTTGGAGACCAGCTTTCCGGTCGAGGGCCGCCGGCGCTGGCGGGGCCGTCTGCTGGGCCTTGCCGGCGAGCAGGTGCGTTTGGCGACCGAGGGAGGCGAGGTCGTGCTGCCGTTCGCCGGAATCGCCCGCGCCAAACTGCTCATGACCGACGAATTGATCGCCGCCGCCCAGAGCGGCGAACGGGACTCGAACGAAGGAAGACAGTAAGCGATGGATACCACCGCGCTTTCCAGAACCGAGTTGCTGCAGGTCGCCGATGCGGTGGCCCGTGAGAAAAGCATCGAGCGCGACGAAGTGCTCGAGGCGATGGAGCAGGCCATTTCCAAGGCCGGCCGCGCCAAGTATGGCCACGAGCACGACATTCGCGCCGAAATCGATCGCAAGACCGGCGAGGTCCGCCTGAAGCGCTACCGCGAGGTGGCCGAGGAGATCGAGAACGAGATCACCCAGATGACCCTCGATGAGGCCGAGGCGCGGCAACCGGGCATTCAACTGGGCGAGTTCCTGATCGAAGATCTGCCGCCCATCGATCTGGGGCGCATCGCGGCGCAGACAGCCAAGCAGGTCATCGTGCAGAAGGTGCGCGAGGCCGAGCGCCAGCGCCAGTTCCGCGAGTACAAGGACCGTGCCGGCGAGGTGGTCAACGGTATCGTCAAGCGTAACGAATTCGGCAACGTCACCATCGACCTCGGCCGGGCCGAGGCCATGATGCGGCGCGACGAATCCCTGCCGCGGGAATCCTTCCGTACCGGGGACCGCGCGCGCGCCTATATCTACGACGTACGCGAGGAACAGCGCGGCCCGCAAATCTTCGTCTCGCGCAGCCATCCGCAATTCATGGCCAAGCTGTTCGCCCAGGAAGTGCCGGAGATCTACGACAGCATCATCGAGATCAAGTCGGTGGCCCGCGATCCGGGCAGCCGCGCCAAGATCGCGGTCGTATCGAACGATTCCTCGATCGATCCAGTGGGCGCCTGCGTCGGCATGCGCGGCAGCCGCGTCCAGGCGGTGGTCAGCGAGCTGCAGGGCGAGAAGATCGACATCATCCCCTGGTCGCCGGATCCGGCGACCTTCTTGGTCAATGCGCTCGCGCCGGCGGAGGTCTCCAAGGTGGTGCTCGACGAGGAGCAGGGGCGCATCGAGGTCGTGGTGCCGGACGAACAGCTTTCACTGGCGATCGGACGCCGCGGCCAGAACGTCCGGCTGGCTTCCATGCTGACCGGCTGGGACATCGACATTCTCACCGAGGAGGAGGAGTCCCGCCGCCGTCAGGAGGAGACGCGCAACCGCTCGCAGATGTTTATCGAGGCACTCGACGTGGACGACGTGATCGCGCACCTGCTGGGTGCGGAGGGCTTCGTTTCCATCGAACAGGTCGCCTTCGTGCCGCTGGAGGAGCTGGGCTCCATCGAAGGCTTCGATGAAGAGATGGCGGAAGAGTTGCGCGCGCGCGCGCGCGCCCATCTGGAGGAGATGGACCGGAAGTACGAGGAACGCCGCCGCGAACTGGGCGTTGCCGACGATCTGGCCGAATTGGAGGGACTGACGCCGGTACAGTTGGTCGCGCTCGGGGAAAAAGAGATCAAGACCCGCGACGATCTTGGCGATCTGGCGAGCGACGAGCTGATCGAACTGCTCGGCGAGCTCGCGCCCGGGTCCGAGGAGACGGATGCGCTCATCATGGCCGCGCGCGCCCACTGGTTCGAGGATGAGGCCCCGGCCGAGGGCGCCGAGGGGGAGGCCCCGGAAGGCGAGACGGCGGAATCAGGGGCTGAAGAAGAGCCGGCGGCCGGGCAGGAGGCCGAGGCCGAGCCGCGGGACGAAACAGTCAAGACCTCGGAGGCTTGAGCCGGAAGTATGACGATGACCGTGACCCAGACGGCAGCCAAACGGGACCGGGCGCCCAGAGAGAGCGCGCAGCCCGAGCGCCGTTGCATCGCCAGCGGCGCGCTGCGCCCGAAGGAGGAGTTGCTGCGTTTCGTCGCGGGGCCGGATGGTGTCGTGGTGCCCGATATTGGCGGGCGCCTGCCGGGACGGGGCCTGTGGCTGTCGCCCGAGCGGGATTTGGTGCAGATGGCTTGTGCGAAGAACCTTTTCGCCAAGGCGGCGCGTGCGCCACTACGGACGCCCGATGACCTCGTCGGCCAAACGGAGCGCCTCTTGACGCGCCGCTGTCTCGATCTGCTCGGACTGGCCAAGCGCACGGGCGAGGCGGTCGCCGGTTATGAGAAGGTGTCCTTTTGGCTGGGCGCCGGCAAGGCGCGCCTCCTGCTTCAGGCGGCCGATGCGGCCGAGGGCGGGCGCAAGAAGATACGCGGCGCGGCGCGGAGAAACGGTCCCGGGCCGGCGGTCGTCGGGCTGTTCACCATGGCCGAGCTGGGCCAGGCCCTGGGGCGCGGACCCTCGGCTCATGTGGCCGTGGCGCCGGGCGGGCTGGCGGCGCGGATAATGCGGGAGACCGCGCGGCTTACGGCGCTGCGCCAGACTCCGCCGGGCGCGGGAATCGATCGAGAGTAGGTTTAGGCACGCCTTGAACGATATGACGACGAGCAACGAAAAAGAGAAGAAAACGCCGCTCAAGTTGAGCCGGCCGCGCAAGCTCGAGCTCAAGAAGACGGTCGAGACCGGACAGGTCCGGCAGAGCTTCAGCCACGGACGGACCAAGGTGGTGACCGTCGAGGTCAAGCGCTCGCGCACCTTCGCGCCCGGCGCCGGCGGGCGCATGACCGAGGTGACGGCGGCGCGCCAGGCGGCCGAAGAGGCGCTGAAACAGGCCGAGATTCCTACTGCCGAGGAACCGGCCAAGACGGTTCGCTCTTTGACCGCGGGCGAGCGCGCCACAAGGGTGCACGCTCTGGAGCAGTCCCGGCACGATGAAGAGGAACGGCGGTTCGCTGACGCCCTGGCCGAAGAGGAAGCCAAGCAGGCGCGCGAGGAAGAGGTCCGGCGCCAGGCGGAAGCGGAAACATCGGGGCAGGCCGAAGCTGCGCCGCCGGCCGAGTCCACTCCTGATGTCGCCGTACCGCCCCCGGCCGATAAGGCGGCCGCGGCGCCCCAGCGGCGCGAACGCAAGGAAGCCGCGGCCGAGGAGAGCCCGGCTAAAGCGAAGCGCAAGCCGACGGCGCCCAAGCCGACCCCGACACGCCGCCCCGGCGAACAGCGCCGCCGGCACGGCAAGCTGACCATCTCCCAGGCGCTTGAAGGGCGCGACGGCCGGCAGCGCTCGCTCGCTTCGGTACGGCGCCAGCGTGAGAAGATGCGCAGCGCCCCGGCCAAGCAGGCCCATCAACCGCCACAGCGCGTCATCCGCGAGGTTGTCGTCCCCGAAACCATAACGGTTCAGGAATTGGCCAACCGCATGGCCGAACGGGGCGCCGAGGTCGTGAAAACGCTCATGAACATGGACGTGATGGTTACGATCAACCAGATGATTGACGCCGACACCGCCGAGTTGGTAGTCAACGAGTTCGGCCACAAGGTCAAACGCGTCTCGGCGGCCGATGTGGAGGTCGGTATCGGCGGCGCGCCCGACGAGGAGGGATCGCTTAAACCGCGGGCGCCGGTCGTTACGGTCATGGGCCATGTGGACCATGGCAAGACGTCGCTTTTGGATGCCTTGCGCGAGACCGATGTGGTGGCGCACGAAGCCGGCGGCATCACACAGCACATCGGCGCCTATCAGGTTATCCTCGCCGCCGGCGGAAAGATCACCTTCATCGACACGCCGGGCCATGCGGCCTTCACCGAGATGCGGGCGCGCGGCGCCAACGTGACCGACATCGTGGTGTTGGTCGTCGCCGCCGACGACGGCATCATGGAGCAGACCGTCGAGGCGATAAACCATGCCAAGGTGGCCAAGGTCCCGATCATCGTGGCGATCAACAAGATGGACCGGCCGGACGCCGATGCCACGCGGGTCAGGCAGGAACTCCTGCAGCACGAGCTGGTGGTCGAGGAGATGGGCGGCGAGGTGCTCGCCGTCGAGGTGTCGGCCAAGGAGCACACCAACCTGGATAAGATCGAGGAGGCTATCCTGCTTCAGGCCGAGATCCTGGAGCTCAAGGCCAACCCTGACCGTGCCGCCGAAGGCGCCATCATCGAAGCCAGGCTCGAGCGCGGCCGCGGCCCGGTGGCCACGGTCCTGGTGCAGCGCGGCACCCTCAAAACGGGCGACATATTTGTGGCGGGCAGCGAGTGGGGCCGCGTACGGGCGCTCTTCGACGACCGGGGCGAGCCGATCGAAGAGGCCGGCCCGTCGGTGCCCGTGGAAGTGCTGGGCCTCAATGGCACGCCCATGGCCGGCGACGAGATGACGGTTGTGGAGAGCGAAGCCCAGGCGCGCGAGGTGGCCGAATTCCGCCAGCGCCGCAAGCGCGACGTGGCGGTGGCGGCCAGCGGACGCGATACGCTCGAGCAGATGATGGAGCGGATCCAGGAGGGCGAAGCCGCCCAGATGCCGGTCGTCATCAAATCCGACGTGCACGGCTCACTCGAAGCAATCACGAACAGCCTGGAGAAGCTGGGCACCGATGAGGTCAAGGTGAACCTCCTGCACGCCGGCGTGGGCGGCATCAACGAGTCGGACGTGACCCTGGCCCAGGCGACCGATGCCGTGATCATCGGCTTCAACGTGCGCGCCAATCCCCAGGCGCGCGAACTGGCCAAGCGCGACGGGGTGGACATCCGCTATTACTCGATTATCTACAACGTGGTCGACGATGTGAAGGCGGTGCTCTCCGGCATGCTCGCGCCGACCCAGAAAGAGAACTTCCTGGGCTACTCGGAGATCCGCGAGGTGTTCAACATCACCAAGGTCGGCAAGGTGGCCGGCTGCATGGTCACCGAGGGAACGGTCCGGCGCGGCGCGAAGGTCCGCCTCCTGCGCGACGACATCGTAATCCACGACGGGACGCTCAAAACGCTGCGCCGCTTCAAGGAAGAGGTGAAGGAAGTCAAGGAAGGCTATGAATGCGGCATGGCCTTCGAAAATTACAATGACATTCAGACTGGTGACCGCATCGAATGTTACGAAGTCGAGGAAATAGCGCGCACTCTTTAGCCTTTTGAGCGCCAGCGAAGAGATTCCATGATTGAGCAGGTCAAGACAACCGGCCGTGGGGCCAGGGGCCCGAGTCAGCGCCAGCTTCGCGTGGGCGAGGAACTGCGCCACGGACTCGTGCGGGTGCTTGCGCGCGGGGACTTGCGGGACCCGGCGCTTTCCGGCCTCAACTTGACGGTGACCGAGGTGCGGGTCAGCCCGGACATGAAAAACGCCACGGCATTCGTCGTGCCCCTGGGTGGCGGCGGCTTGAACGAGGCGGCCGAGGCGCTCAACCGGGCCGCCGGATTCCTCCGCTCCGAGGTCGCCCATGAGGTGCAGCTGCGCCATACCCCGCGGATTTCCTTTGAGGCCGACCGCTCCTTCGACCAGGTAGGCAAGATGCAGGAAATCCTCGATCGCCCGCGCGTGCGCCGTGACCTTTCCGGAGAGGGGAACGGCCATGGCGCGTAGGCGGCGCGGTCGGGCGATCAACGGCTGGATCGTGGTGGACAAGCCCTCGGGCCTGACCTCGACCCAGGTAGTCGGGCGGGTCCGCAGAATCCTGAACGCGCAGAAGATCGGCCACGGAGGCACCCTGGACCCCCTGGCGACCGGGCTTCTTCCGCTTGCCCTGGGCGAGGCGACCAAGACCGTGTCCTATGTGCTGGGCGGGGCAAAGAGCTACCGCTTTACCCTGCGCTGGGGTCAGGCCACGGCGACCGACGATTCGGAAGGACAGGTCACCGCCGTCTCGGACCATCGGCCGGACGAAGCGGAGATTCGCGCCGTTCTGCCGCGCTTCCAGGGCTGGATCGAGCAGGTGCCGCCGAACTTCTCGGCCATCAAGGTGGCCGGCCGGCGGGCCTACGAAAGGGCCCGGGCCAAGGAGGACTTCGCGCTCGAGGCCCGGCAGGTCGAGATCCATCGCCTGGACCTCGTTGCCCTGGAGGGGCCCGATCACGCCATCTTCGAGGCGGACTGCGGCAAGGGCACCTACATGCGCGCGCTGGCCCGGGACCTGGGCACCGTCCTTGGGACCTGCGCCCACGTGGTCGCGCTGCGCCGGACGGCCGCCGGCCCCTTCGTCGAAGAAGATGCAATTTCGCTGGAGTCCCTGGAGGCGCTGGGGCATAGTGCCGCCGCCTCGGGGGCCTTGCTCCCGATCGAGACCGCGCTGGACGACATCCCGGCGCTGGCCTTGAGCGAGACCGAGGCGAAACGTCTGCGGTGCGGCCAAGCGGTGTCCATGTTGGCCCGTGTAAACCGCGATCGTATCCGGGAGTTCGACAACGGAGCCATCGTCTATGCCACATCGGATGGCAAGCCGGTGGCGTTGGCACGGTATGAAGCAGGCGACATTCACCCGGTCCGTGTACTCAATCTTTAGGTTAAGAGGGCAGATAAGAGACGATGTCGATTACGGCTGAACGCAAGACCGAAGTGGTTCGCGAATACGCGATACACGAGGGCGACACGGGGTCGCCCGAGGTCCAGGTCGCGGTCCTGACCGAACGGATCAAAAACCTGACCGAACACCTCCAGGCCCACAAGAAGGACTTCCACTCGCGCCGGGGGCTGCTGATCATGGTCGGTCAGCGCCGGCGTCTGTTGGATTATGTCAAGTCCAGGGATCGGGGCCGCTACGATACCCTGATCCAGCGCCTTGGGCTGCGCCGCTAGCCGGCCTTGGGCGGGATGTCCGCAACTTTGCTTCGTCAAGGGAACCCCGGGGCCGGGGCTTGGCGTGCGGGCGCTCTGATGAAAAGGGAACAGCAAATTCATTATCTGGCGGCGTCGCGGATTGGCTGGGGCGATGCCGAACGGAGACCGGGCCGACGCAAGGGGCGGGCCGTGGCGCTGGAAGGCGCCCTGCCCCTTACGCGGGTCCGGTCGTTGGATTCCGGCCAAGATGTTGGAAGGACGAACGGACGATGTTCGACGTACATACGATTGAAATTGAGTGGGGTGGGCGCAAGCTCGTCCTCGAGTCGGGCCGCATGGCGCGGCAGGCGGATGGCGCGGTGCTCGTCACCTATGGCGACACCGTGGTGCTCTGCACCGCGGTTGGGCAAAAGACCCCCCGGGTGGGGATCGATTTCTTCCCGCTGACCGTCAACTATCAGGAAAAGACCTTCGCCGCGGGCAAGATTCCCGGCGGCTTCTTCAAGCGTGAGGGCCGGCCGAGCGAGAAGGAGACGCTGACCTCGCGTCTCATAGACAGGCCGATCCGGCCGCTCTTCGCCAAGGGCTACAAGAACGAGACCCAGGTCATCTGCACGGTCCTCAGCCACGACTTGGAAAACGACCCGGATGTGGTGGCCTTGGTCGGCGCCTCGGCGGCGTTGACCATCTCGGGCATCCCCTTCCTCGGGCCCATCGGCGGCTGCCGCGTGGGCTACAAGGACGGCGAGTACATGCTCAACCCGACGGCCAGCGAGCTGCCCGAGTCCGAGCTCGACCTGTTGGTCGCGGGCACGCACGAGGGCGTGCTCATGGTGGAATCCGAGGCCAAGGAGCTCAGCGAGGAGATCATGCTGGGCGCCGTCAACTTCGGCCACCAGGCCATGGGGCCGGTGTTGGACGCCATCATCGGACTGGCCGAGAAGTGCGCCAAGGAGCCGCGGGAGATTCCCGAGCCCCCGGCCGAGCTCGAGGCGGTCAAGGAGCGGCTGTCCGCCGACTACGGCGCGCGTCTGGCCGAGGCCTACCAGGAGCCCGACAAGATGGCCCGCCAAGACAAGGTGAGCGCCGTCAAGAAGGAGGCCCTGGAGGCCCTGGCCGAGGACGAGGCGGCGCTCGCGCTGGCCCCGGGCGTGCTCAAGGGCCTGGAGAGCGAGATCGTGCGCGGCAGTATCCTCAAGACCGGCAAACGCATCGATGGGCGCTCCACCGCGGACGTCCGCCCGATCGACTGTCAGGTGGGCGTGCTTCCCCTGACCCACGGCTCGGCGCTCTTTACCCGCGGCGAGACCCAGGCGCTGGTCACCACCACCCTGGGCACCGGCCAAGACGAGCAGATCATCGACGCGCTGGAAGGCGAGTATCGCCAGCATTTCATGCTGCACTACAACTTCCCGCCCTATTCGGTGGGCGAGGCGAGCTTCCTGCGCTCGCCGGGCCGGCGCGAGATCGGCCACGGCAAGCTGGCCTGGCGCGCGGTGCACCCGCTCATGCCGGAAAAGGAGGAGTTCCCCTATACGATCCGCCTGGTTTCGGAGATCACCGAATCCAACGGCTCGTCCTCCATGGCCACGGTCTGCGGTTCCTCGCTGGCACTGATGGACGCGGGCGTGCCCATGACCCGGTCGGTCGCGGGCATCGCCATGGGTCTGATCAAGGAGGAGGACGACTTCGCCGTGCTGTCCGACATCCTGGGAGACGAGGATCACCTGGGCGACATGGACTTCAAGGTGGCCGGCACCGAGCGGGGCATCACCTCACTCCAGATGGACATCAAGATCACCTCGATCACCTCGGCCATCATGGAAACGGCGCTGGCGCAGGCACGCGACGGACGCCTGCACATCCTGGGCGAGATGTCCAAGGCGCTGACCCGTGCGCGCGAGGCCATCTCCGACCACGCGCCGCGAATCACGGTCATCAACATTCCCAAGGACAAGATCCGCGAGGTGATCGGCACCGGCGGCAAGGTCATCCGCGAGATCTGCGAGACCACCGGGGCCAAGATCGACATCGAGGACGACGGCACGATCAAGGTGGCCGCCGTCGACCAGACCCAGAGCGAGGCCGCCATCGAGTGGATCCGCTCGATCACCGCCGAGCCCGAGGTGGGCGTGATCTATAAGGGCAAGGTGGTCAAGATCATGGATTTCGGCGCCTTCGTGAACTTCATGGGGCCGCGCGACGGCCTGGTTCATATCTCCGAGTTGGCCCCGCAAAGGGTCAGGACCGTGGGCGACGTGGTCAAGGAGGGCGACCAGGTCAAGGTCAAGGTCATCGGCATGGATGACCGGGGCAAGATCAAGCTGTCCATGAAGAGGGTCAACCAGGAAACCGGCGAGGACCTGGAAGTCAAGGCGGAGGCTGCTGTCTGAACCCCGCCTTTGCGTAGAAAAAGTGCTGTTTTCCACAGGATTCGAGGCAGACGGCCGCCGATGGGCGGCCGTCTGTTTAGCTATTCTTAAGGCAAATTACGTTTCTATGCCTCTTCCTAGGCCAGACGGGCCTCATGCCCCGGTTGGAACCGGATCGAGCGCCAGAACGGACGAATGTCGCCTTTTTTCTTTTTCCCCTTCTCCAACTTTGCACGCAACGCCATGCGCGCCCTGGAACGGAACGTGGCCATGTTCCAGCTTCCACGAGTGATGGGTCACCGCGGCGCGGCGGCCACGGCGCCGGAAAATACCCTGGCGGGCCTGCGCGCGGCGGCTGCCGCCGGTCTCGACTGGGTCGAGTTGGATACCATGCTGACCGTAGACGGGGTCCCGGTGCTGTTCCACGACGATTCGCTGAAGCGCACCACCGGGCGCAACGCGCCCATGGCCGAAACGTCCCTCTCGGACCTGACCTCCGTCGAGGCGGGCTCCTGGTTCGCGCCCGAGTTCAAGGGCGAACCGGTGCCCAGCCTGGAAGAGGCGCTCGCCCTTGCGCTCGACCTGAACCTGCGGCCCAACATTGAGATCAAGCCCACGCCCGGACGTGACAAGGAAACCGCCGCTGCCGTGGTCGAGGTGCTGTCGCGCTGCTGGCCCGCGGAGCACCCCTACCCGCTCATCAGCAGCTTCAGCCGCAAGTGCCTGAGCGTCGTGCGGGACCAGGCGGCCCACCTGCCGCGCGCCCTGCTCGCCTGGTGGCTGCCGCCCGACTGGAGGCGGGCCACCGCGCGCCTGCAATGCTCGGCCCTGCACATCGCCGGCAAGCGCTTGACCGCCCGGCGGGTACGCAACATCAAGAAGGCCGGCTTCGGCCTCGCCGCCTTCACGGTCAACGACCCGGATCAGGCGCGCGAGCTTATCTCCTGGGGCGTGGACTGCATCATCACCGACGACCCGGATACCATCACCAAGGCCCTGAAGTAGCGGGGGGGACCGTGCCCCGCCAGTTGGTATAGACGCCGGGTTCGGCTATGTTGCCCTCGGATCGTGCCGGGCCTAGAGCCGCTCTAAGGCCCGCCGGAGCATTTTGATAACGCGAGGTTATGGTCGGCGCCATGATGCCGCTCCCAGGTTTGTCCCGGATATTGAAGGGTCTGGCGGTTTCGCTCGCGTCCTTCGTGGCGCTCGGGTCGGTCGCCGCGCTTTGGGAAAATCCGATCTTTGTGCGCATGACCCCGGCCGGGAATTTCGAAATTCTGCTGTTGGCTGCCTTTTCGCTCCTGCTCGGTGTCTACGTGGCGATTCGCAGGCCCTACTGCTCGGTCAAGACGGCGGGGGTTGGCGGCGTCTTGACCTTTATCGGGGTGGCGTGCCCGGTCTGCAACCAGATACTGCTTCTTCTGTTCGGCGGCGAGCTTCTGCTTACCTACTTCGAGCCTGTACGCGTTTACGTGGCGTCGGCGGGCGTTCTCGTCGCGGCCGCGGCGGTGGCGCGCGAATGGCAGTTGACGAGAAGACAGGCCACGGAGGCGGTCTTGGCGGACGGACGAGCCTGATTTTCGGATAAGCCTCGCCAAGCCCCCGTTATTCGCCGGGGCCCAGGATCTTCACCTCGACTTCCAGAATCCCGGCCTCCGCCGGCCCGGCGTTGCGCACGATATGGGTCTCGGCGGACGGCTCTTGCGCGGAGCCGGCGCCTAAGGACCGGGTTTCGGCTTATTCCGGCGGGTTGAGGCGCCTCGGCGAGGGGATGCCGATCTTGCTGTAACCGGCGTCCACGTGATGGATCTCACCGGTCACCCCGTGGGCCAGGTCCGAGAGCAGGTAGAGGCCGGCGTTGCCCACCTCCTCCAGGAGCACGTTGCGCGCCAAGGGCGCGTGGTCCCGGCTCCAGCGGTAGACGAAGCGCGCGTCCGCGATGGCGGCGCCGGCGAGCGTGCGCATGGGACCGGCCGAGATGGCGTTGACCCGGATGCCCCGATCGCCCAGATCCACGGCCAGGTAGCGCACGCTGGCCTCGAGTGCGGCCTTGGCCACCCCCATGACGTTGTAGTTGGGCGTGACGCGCTGGGCCCCCAGGTAAGTGAGCGTCAGCAGGCTGCCGCCACCGGTCATGAGCCCGGCGGCCCGACGCGCTATGGAGGTGAAGGAGTAGCAGGAGATGACGAGCGTGCGCGCGAAGTTCTCCCGCGAGGTGTCCAGATAGCGGCCCTTGAGCTCTTCCTTGTCAGAAAAGGCGATGGCGTGGACGACGAAATCCAGGCTGTTCCAGGCCTTGCCCAGCCCCTCGAAGGTGGCCGCCACGTCGGACTCCCGCTCCACGTCGCAGGAGAAGACGAGATCCGAGCCCACGGAGTCGGCGAGCGGCCTGACGCGGCGTTCGAAGGTCTCGCCCTGATAGGTGAAGGCAAGCTCGGCCCCCTGACCGTGCAGCGCATCGGCCAGGCCCCAGGCGATTGAGCGGTCGTTGGCGACGCCCATGATGAGGCCGCGCTTGCCCGCCATGAGCGATCCGTTGGCGGGCATGGCCTCCGGCTCCTCCCCTTTTTCCTCCGCCGGCTCCGGCGCGGTCTCGGCCGCTGGGGTGTCCCCGCGTGTTTTCA
>JAZGBC010000156.1:0-16503 GCA_036444495.1 Kiloniellales bacterium
CGTATTTGCCGATTGCTTTTACTCACGTGTGCCTTAACCCGCCGGGTGATATGCAGCAGAAATTCACGCGCGCATTCCTCCGGAATCTTAGAGGTGTCAATCTTTATCGGCTCCGCTTGAGGCGGGACTTTTCCCTGGCGAGACCATTTCCGATACATTGCTACATATTTTTTGCCGAAATCTTTCTTATCGCGGGAATCCTCCATCAAGGTCTTGACTTCGACGATAACGTTGTCGCTCTGCAGCACAACATCCGCGTTGTAAGCGTTTTCGCAGCTTGGATCGATTTCAGCAGGCCGTTTTCCGCCAATTGAGCGCATCGCCCCAAGAAATATTTCGTCGATATTAGTGCCTAGTCTTTTCGCCATTATTTTAACCACCCTGAACTCGAATCTTTGACGGCAATTTCACGCCGCGTCGGCGGCCACGGTCTCGCCGTTGATGATGAGCCCGTCTGCGCCGGCCGAGACCGCGACAGAGTCCCCATCGGCGATCTTGCCTTCCAGGATCAGCCCGGCGAGGGGGTTCTGCAGCTCGCGCTGGATGACACGTTTTAGGGGCCGGGCGCCGTAGACCGGGTCGTAGCCCTGCTCTGCCAGCCAGGCCCTGGCCTTTTCGTCCAGCTCGAGGGTGATCTTGCGTTCCTCCAGCATGGCCGTAAGGCGCGCCAGCTGGATATCCACGATCCCGGTCATATGATCGCGGGTCAGGTGATGGAACAGCAGGATCTCGTCCAGCCGGTTCAGGAACTCGGGCCGGAAGGCGGCGCGCACCACCTCCATGACCTGCTCGCGCACGGCGGAGCTGTCCTGTCCCTCGGGCTGGCCGGCCAGGATCTCGCCGCCCAGGTTGGAGGTCATGACGATCAGGGTATTGCGGAAGTCCACCGTGCGCCCGTGGCCGTCGGTCAGGCGCCCGTCGTCGAGCACCTGGAGCAAAACGTTGAACACGTCCGGGTGGGCCTTCTCGATCTCGTCGAAGAGCAAGACCTGATAGGGCCGGCGGCGCACCGCCTCGGTCAGGGCCCCACCCTCCTCGTAACCCACATAGCCCGGCGGCGCGCCGATCATGCGCGCGACCGAGTGCTTCTCCATGTACTCCGACATGTCCAGGCGCACCATGGCGTTCTCGTCGTCGAACAGGAAGCGCGCCAGCGCCTTGGTCAGCTCGGTCTTGCCCACGCCCGTGGGGCCCAGGAACATGAAGGAGCCGATAGGCTGGTTGGGATCCTGCAGCCCGGCGCGCGCCCGGCGCACGGCGTTGGAGATCACGCCGATGGCCTCTTCCTGGCCCACCACCTGGGCGCCCAGGGCGTCTTCCATGTGCAGCAACTTGTCCCGCTCGCCCTGGAGCATGCGGTCCACGGGGATGCCGGTCCAGCGCGCGACCACCGCCGCGATCTCGGCCTCGGTCACGTTCTCGTTGACCATGGAGCGTACTTCCGCCTGTTCGGCCTGCTCCAGCGCCCGCTCGATCTCCGGGATGACCCCGTACTTGAGCTCGCCGGCGCGCTCCAGCTCGCCCTCGCGTTCGGCGATCTCCAGCCCGTTCCTGGCCCGGTCGAGCTTTTCCTTGAGCTTCTGGGCGCCGGCGAGGATTTCCTTCTCGGCCTGCCAGCGGGAGTTCAGCTCCTCGGACTGGCGATCCAGCTCGGCGATCTCCGTGTCCAGCTTCTCCAGGCGCTCCCGGGAGGCCTTGTCGCTCTCCTTCTGCAGCGCCACCCGCTCGATCTTGAGCTGGATCAGACGCCGGTCCAGCTCGTCGATCTCCTCGGGCTTGGAATCCACCTCCATACGCATGCGGCTGGCCGCCTCGTCGATCAGGTCGATCGCCTTGTCGGGCAGGAAGCGGTCGCTGATGTAGCGGTTGGACAGGGTGGCAGCCGAGACGATGGCCGAATCGGTGATGCGCACGCCGTGGTGCAGCTCGTACTTCTCCTTCAGCCCGCGCAGGATCGAGATGGTCTCCTCCACGCTGGGCTCGGAAACGAAGACGGCCTGGAAGCGCCGGGCCAGCGCGGCATCCTTCTCGATGTGCTGGCGGTATTCGTCCAGCGTCGTGGCGCCGACGCAGTGCAGCTCCCCGCGGGCCAGCGCGGGCTTGAGCATGTTGGAGGCGTCCATGGCGCCCTCGGCCTTGCCGGCGCCGACCAGGGTGTGCAGCTCGTCGATGAAGACGACGATCTCGCCCTCGTGGGCGGCGATCTCCTGCAACACGGCCTTCAGGCGCTCCTCGAACTCGCCGCGGAACTTGGCGCCGGCCACCATGGCCCCCAGATCGAGCGCCATGAGCCGGCGGTTCTTGAGCGACTCGGGCACGTCGCCCCTGATGATGCGCTGGGCCAGGCCCTCGACGATGGCGGTCTTGCCCACGCCGGGCTCGCCGATGAGCACCGGGTTGTTCTTGGTCCGGCGCGCCAGCACCTGGATGGTGCGGCGAATCTCCTCGTCGCGGCCGATCACGGGGTCGAGCTTGCCCTCGCGCGCGATGGCGGTCAGGTCGCGGGCGTACTTCTCGAGCGCGTCGAAACCTTCCTCGGCGCTGGCGCTGTCGGCGGTGCGCCCCTTGCGGTGCTCGCTGATGGCGGCGTTCAGCTTCTGCGGGGTGATCCCGGCCGTTCCCAGCGCCTGGCCCGCGGGCGCCTCGCCGGTCATGGCGAGCGCCAGAAGCAGGTACTCGGCGGTGACGAAGGAATCGCCCGCCTTGCGGGACAGCTCCTCGGCCTGGGCAAAGAGCCGCGCCAGGTCCGAACCGAGATGGGCCTGGCCGGCACCGGAGCCCTCCACCTTGGGCAGCTTGTCGAGCGACGCCTCCGCGGCCTCCAGCGCCCGGGCGGGCTCGCCGCCGGCGGCCTGGATCAGCTTGGCGGCCAAGCCTTCATTGTCGTCGAGCAGCACCTTGAGCAGGTGCTCGGGCATGATCTGCTGGTGGCTGGAGCGCAGCGCCAGACCCTGGGCGGCCTGGATGAAGCCGCGCGCGCGCTCGGTGTATTTTTCGAAATCCATCTCGCTTCTAGAACCACTCTAGCCCTCTTCGGCGGCGCCCACCTCGGGGGCGGCACGCGGCCGACGATGCCTTAATTGGTCTTCCACCATGTCCAAGCTAGCGGCCCACGGTGAACAAGACGTTGAAATAGCACGCTCCCTCGATATGGGGTGGAGCCGTAACGGCGCAAGGGGCCGGAAGGGCCCAGCCGCGGCTTGACAGCCCGCCAAGGCCCGGCTTTCCTAACCAACCGAAATTCAAGGACTTTTCCCGCCATGACGGCCTCCATCGCGCGCATCTGCCGCTATCCCGTCAAGGGCCTGAGCGCAGAGCAACTGGAGCATGTGCGCCTGGCCCCCGGCGAGGGTCTGCCCCACGACCGGCGCTTCGCCATCGCCCATGGCGCGACCCGCTTCGATCCCCAGGCCCCCGAATGGCAGCCCAAGACGAACTATTTCATGCTCATGCGCGACGAGAGGCTGGCCCAGTTGCGCGTCGCCTTCGACGAGGAGCGCGGAACCATCACCATCAGCCGCGCGGGCAAGCAGGTGGTCTCGGCCAAGGCGACCGAGCCCCTGGGCCGGACCCTCATCGACCAGTTCTTCGCCGGGTTCCTGGGGTCGGCGGCGCGCGGCGCGCCCAAGCTCCTGGAGGCTCCGGGGTACATGTTTTCCGACGTGCCGGAGAAGGTGGTCTCGCTCATCAACCTGGCCAGCGTGAGCGACCTGGAGCGGGTGGCACGGGCGCCCGTCGACCCATTGCGCTTTCGCGCCAATCTTTACCTGGAGGGCCTGCCCGCCTGGGCCGAGATGGACTGGACCGGCAAGGAGATCGGGGCTGGAGCCGCACGCCTACGCGTCATGAAGCCCATCACGCGCTGCGCGGCGATCAACGTGGACCCGGAGACGGCCCGGCGCGACATGAACCTGCCGCTGTCCCTCCAGCGCGGCTTCGGCCACGTCCGCATGGGGATCTACGCCGAGGTCCTGCAAGGCGGCGAGATCGCCACGGGCGACCCGGTAACGCCGCCAGCCTAGGTGCCACGCCACTGGGCGCGCTGCCCGGGCGCTGGCCTCACCGAATCGATACTGATAGAGCGGGTATGATACCAACGGTCCTTAATATTGACCTATTTCACCGAGGCGATTTTTCCCGCCAGACAGGAGCGAGTTGCGCCGTAGTGCCGTCCACTTCAAGCAGCGAGCGACGCATCTGGCGGGAAAAAGCGCCCGGCCTCCGGTGGGGCGAATCGGCGCGCCGGGTTCGTTGCGCCGCTCGCCCGATGTCCCGCATCGCGCTTCGCGCCGCGCCTGCCCGGGCGAGCCGATTTGCACCCATGAAATGGGTCAATATTAAGGACCGTTGGTATTAAGCCCCGGTGGCCTCGTCCGGGGACGGCTCTTTCGGCTGTGCCGCGGGCTCCGCCTCGTCAACCGGCTCGGCCTCTACCTCTGGGGCGGCCTCTGCCTCCACCACCGGCTTCGGTTCGGGCTTGGATTCGCGTCGATTTTGGCGGCCCGTTTGCCCCTCGGCGGCCCGCGGCTGCTCGCCGCCGGCCCCATTGTCCCCATCCTGGGGCACAGCCTGGGCCTCGCCGTCAACCGCCTCGCCGTCCATACGCCCGTTCCCGCTTTGGCGGGGCGGACGCCCCCCCTGCCCCCCGTTGGGCTGGGGATCGGTACTGGCATTGACGATACGGTAATAGTGCTCCGCGTGCTGGTAGTAGGTCTCGGCAGCGACCCGGTCGCCGGAGGCCAAGGAGTCGCGTGCCATTCCCACGTACTTCTCGTAGACCTGATGCGCGTTGCCGCGAATCCGGCCTTCGGGCCCGTTGCTGTCGAAGTTGTTTCCACGCGGCGAACCGCCGCCGTGCTGTTGTCTGCGATGCGACCGCCCGCGCGGCCGCCGTCCATTAGAACCTTGTCTCATTTATGGCGTTCTTCTGATTTGACCAACCAAAACCCGCAACGTGCCTAGCACTGTCTCGGGCGGCGAATACGCGAGCCCTTTTTGCCACGGACAGGTTTTGGGGGTCGTCTGGCGTCCCTTCCCAGGGACGCGTGAGCCCTAAGCTCAATACCCCCAACTTAGTGGGGAACGGTCCGCATTCCAACTACTTTTTCCCGAATCTCAGTCTTTTCCAAAGCTTACCACCAGGCACCGCTCGATGCCGCCAAGGTCCCGGACCCGGCCGAGCGGGGCGAAATCGGCACTCTTGACGAGCGCTTCAACCGCCTCTTGCTGATCGATCCCCACTTCCAGCGCCAGGAAACCACCGGGGGCCAGCAGGCGCGCCGCCTGCGGCAGCAGGGCCCGGTAGGCATCGAGGCCGTCCGGACCACCGGCGAGGGCAAGGCGCGGATCGTGCCGCGCCACTTCCGGCGCAAGTCCCTCGAATTCAGTATCTTTTATATAGGGAGGGTTATTAACAATTACTTGCCAGGAGCCCTCCAGATCCGCCCCCCAGGAGCCCTTTTGGAAGCCGGCCCGGTCGGAAAAGCCCAGAATTCCGGCGTTTTCCCGCGCCACCTCGATGGCTGCCTCGCTGATATCAATACCCAGCCCCCGGGCGCCCGGAAGCTTGGAGAGCAGGGCGAGCAGCAGGCAGCCGCTCCCCGTACCCAGGTCCAGAATCTCGAGCGGGGCGTCGGGATCGGGGATGCGGTCGAGCACGGCCCGGACCAGGGTCTCGCTGTCGGGCCGGGGATCGAGCACCGCCGGGGTGACCTTGAACTCCAGACCCCAGAACTCGCGGGTCCCCAGGATGCGCGCGACCGGCTCCCGCTCTGCACGGCGGGCGATCAGGGTCTCGGCATGGGCCTGCTCGTCCGGGCTCAAGGGCCGCTCCGGCCGGGCCAGCAGAGCCTCGGGCCCAACCCCGAGGGCGGCCGCCAGGAGCAGCCGGGCATCGTGCCTCGCGCCCTCCACCCCGGCCGCCTCCAGCCGGCCGGCCGCGGCAGCGAGGAAGCGGCCCGCCGTGAGGCCTGTCTCGTCAGCCGCGAACTGGGCGCGAACGCTCATTGCAGCGCCGCCAGGCGCGCGGCCTTGTCCTCGGCGGTCAGCGCCTCGATGATCTCGTCCAGCGCCTCGCCCAGCAGCACCTTGTCCAGCTTGTGCAGGGTCAGGTTGATGCGGTGGTCGGTCACGCGGCCTTGCGGGAAGTTGTAGGTGCGGATGCGCTCGGAGCGGTCGCCGCTGCCCACCTGGCTGCGCCGCTCGGCGGCCTGCTCCTGCTCCTGCTGCTGGCGCATATGGTCGTAGAGCCGGGCGCGCAGCACCTTCATGGCCTTGGCCCGGTTCTTGTGCTGGGACTTCTCATCCTGGCACTGCACGACGACGCCGCTCGGCAGGTGGGTGATCCTGACCGCGCTGTCGGTCGTATTCACGTGCTGCCCGCCGGCGCCCTGGGCGCGGTAGGTGTCCACGCGCAGGTCCTTGTCGCCGATCTCAACGTCCACCTCCTCGGCCTCGGCCAGCACCGCCACGGTGGCCGCCGAGGTGTGGATGCGCCCGCTCGATTCCGTGACCGGAACGCGTTGCACCCGGTGCACGCCGGATTCGAACTTGAGACGGGCGAAGACCCCCTTGCCCGAGATCGAGGCGCTGGCCTCCTTGCAGCCGCCGATTCCGGTATCCGAATAGCCCAGCGGCTCGAAGCGCCAGCGGTGAATCTCGGCGTAGCGCTGATACATGCGGAACAGATCGGCGGCGAAGAGCGCGGCCTCATCGCCGCCGGTGCCCGCGCGCACCTCCAGGATCGCGTTGCGCTCGTCGACCTCGTCCTTGGGCAGGAGCAGGACCATCAGGCGGTGCTCGAGATCCGGGATACGTTCCTTGAGCGCGCGGAAATCCTCCTCGGCCAGCTCGCGCAGCTCGCCCTCGTTCTCCGGGTCGGCGATCAGCTCGGCCAAGTCGCCGCACTCGCTCTGCGCCTTGCGCAACTCGGTGATGCTTTCCACGACCGGGGTGAGGTCCGAGTACTCCTTGAGCATGCGCGTGTAATCATCCGAACCGGGGCTGGGATGCTTGGCCACCTCGTCGCTCAGCGCGCCGTAGCGCTCGATCACACGGTCGAGTTTCTCGTCCAGGTTCACCTAGTCGTTCTCCTTGCCGGGCTTGCGGCCGTCATCGATGCGGAACAGCCGGGCCAGCGCACGCGTCAACAGCGTCCTTTCCTCGGCATCCTTTTCCGGCTTGCCCGCCGCCGCCCGCAGGACCTCGGAAGGATCGTGCAGCAGCCGGTTGACCAGCAGGCGGGTCGCGTCCTCGGCGCTCAGCCGGCCATCGGCCAGCACCTCCTGGCGGACCGCCTCGAATCGCTGCCTGAGGGCCGCCACGGCGGGCACGGCGGAACGTTCGGCGCGCAGACGCAGGAAGGCGGCCAGTTCCTCGCCCAGGATGCCCCGGGCGGCGTCGGCGGCCGCCTCGCGGGTCGCCTTGCCCTTGAGCGCGACGCGCTCCAGGTCCTCCAGGTCATAGACGAAGGCGCCGTCGGCCTGGACCGCCGCCGGGTCGATGTCGGCCGGCACGGCCGCGTCGATAAAGAATATCGGTTCGCGCCGGCGCCGCTTCAATGCCGCCTCGGCCTGGTCCGCGGTAACCGTGTAGCGCCCGGTACCGAGCGCGGCAACCGCGATGTCCGCCGCCGCCAGGGCCTCGTCCAGCTCCTCCCAGGGCCGGAAGTGGCAGCCCAGGCGCCGCGCCACCGCCTCGGCGCGCGTGAGCGAAACGTGCATCACCACCAGATCGCTCACGCCGGCCTCCAGGAGCTCGGCGGCCATGAACTCGCCCATCTCGCCCAGGCCCAGGAGCAGGGCCGAACGGCGCGAGAGATCGCCGTGCACGTCGCGGGCGATCTGAAGCGCGGACGCGGCGATGGAAACGGGCTGCTCGCCCAGCGCGGTCTCGCTGCGCACCCGCTTGGCCGCGCCGTAGGCGGCCTGAAAGACGGCTTCCAGCGTCGGCCCGACCATCCCGGCCTCGCTGGCCAGGCGGTGGCAGTCCTTGATTTGGCCCAGGATCTGCGGCTCGCCCACCACTTGGCTGTCCAGCGAAGCGGCGACCCGGAAAAGGTGCGTGAGCGCCTCCAGGCCGTCGCAGCGGAAGCTCTGCGCCTGAATATCCTCGGCCGCGATCCCGGTCTGCTCGGCCAGCGCGTGCAGCAGGGCCTCGCCGGCGGCGGCCTCGCCCTCCACCGCCAGAAGCTCGACCCGTTCGCAGGTGGCCAGGACCACGGCCTCGCCCACTCCGGCCCCGCGCAGGTGCGAGAGCAGGGGCGCGGGATCGGGCTCTTCGGCGAAGAGACGCTCGCGCAGCGCCGTGCCCGCCGAGCGCTCCTTCACGCCGACCACGAGCAGATGACTGGTTGGGTCTCCGGCCACCTCGGCCATGACGCCCCGCTACCTGAACCGGGCGAGGTGCTCGGTCACGGCATCCAGGGAAACGGTTTCCTGTTCGCCCGACTCGAGATCGCGAACCGTGGCGGCGTTCTGCGCGAGTTCGTCCTCGCCCAACAAGACGGCGGCGCGGGCCGAGAGCTTGTTCGCCCGCTTCATGCGCTTACCCACATTACCGCTGAAGCCCAGCTCGACCGAGTAGCCCGCCCGGCGCAGCCGCTGGGTGAGCATGAGCGCCGGGGCCTCGGCCGCCGCGCCCACCGGGACCACCACGATGGGCCGTGACGCGGGCGGCGTGTCTTCCAGCAGCAGGGCCAAGCGTTCGATACCGCCGGCCCAGCCCACGCCGGGCGTCGGCGGCCCGCCCAAAAGCTCGATCAGCCCGTCGTAGCGGCCGCCGCCCAGGACGCTGCCCTGGGCACCCAACTCGGTCGTGGTGAATTCGAAGATGGTGTGGGTGTAGTAGTCGAGGCCGCGGACCAGGTGGGAATTAAGCTCATAGGCGATGCCGAGCGCATCCAGCTCCTCCTTCACCTTGGCGAAGAAATCGACGCTTTCCTGGCTCAGGCGATCGGCGAGGGCCGGCGCGCCCGCGCAGATACGGCGGTCGCCCTTATCCTTGGAATCCAGGATGCGCAGCGGGTTGCGCTTCAGGCGCTCCTGGCTGTCGGTCGAAAGCTCGCTCCGGTGATCGCCGAAGTATTCCACCAGCACATCGCGGTAGGCCTTGCGGCTGGCCGGATCGCCGAGGGTATTGAGCTCGAGCGTGGTTTTGCCCAGCACGCCCAACTCATCGAGTATGTGAACGCCGAGGGCGACGATCTCCACATCGCCCAGGGGCTCGGGAACCCCAATGAGCTCCACATTGATCTGGTGGAACTGCCGCCAGCGGCCCTTCTGCGGGCGGTCGTAGCGGAACATGGGGCCGTGGCAGAAAAGCTTGCAGGGGAGCTGCTGGGTCAGGCCCTCGGACAGGAACGCCCGGCACACGGCCGCGGTCGCCTCCGGCCGCAGCGTGACCTCCTCCCCGCCGCGGTCGGTGAAGCTGTACATCTCCTTGGAAACCACGTCCGAGGTCTCGCCGAGCGGGCGCCGGAACACATCGGTGAACTCGAAGATCGGTGTCGACATTTCGGGATAGCCGTAGCGCGCCGCCAGATCGCGGGTGGTTTCCACCACCCGGCGCTGCCGGCGCATCTCCTCGGGCATACTGTCGCGGGTTCCGCGAACCGGCTGCAACGCGGCCAAAGGCTGTCTCCGAAACTGGCTAAGAGGCGGCAGCGGCGGGCTGCACGTCGGCCGGCGACTCCTCGGCCTCGGCCTTGGCGGCTTCGATCTCGGCGGCCTTCTGCTCCACCAAACGGACCAGGTGATCGACGATGTCCTGGTCCTTGAGCCGGTGCGCGGGCAGGCCGCCCAGGTAAATCTGATGGGTGCCGTTGCCGCCGCCGGTGAGCCCGATGTCCGTTTCGCGCGCCTCGCCGGGGCCGTTGACCACGCAGCCGATCACCGAAAGCGTCATGGGCGTGGTGATGTGCGCCAAGCTTCGCTCCAGGACCTCCACGGTCTCGATCACCTCGAACTGCTGGCGCGCGCAGGACGGACAGGAGATCACGTTGACGCCCCGGTGGCGCAGGCCGAGCGCCTTGAGCAGGTCGAAGCCGACCTTGACCTCCTCCACCGGATCGGCCGAAAGCGAAACCCGCAGGGTGTCGCCGATGCCGGCCCAGAGCAGCGAGCCCAGTCCGACCGATGACTTGATGGTGCCGCTGCGCAGGCCGCCTGCCTCGGTCACGCCGATGTGCAGCGGGTAATCGCAGGCCTCGGCCAGGCCTTGGTAAGCCGCCACCGCGAGGAACACGTCCGAGGCCTTGCAGGAGATCTTGAACTCGAAGAAGTCCTCGTCCTCCAGGATGCGGGCGTGGTTGAGCGCGCTTTCCACCATGGCCTCGGGGCAAGGCTCGCCGTACTTCTCGAGCAGGTCGCGCTCCAGAGAGCCGGCGTTGACACCGATCCGCATGGAGCAGCCGTTGTCCTTGGCGGCCTGGACCACGGCACGCACGCGCTCGCGCGCGCCGATATTGCCCGGGTTGATGCGCAGGCAGGCGGCGCCCGCCTCGGCGGCCTCGATGGCGCGCTGATAGTGGAAATGGATGTCGGCCACGATGGGCACCGTGACCTCGCGCACGATCTCCTTGAGCGCCTTCGTGGAGTCCTCGTCGGGGCAGGACACGCGCACGATATCGGCCCCGGCCAGCTCCAGGGCGCGAACCTGCCCGATCGTGGCCTTGGCGTCCGTGGTCAGGGTATTGGTCATCGACTGGACGCTGATCGGCGCGTCCCCGCCGACGGCCACCCCGCCCACCTGGATCTGCCTGCTCTTGCGGCGATAGATGTCGCGGTAGGGCCGGACGCTCATCGATTGGACTTTCATATTCATAGCCGCGCGCCACGCGGAATCGGGGCCCGCGGCGGCCGGCCCGAAGATGCGCCGTCCAGGCCGAAACTTCAAGGCCGGGCTGGGTTTTCTGATCTAGCGGGAAGCGGCGGTGCCCTGGAGCAGCCGGCTGGGATCCAACGCAATCTGCCGGCGCACCGACCCGACAGGGCCGATCGCCGGGACCCGGTTTCCATCGACCTCGATGTCGATACCGCCGGCATTCCCGGTCAGCAGGGTCAGCCCATCCTGGTTCGGCACCCGGTAGCTATCGCCCACGCGCAGCACCCGGGTCAGCAGCAGCGCCTCGTCCCTGTCGCGCACCTGGACCCAGCTATCCTGGGTCGCGCGCAGGACGATGCGCGAATCCTCATTGTTCTCGCCATAGACGCGCGGCGTCCGGGCTTGGGGGACGGCCGCTATCTGCGGGATGACCGGCGGGGAGGGAATGACCAGCGTCCGTTGGGCGACCGGCGCCGGCGTCAGGGGGCTCGACGGCCTCTCCGGCGCGGACTGGACGCGCGCGGCCAGCTCCTCCGGCCTCTCGCGCGAAGCGGGGATGGTGCTGACACTGCGCGGGACCTTGGTGATATCGGCCAGCGTAGGCGCCTCGGCAGGCGGCTTGGCCGGCATGAGAGAGATCGGCGCCGGCGGCTTGGCGGCCTCCGGTGCGGCGGCCGGCGTTTCGGCCAACTGGGGGGGCTCCGGCGCCGGCGCCGGAGCGCTCGGCTCCTCCACAAGCGGAACCGGCGTGCCCACGACATCCTCGGGCTCGGCCGGGGTTTCGGCGATCTCCGGCAGTTCGACCGGGGTTTCGTCGGGCTGCACCGGCGCCTGCGGCGTCTCGGCGGACTGCACCGGCGTCTCGGCAGGCTCTGCCGCAACCGCCGGCTCGGGAGCGCTGTCCTCCTCGGGCGGCGCGGCCGTGCTCGCGGCGCTGCGCGGAATCTCGGTGATCTGCACCTGCGCGGGCGCCGCCGGCTCGGCCGGAGCATCCGGGGTATGGGCCACGGCGGTGTCGCCCTCGACCGGGGTATCCTGTTCGCCCCGCACCAAGGCTTCGAGCCTCTCTGGCAGCGGCGGGATGAGATCGGCCACGCTCTTGCCCTGATTGGACAGGTAGAACCAGCCGCCGTAGGCCACGCCCAGCAGGAGCACGGAAATCAGAACGATCGCGCCGCCGGGAATCCGGCCTTCGGTTACGGGCTCGGGGAAGATGAGCTCGGTCTTGCGTTCGCTTCCTTGGACTTCTTCCTTGAATATCTCGATAATATCGTCGCCGTGGATTCCTAGATGTTCCGCATAGGTGCGCAGGAACCCGATCGCATAGGCCGTCCCGGGCAAGCGATTGAAATCGCCCGCCTCGATGGCTTCCAGGTAGACATAGCGGATGCGCAGCACCTGGGCCACGGTGCGCAGGTCCTGACCGAGTTCCTTACGGGCATTGCGCAGGATGACGGCCACGCTTTCGCGTCGGACGTCTTCCGGAGGCCTATTCTGGAAGCTGAGCTTGGGCTCCTGGTGTTCTTTGTCGTGGAATGCCGCCAAGGGTCTTACCGTGTCCAGTTGCTTTCGTGGTTGAACGCCGTGGCAGCCGCCCGCCCGAAACACAGAATTGCGGGCCACAGCCCCGGCTTTAACACTCGCCTAGTTGGGCACCCGCCCGGCGAACCTCAACCAACCCCCCTGGCGGCGGCCATGAGCCGACGCCTACCAGAGTTTTTACCAAACTCGTTATTACTACTCTTTTAACAGATGCCCAATCTTCCCAGCAAATCACAAACGGCAGATTCCGGCTTCTTTGGGCCGTCCATCCCCTCCGGGCGCCTGGAAGGGGCGCCGGCCGGGCCCCTGCCGGGCCGGTCGGGGCGCGAAAAGGCCCGCTTTAGGCCGCGTCCAGGCCGTAAGCCGTGTGCAGGCTGCGCACGGCCAGCTCGGTGTACTCCTCGGCGACGAGCACGCTCACCTTGATTTCGGAGGTAGAGATTACCTGAATGTTAATGCCCTTTTCCGCAAGGGTCTTGAACATGCTCTGGGCAACGCCCGCGTGGGAGCGCATGCCCACGCCGATGACCGAGACCTTGACCACGTTGGGGTCGGAGATCAGGTCGCCGTAGCCCAGGGTCCCGCGCAACTCCTCCAGGACCTTGACCGCGCGATCCAGGTCGGCCTCGGTAACGGTGAAGGTGAGCCCCGTGCTTTCGCTGCCCACCGAGACGTTCTGGACGATCATGTCCACGTTGATCGCCGCCTCCGCAAGGGGACCGAAGATGCTCGCCGCCGCGCCCGGGCGGTCGGGCACGTCGGTGAGCGTGATCTTGGCTTCGTCCCGGCTGTAGGTGATGCCACTGACGACTGCTTGTTCCACGATTTCTTCCTCGTCCACGATTAGGGTGCCGGGGCCCTCCTCGAAGCTGGAGAGCACCCGCACACGCACGCGATGTTTCATGGCCAATTCGACCGAGCGGGTCTGCAGGACCTTAGCGCCCTGCGAGGCCATTTCCAGCATCTCCTCGTAGGTGACCCGGTCGAGCTTGCGGGCCCGGGAGACGACGCGCGGATCGGAGGTATAGACCCCGTCCACGTCGGTATAGATGTCGCAGCGCTCGGCGCCCAGGGCGGCGGCCAGCGCCACCGCCGAGGTGTCCGAGCCGCTGCGCCCCAGCGTCGTAATCCGGCCCTGGGCGTCGATCCCCTGGAACCCGGCCACCACCGCGACCTGGCCCTCGCCGAAACGGCGCTCGATTTCGCTGACGTCGATCTCTTCGATCCGGGCGTTGCCGTGGGTCTCGTCCGTGCGGATCGGTATCTGCCAGCCGAGCCAGGAACGGGCCGGTACATCCAGTTCCTGCAGCGCGATGGCCAGAAGGCCCGCGCTGACCTGCTCGCCGGAGGAGACCACCACGTCGTACTCGCGC
This sequence comes from Kiloniellales bacterium, assembly GCA_036444495.1. GTDB lineage: Bacteria > Pseudomonadota > Alphaproteobacteria > Kiloniellales > J153 > JAZGBC01. The sequence continues at coordinate 13,737 of JAZGBC010000156.1, forward strand.
AGGTCGTAGAGACCGGCCGCCTGATCGGCGTTATCGGCAAGCTCGTTGGTCACCCCGGCCATGGCCGAGATCACCACGGCCACCTCGTGGCCCCGATCGGCCTCGGCCTTGATCCGCTGCGCCACCCCGCGGATATGCTCCATGTCGGCCACCGAGGTGCCGCCGAATTTCATGACGATTCGGGCCATGGAAGTCTCGATTCTCTCGGATGATTCGGTCTTGGTTTCGGATGACGGGGCTGGCCCGGGCGGTGGCGGGCGGCTATGCATACTCTCTACCGGGGGGCGGAGGCAAGCGCGCCCCGTCCCGGTAAAAATGCGGGGAACCCGGCATGGCCAAGGCCCAGAGCAGCGAGTCTTCCACGGTCGCGACGGGGGCGGCACCCAGCGTCGACCCAAAGGAGGTCGCCAAGCTTTCCGCGCTCATGGAGGACTGGTGGAACCCCGCCGGCCGCTTCCAGCCCCTGCACCGGCTCAACCCGGTGCGGCTCGGCTTCATCCGCGACCGGGCGGCGGCACGCTTTGGCCGCGATGCGACGGCCGAGCGGCCGCTGGAGGGCCTATCTGTTCTCGATATCGGCTGCGGCGGCGGGCTGCTCGGCGAGCCGCTTGCGCGCCTGGGCGCCCAGGTGACCGGAATCGACGCCTCCGAGGTGAACGTGGGCGTGGCCGCCCTGCACGCCAAGGACGGCGGCCTGACGATCGACTACCGGCACACCAGCGCCGAGGAGCTGGCCGAGGCCGGGGCGAGCTACGACCTGGTGCTCAACATGGAGGTGGTGGAGCACGTGGCCGACGTGGCGGCCTTCCTCGAGGCCGCGGCGGCACTGGTCGCGCCGGGCGGGGCCATGGCGCTCTCCACCCTCAACCGCACGCCCAAGGCCTTCCTGCTCGGTATCGTCGGGGCCGAGTATCTGCTGCGCTGGCTGCCCCGCGGCACGCACGACTGGCGCAAGTTCCTGCGGCCCTCCGAGGTGGCCGGGCTGCTGCGCCCCCGGGGGCTGGACGTCGCCGAGATCACCGGGGTGAGCTACAACCCGCTCGCCGCCGCCTGGCGCCTGTCGGACGACGTGGAGGTCAACTACATGCTCTTCGCGGTCAGGGATTAGGGATCGGGCCGAGGGACCGGCGGTTCAGGAATCCTGCCGGGGCGCCCAGGGGATGCGGCCGAAGGAGACGCCCTCTTCGCTCAGCGCCTCGGCCTCCTCGTCGGAGGTCTCGCCGTAGATGTTGCGCGAATCGGTCTCGCCGTAGTGGATCTTGCGCGCCTCCTCGGCGAACCCGGGCCCCACGTAGTCGCAGTTCTCCTCGACCTTCTGGCGCAAGTCGCGCAGCGCCTTCATGGCCTCGGCGGCCTGCGCGCTTTCGCTCTCGGCCGGGTCGCTCGCCTCGCCGCCCGTCCCGCCCTTGGCCAAGCGCGGCGCCATGGGGGCCTTCTCGACCTTCTTGGAGCCGCAGAGCGGACAGGCCACCCCGCCCGCCCCGACTTGCGCGTCGTAGGCCGCGCTGTCGCGGAACCAGGCCTCGAAGCCGTGCCCCTTACGGCATTTCAGGTCGTAGACGATCATTCGCAGTTCACCGAAACGTCAGCTATTCCCGCTAACCCTATGACAAATCGCCGTCCAGGAGTAAAGATGGCCTTTGCAGGCGCTTCGGGCAAGAGGGGTCTTACGGACCGGGAAATAGACGGGATGAGCCAGACGGAACCAGGAAAAGCGGCCCCCTCGGGCCATCCGCACCCCGGGCCCACCGAGCCCTCGCCCTGGGTGCGGCGCTTCGCCGGACGGGTGGCACCGGGCGGGGCGGTGCTGGAGATCGCCTGCGGCCTGGGGCGCCACAGCCGCCTGTTCCTGGAGCGCGGCCATCCCGTGACCGCCGTGGACCGCGACATCTCGGGCGTCAAGGACCTGATGGAGCATGCGCGCTTCGAGGCCCTGGAGGCGGACCTGGAGGACGGCCGGCCCTTCCCGCTCGCGGGGCGGCGGTTCGCCGGCGTGATCGTGACCAACTACCTCTACCAGCCGCTGTTCCCCGCGCTGGTTGACGCCGTGGCGCCGGGTGGCGTGCTGATCTACGAGACCTTCGCCCGCGGCAACGAGCGCTTCGGCAAGCCCCGCAACCCCGATCACCTGGCAAAGCCGGGCGAGCTGTTGGACGCCGTGCGCGGCAAACTGCTCGTCATCGCCTACGAGGACGTGATCGACGAGACCCCGCGCCCCGCCGCCCGCCAGCGCATCTGCGCGGTGAATGAAGGGCCGGAGCTGGACTAGGTCGTGGACTCATAACGGCTGTTGCGGCTGGGGGTTAGGGCTTGCCCGCCGAAGTCCGTTTGTGAGGCGGGGCTACCCTGCGTATTCTTTGGTAGTGTATGGGGCCGGTCAAAGTAATTTGGAACCACTTGTGGGGCTGGACCATGAAAATCGACGGCAAGTGTCACTGCGGTAATATCACGTATCAAGCAGAGATCGATCCTGACCAACTCTACATATGTCACTGCACGGATTGTCAGACGATATCAGGGTCTGCCTTTCGATGGGCTGTGCCTGTTGCAGAGGAGGACTTCAAGCTTCTTACCGGCGAACCCAAGACCTACGTCAAAACGGCTGAAAGCGGCGCTACAAGCCACCAACTGTTTTGTCCTGAATGCGCGTCACCTCTTTATTCGATCTCCATTGGAGATGGGCCGAAATTCTTTAACCTCCGTGTGGGAACCGCGCGCCAGCGCGCCGAACTTCGACCCAAATCGCAATACTGGTGTCGCTCGGCGC
>JAZGBC010000157.1:0-5291 GCA_036444495.1 Kiloniellales bacterium
ACTCACCATCGGCGGCGGCTTCGGCAAGATTTCCAAGCTCGCCATGGGGCACCTGGACCTGCACTCGGGACGCAGCCAGGTGGACCTGAACTGGCTCGCCGGGCGCGTGGCGGCCCTCGGCGGCGACAAGGCGCTGACCGCGGCGGTGCGCGGCGCGAACACGGCGAACCAGGTCTTGGAACTCGCCCGTCAGAACGATCTGCCCTTGGGCGACGCGATCGCCGCCTTGGCGCGCGAGGCGGCGCTCGGCGTGCTCGACGGCGAAACCCGGATCGAGGTGCTGATCGTCAATCGCCAGGGCGACTTCGTGGGCCGGGCCGATGGCTGAGGCGGGATTCGTTTCGCCAGACCCGATAAAGGGACCGAAACGGGCTGAAACGGTCGTGCAGCTTACCCGGTCGATGTGGAAAATTCCAATTGTCTTTCATAGCTTGACATATGTGAAATTATGATATATATTTAGACCCATGAAAGGATTATAGTCATGTCCGGAAATGTCCATTATCTTCACCCACATCAAACGCTTGGCGATGCGCCGCATCCGCCGGAGTGTTCTATGCGTAGGAGCGCGCGGCCTCAGTCGGGTCATGTGCGTCGCCGACCGTGAGCGGCGCCGCAGAGAAACGGCCGGCCGTCGCGAGACTCGTAGGAGACCTGAAAAAGTACGGCGGCCTGAACGGGAGAGACATCGCGAATATTGTTGACGTGTCGCCTCCGACCGTCTCACGTTGGAGCAAAGGTGTCGGTGCGCCGTCGATCCAGAAGCAAGCTGTCATTGCCGAGCTTCGTTGGGTCGCCGAGCGCTTGTCTGATTTCTACACGCCGGACGAGGCGCGTCTCTGGCTCCATTCCGCACATCCGCTGCTGAACGGCGAGCGGGCGATCGACCTCATAAATGAGGGCCGCACGAGAGAAGTGCTGGAGGTCATCGAGCAGCTCGACAGCGGGACATATCTCTAACCATGACCGGAGGGCGGCGTGCGCGGGATTATCGATTGCTCGATGCCCTCGGCACGCTGGAGGCCGAGCCATTCGAGGGTGTGGTGTGGCGCGTCGTGCGAGACGGTCGCCAGCCTCTGGAGGCGTCGAGCGCGCGCGGCCGCTGGAGTCCAGGGCATTTCGATGTTCTTTATATGTCGCTTGAGCCGGACGGTGCGCGCGCGGAGGTCTACTTCCACCTCACCCGTCAGCCGGTCTTTCCGTCCCAGCTTCCATATTGGCTGTACGAACTGAAAGTGAAGACCAAGGAGACTCTGCGCCTCGCTAACACAGAGGCTCTGCTCGGTTTCGGAATCGAAGAGGCGCGGTATCGAGAGGTCCTCCACGACCGCACGCAGGCCATCAGCGACGCCGCGCAATTCATGGGTTTCGACGGCCTAATCGTGCCAAGCGCCCGGTGGGATTGTCTCAATCTCGTGCTTTTTGTCGACGCTGTGGATCTGGACGAGATCGACATCGAGGAAAAATCCGCAGTTGACTGGAATGTTTGGCGCGACAAGCTGCGATGAACCCTCACGGTTTGGACGCTTGAATCGCGGCGCGGTCATGAACTCACAACCTAGTCGTAAAATAGTGCTCCTCCTGGGCGGCACGGCGGAGGCCGCCGAGCTCGCCGAGCGCCTGGCCGGCCGTTCGGACCTGGAGGTCATTATCTCGCTGGCCGGGCGGACCCAGGCGCCGGGCCACCTGCCAGGCAAACAGCATCGGGGCGGTTTCGGCGGGGCGGAGGGGCTCGCCGAGTATCTGCGCGCGGAGTCCATCGGTCTGCTGCTGGACGCCACGCATCCCTTCGCCGCGCAAATCAGCGAGAACGCGGCAGGGGCCTGCGCCGAGACCGGGGTGCCGCGGCTCCTGCTCCTGCGTCCGCCCTGGACGCCGCGCCAGGGCGACCGCTGGATCGAGGTGAGCGGGGAGGCCGCCGCGGCCGCCGCGCTGCCCGGCCTGGCCAGGCGCGTGTTCCTGAGCATCGGCCGGCAGGAGCTGGCGGCTTTTTCCGGGCTCCCGGATATATGGTTCCTGGTGCGCTCGATCGAGCCGCCGGAGGGCAGCGTGCCGCTCAAAAGCCACGAGATGATCCTGGCGCGCGGGCCCTTTACGGTCGAGGAGGAGGTGCTGCTCCTGCAAAAGCACGAGGTGGGCGCGCTGGTGAGCAAGAACAGTGGGGGTGCGGCGACCTATGCCAAGGTGGAGGCCGCGCGCCGGCTCGGCCTGCCGGTCGTCATGATCGGGCGCCCGCCCGCACCCGAAGGCGAGACGGCGGCCAGCGTGGAGCAGGCGCTCGCCTGGGTCGAGGCGCGCTGTCCCGTCCGCGCCACGCCTCCTTAACCAAATCTCAAGCCGGGGAACCTATTCCCTTAGCGCTTGATTGTTTATATGCCCCTGGGGCACAACCCCGTTAGTTTTCGCCTCACGCCGCCGAAGCCATGACCGTTTTTTACATCCTCCTCGGGCTGATCGCCGCCGCCGCGGGCTACGTGATCGTGACCTACAACGGTCTGGTCAGCTTCAAGAACCGGGTCGCCGAGGCCTGGAGCGACATCGACGTACAGATGAAGCGGCGCTACAACCTGATCCCCAACCTGATCGAGACGGTGAAGGGCTACGTCAAGCACGAGCGCGAGACGCTCGAATCCGTGACCCGGGCCCGCGCCGAGGCCATGGCGAACCAGGGCCGCCCCGGCGAGCAGGCCCAATCCGAGAACATGCTGGCCGGCGCGCTCAAGTCGCTCTTCGCGCTGGCGGAGAACTATCCCGAACTCAAGGCCAATCAGGGCTTCCTCGATCTGCAGGGCGACCTGGCCGAGGTCGAAGACAAGATCCAGGCCGCGCGGCGCTACTACAACGGCAGCGTGCGCGACCTCAACGTCAAGATCGAGCAGTTCCCCAGCAACCTGGTAGCGCGCGCCTTCAAGTTCATCCAGGCCGAGTTCTTCGAGCTGGACGAAGCCGAGGCCGCCGCCGCGCGCCAGCCGGTCAAGGTCGAGTTCTAAAGCGTGACCGGGCGGTGCGAAGGACCATGATTTTCCTGCGCCGTTTCTTTCTCACCCTTTTCGCCTGCCTGCTGCTTAGCACGGCCGCCGTGGCGAAGAACCACGAGCGCATTACCGAATTCCGCAGCGACGTGGTGGTGCGGCCCGACGGCGCGCTCGACGTGACCGAGACGATCAAGATCGTGGCCAGGGGGAAGGAGATCAAGCGCGGCATCCTGCGCGACTTCCCCACCACCTACGAGGGCCGCTACGGCCAGACCATCAGGGTCGGCTTCAAAGTCATCGAGGTGCGGCGCGACGGCAAGCCCGAGCCCTTCAAGACCGAACGCGTCTCCAACGGCGTGCGGGTCAGGATCGGCGACAAGGACGTCTTCATTTCCCGCGGCGAGCATGTCTACACCATCGTCTACCGCACCACGCGGCAGCTCGGCTTCTTCGCGGAGTTCGACGAGCTTTACTGGAACGTCACCGGCAGCGGCTGGACCTTCGAGATCGAGCGCGCGCTGGCCACGATAACCCTGCCCCAGGGCGCCGAGGTCTTGAACTGGGCGGCCTTTACCGGCCGGCCCGGCGAGCAGGGCCGGGACGTCGAGACGGCCTATTTCTCCTCCGGCGCCGCCGTGGCGCTCGAGACCACGCGCACGCTCAAGCCCGGCGAGGGCTTCACCATCGCGGTCGCCTTTCCCAAGGGCTTCGTCGTACAGCCGAGCGCGAGCGAAGAGGCCGCCTTCGTGGTCGTCGACACCCTGTCCTTCGCGGTCGGCATCGCCGGGCTGGCCGTCCTGCTGCTCTATTTCCTTCTGGTCTGGGTCAGGGTGGGCCGGGACCCCGAAAAAGGCACCATCGTGCCCGAGTACGAACCCCCCGATGGTTTCTCCCCGGCGGCGGCGCGCTATGTGGCGGAGATGGGCTACGACGCGAAGAGCTTCACCGCGGCGGTGGTGAACCTGGCGGTCAAGGGTTACCTGGTGATCGAGGAGTACGACGAGGGCGAGTACACGCTCAAGAAGACCGGAGACGAGAGCGGCCTTTCGCCGGGCGAGGCGACGCTGGCGCGAAAGCTTTTCCCCGGCGGGGTGATGGAAACCGTGCTCGAGCAATCGAACCACAAACGCCTGAGCAAGGCGCAGAAGGCGCTGCGCAAATCGCTCAAGGATGACTTCGAGAAGGCCTATTTCCTCAGGAACACCTGGTATTTCGTCCCCGGCGTGCTGATCACGCTGGTGACCGCGGCGATCATGGCGGCCCTGGGGCCCGATCCCGCGGCCGCCGGGTTCATGACTCTCTGGCTCTCCATCTGGTCGCTCGGCTGTTACGGCCTGGCGCTCAAGGTCGCCTCTTCCTGGCGCGCGGTCCAGACGACCGGCAGTCTGCTGCAGACCGGCGGGGCGATCTACATCACCCTCTTCTCCCTGCCGTTCTTCGGCGGCTTGCTGTTCGGCCTCTGGTTCCTGGCCGAGAGCCTATCGTTGCCGGCGACGCTCGCGCTCTGCGCCATCCTGCTCGTCGATATCGGGTTCTACGATCTCCTGAAGGCGCCGACGCGCCTGGGGCGCAGGGTCATGGACCGGATCGAGGGCTTCAAGCTCTACCTCTCCGTGGCCGAGAAGGACCGCATGAACTTCCACAATCCGCCCGAGCGCACGCCGGAGCTGTTCGAGAAGTTCCTGCCCTACGCTCTGGCGCTCGGCGTGGAGCAGGCCTGGAGCGAGCAGTTCGACGGGGTCTTGGCCAGGGCCAGCCAGGGCCCCGGCGGCGGGAACGGCTACCGGCCGCATTGGTATTCGGGCAACCATTTCCACGGCCACCGTCTGGGCGATTTCGCCAGCAATTTGGGGAGCAGCTTTTCCGGCGCCATCGCCTCCGCCTCGAGCGCGCCGGGTTCCTCCAGCGGCTCGGGCGGCGGCGGCTTCTCCGGCGGCGGTGGCGGTGGCGGCGGCGGCAGCGGCTGGTAGCTTGGGTATTACCGGGCCAACCTTATTAAAGGGACACCATACTTAATTCGAGGAACGGGAATTAAGTATGGTGTCCCTTTAATAGGGAGTTTTGCGTAATCCACTCTTGTCACCCTCGGGCTTGACCCGAGGGTCCATCACGGCCGAAAGGACAGATAACAATGGTCGTAGAATCAGCAGATTGCGGACGTCGGCCTGGATGCTCGGGTCAAGCCCGAGCATGACAAGGAGGTGGATGGGGGCATTACGCAAAGGTCCCTAATAGGGTGGCCGACTCACGCCCGGCGCTTGGGGCGCAGGACGTGGACGTGCTCGGCGGCGTAGAGCTTGCTGTCGGAAAAGTCCG
>JAZGBC010000158.1:0-4868 GCA_036444495.1 Kiloniellales bacterium
GCGGCGATCCGGAGGGCCTGTTCCCGACGATCCTGGGGCACGAGGGCGCGGGTATCGTGGTGGATACCGGGCCGGGCGTGACCTCGGTCGCGACGGGCGATCACGTCATCCCGCTCTACACCCCCGAGTGCCGGGTCTGCGAGTACTGCCTCAATCCCAAGACCAACCTGTGCCAGGCGATCCGCGGCACCCAGGGCCAGGGCGTCATGCCCGACGGCTCCAGCCGCTTCTCGCTGAACGGCGACAAGCTCTTTCACTACATGGGCTGCTCGACCTTCGCGAACTTCACGGTGCTGCCCGAGATCGCCCTGGCCAAGGTGCGCGAGGACGCGCCCTTCGACAAGATCTGCTACATCGGCTGCGGGGTGACCACCGGTCTCGGCGCGGTCATGAACACCGCCAAGGTGGAGCCCGGATCCAACGTGGTGATCTTCGGCCTGGGCGGCATCGGGCTCAACGTGATCCAGGGCGCGCGCCTGGTCGGCGCCGACATGATCGTCGGCGTCGACATCAACCCGGGCAAGCGCGCCGCGGCTGAAAAATTCGGCATGACCCACTTCGTCAATCCCAAGGAGGTCGACGGCGACCTGACGGCCTATCTGGTGGACCTCACCGGCGGCGGCGCGGACTACAGCTTCGAATGCATCGGCAACGTCGAGACCATGCGCCAGGCGCTGGAGTGCGCCCACAAGGGCTGGGGCGAATCGGTCATCATCGGCGTGGCCGGCGCGGGCCAGGAGATTTCCACCCGCCCCTTCCAGCTGGTCACCGGCCGGGTCTGGCGCGGCACCGCCTTCGGCGGCGCGCGCGGGCGCACCGACGTGCCCAAGATCGTGGATTGGTACATGGAGGGGAAGATCAACATCGACGACCTGATCACCCACACCATGCCGCTCGACGACATCAACGACGCCTTCGACCTGATGCACGCCGGCAAGTCGATCAGAAGCGTGGTGGTGTTTTAAGGGGGGGCGTGGCGACTGCTACGCCACGTTGTCCTTGGCCGGGGCCTCGGCGCCCGCCTCGGAGTCCACGTCGCCGCTGATGGCGCCGCCCGCATCGATCTTGATCTGGCCGTAGCGGATCGTGCCGGAAACCCGGCCGCCCGACTTGATGGCGAGCTGGTCCCGCGCCGTGAGCGTGCCGTCGAAGGCGCCCGCGATCTCGGCCCGTTCCACGTCGGCGCTGCCGGTGAAGACGCCGTCCTTCATGACTTCGAGCTTGTCGGCGGTGAGCGAGGCCTCGACCCGGCCCTCCACGACCAGGGACTGACAGGCATCGATCTTGCCCTTGACCCGAATGCCCCGGCCGACGATCAGCGTGCCGCTGGGCGCCGCCTCCCGGCGCTCCGCCTTGCCGCCCCGGTTGAGCTGGGACAGGCCCACCACGCCGGCCGGCAGCGGGCGCTGGCCGCCCGTATCCGGGGCGCGGAGTGGCGCGCTGCGGCCAAAGACCCGGTTGCTGGATGTCATCTTTTCCGTCTCCCTGCCTTTTTGTGCATTTGAATGCACTTACCGCACAGGTTAGCGGACCCGGCCGGTCCCGGGCCAGAAGAAATTTTGCGCTGCTGATCGAGTCAGGAATCCGGCGCGTCCGAACCGGCCGGCCAGAAAATCGCGCCGGCCAGGATCGTGTCGACCCGCTTGCCATCGCTGGACAGCGGCAGAAGCAGGCGGCGGCTACTCCAGTGCTCCTTGCCGAAGATCTTGAGGTCCCCTTCGCGGGAGCGCGGCTCGCCGTCGCGGGCCACTTCCCGGTACTGCTCGATCGCCGGAGAGACCTCGAGCGAGGTGCGAAGCTCGGAGAGCGAGACCCCCTTGAGCGAGCGGCCGTGAACCTGCTCGATGCGGGTCCCGGCCAGGTCGAACACGAAATCCTCGCCCTCGTCCAAGACTTTGAGGAGGGCGATATCCGCCAGGAGGCTGGGAATCTCGATCGGATCGATATCCGCGCGCGCGGGCAGTCGCGCGCCGCGATGCTTGGCGCGCCAATAATCGTATAGTTCCCGCAGCGTTTCGCTGTGGATCTTGCCCCGATCGACCATTAGCGATGTGCGCCTATCTGCGCTTCTTTCCACATTTATTTTGTGGGTACTATGTTACATCGCACGTCAGTTGTCTACCGGAAGCTATTCATATCTCCCTATAAAATCGCGTCCAGGTGGGGGCCGAAGCCGTCCGAGCCCATGAGCCTCTTGCAGCGCTCGAAGCGGTTGACCGCATAGGCCCAGAAATCGTCCACCGGGTTCTTGTTGGCGTGCTGGATGAGGCCCCAGAGGGTCCAGAGCAGGTCGCACATGGCCTTGTAGATGACCATGCGGCCGTAGATGGCCGGCGGCACCGCGCCGCCGCAATAGGCCTCCATCATCTCCCGGTCCTGGGCCTCGTCGAAACCGGCCTCGACGGAGACATCGCCCAGGTCCCAGATCGGGTCGTTCATGCCCGAGTATTCCCAGTCCACGGCCCACATGCGCTTTCCGTCGTCGAGGAAGTTCTCGGCCAGGGGATCGCAGTGGCAGGGCGCGAGCGGCATGGGGTTGGCGTCGAGCGCCCGGCGCACGGCCTCCGCCTCCTTGACCACCTCGTGGTAGCCCTCGGGCAGCTCCGCGCCCAGCCGGGCGAGCACGCCCAGATAGTCGTCGATCATGGCGAAGAGCTCGAAGCGGAACTGGAATTCCCGGCCGCAGCCATGCAGGCGCTTGAGCACCCGGGCCGCCCGCGCCGGGGCGCCGGCGCGCGACGTGAACAGCGACGGGCTCATGGTGACGCAGCCGTCCAGGTAACGGGCCAGCATGAGCCCGCTGTCTTCGTCAACGTAGAGGACCTCGGCGCTCACCCCGGCCTCGGCCGCGACGCGCGCGTTGTGCGCCTCGACCTTGCGGTCGATGTAGGCCTCGGTGCCCTCGCCCGCGATGCGCAGGACGTAAGTCTCGCCGCCCGCGTCAAGCCGGTAGACCAGGTTGGTCAGCCCGCCCAGGCGCTCGCAGGCCGCCGACGCCGGATCGAGACCCTCGAAGAGCGGAATGCGCTTGAGCGCCGCGGCGACCTTCTCGTCCATGAACCCCTCCCCTTCAGGCCAGGATGCGCGTGCGGTCCGGATCGTAGAGCGCACGTCCGTGGCGCTTGGCGGCGAAGCGCTCGCAGTAGGCTTCGATCTCGTAGTCATCGTGGCCGGCTTCCTCGGCGGGCAGGTAGCCGAGGACGATGCTCTTGCCCACGGTATGGCCGTAGTTGCCGCTGGAGGTGACGCCGAGCACCTTGCCGCCGCGCAGGATCGCCTCGCCGCCGTACACCGGTGCGGGCTCTTCCAGCGCGAAGCAGCAGAGCTTCTGCTTAGGCCCCGCCTCCTCGATGCGCGCCAGCGCGTCCCGGCCCAGGAAGTCTCCCTTGTTCAGCTTGACGCAGAAGCCCAGGCCCGCCTCGTAGGGGCTGTAGTCGGGCGTGATGTCCGCGCCCCAATAGAGGTAGCGTTTCTCCATGCGCAGGGTGTCGATGGCGCGGTAGCCGGCGTTGACGATGCCGAACTCCTCGCCCGCATCCCAGAGCCGCTCATAGACGTGCAGCGCGTATTCGGTGGGCATGTGCAACTCGAAGCCCAGCTCGCCCACGTAGGTGAGCCTGAGCGCCAGGACCGGCGCGTAGCCGATGGCGATCTCCCGCGCCGCCATGAAGGGGAAGGCGTTGTGGCTCACCTCGCCGTCGGCCACCTTGCGCAGGATATCCCGCGCGCGCGGCCCGCAGAGGTTGATGACGGCTTTCGACGAGGTGACGTCCTGGAAGGTCACCGAGCCGTCGCGCGGCATCTGCGCCAGGATCCAGTTGGAATCGCGCACGCCGAAGCCGCTGCCGGTGACGATGTAGAAGCGGTCCTCGGTCAGGCGCGTGATGGTCAGGTCCGCCTCGATGCCGCCCTGCGCATTGCAGAGTTGCGTGTAGGTGACGCTGCCCGGCGGCTTGTCCAGGTCGTTGGCCGCCAGCCATTGCAGGAAGCCGAAGGCGCCCGGGCCCGCGATCTCGAACTTGGAGAAGGAGCTCACGTCGATGAGCGCGGCGCGCTCGCGCACGGCGCGGTGCTCCTCGCCCACCGGCCCGAACCAGTTGGGCTTCTCGAAGGAGGGCGCGTCCTCGGGCAGGGCGCCGCTGGGCGCGAACCAATTGGGCCGCTCCCAGCCGAACTTGGAGCCGAAGACCGCGCCCTGCGCCTCGAGTCGGCCGTACAGCGGCGAGCGCCGGGCGCCGCGGCCCGACTGCAACTCCTCGATGGGGAAATGAATGCTGTAGTAGCGCCCGTAGGCCTCCCGGGCCCGCTCGTGCAGATAGCGCCGGCCGGCGTGGTGCGGGCCGAAGCGCCGGATGTCGAAGGCCCAGAGGTCCATGCCCGGATCGCCCTCCACGATCCAGTTGGCCATGGCCCGTCCCGCGCCGCCGCAGGCCGCGATCCCGGCGGTGAAGCCGCAGGCGACGAAGAGGTTGTCGAAGCCCGGCGCCTGGCCCATGACCGGCTCGCCGTCGGCGGATACCGGGATGGCCCCGTTGATCACGCTGCGCACGCCCACCTCGCCCAGGACCGGTATGCGCTCGGCGGCCAGGGTGGCGATGGGCTCGAAGCGGTCGAAGTCGGACGGCAAGAGCTGCCGGGCGAAATTGGGCGGGATGCCCTCCTCGCCGAAGGTGGGCGGGTTCGCCTCCCAGCCGCCCAGCGCCACGCCGCCCACCTCGGGCTTCAGGTAGAAGAGCTTGTCGGGATCGCGCAGGCTCGGCAACTCGCCCGTATCCTCGAAGAACTTCTCGGTCACGATGTATTGGTGCTCGACCGCGGCGGTGGGGATGCGCAGGCCCAACAGTGCGCCCAGATCGCGCGCCCACATG
>JAZGBC010000159.1:0-2243 GCA_036444495.1 Kiloniellales bacterium
CTGGGACGACGCCAAGGCATATGTCCGCTGGCTAAGCCGCAAGACGGGCAAGGAGTACCGCCTTCCCAGCGAATCCGAGTGGGAGTATATGGCGCGGGCCGGCGGAACTTCTAAATATCCGTTTGGCGATTCTGAAAGTTCCTTGTGCGAATATGGCAATGGAGCGGACCGCGGTGCGAGATTCAGTTGGAAGAACGAGTCCTGCAGCGATGGATATGGGAGAGGGACGGCCCCGGTTGGCAGTTTCAAGCCGAACAACTTTGGAGTTTACGACACGGTTGGCAATACATTTGAGTTTGTCGAGGATTGCTGGCATGGCGGTTATGCCGGAGCGCCGAAGGATGGAAGCGCATGGACGGGCGGCGGTGATTGCTCCATGCGGGTTCTTCGCGGCGGTTCCGCGATCAACGAACCGAGGGACCTGCGCTCCGCCAACCGCTACAGGAACTCCACCGGCATCCGGAACTACAGCAGCGGATTCCGCATTGCTCGGAATCTCCCCTGAACATGACCACCGATATCGATACCTACCGCGCCGCCAACCTTCTCATTGAACAACACGGCGAAGACGCACCGATCCATGCCGCCATGCAGACTGAAGAACAATGACGTCCGGAAAGCGGCGCTAAGCCGACATTCGAGTCCGCTTTATCGCTTTCGAGCCGCAGCAAAGCTTAAACCGGGACACGACCCAATTTCAAACTGAGGCACTTCCGGATCTGGCCCCGTGCAAAACCGGGAAGATCACCGGTCCCTTAGCGGCGTCGGTGTCGCCTCGGGGTTCGGAGACACGGCCTCGGGCTGCAAAACTTAGCCCCCCTTCCCCTCGCCCGCGCGCGGGTCGAGCTCGACCACGACGGGAGACATGCGCGGCATGGCGACGAAGGCCTCCTGCTGCTCCGTGGGCAGCGCCGCGCGCGCCCGCATGCGGTAGAAGACGAAGGCGGCGACCAGCGCGGCGGTCACGCCGATGTAGCCGAAGAGCGCGTAAGGGCCGAAAGCGCCCACGGCGAGCGAGCAAACCACCGGCCCGGCGACCGCGCCCGCCCCATAGGCCAGCACCAGGCCGCTCGAGGCGGAGAGGTATTGCTCGCGCGGCAGGTAGTCGAAGGCCTGGGACAGGGACAGGGGATAGAGGCTGGTCATGGCCCCGCCGAGCAGGGGCGCGAGCAGAAGCAGCGCCGGCAGCGGCTCGGCCATGAGCGCCGTGGCCCCCGCCCCCATGCAGACCAGGACCGCGAGGCAGAGCATGCCGAGCAGCACGCTGCGCCGGTCGAAGCGGTCCGAGAGGCGTCCCACCGGCCATTGCATGAGGAAGGCGCCCAGGATCACCGCGCCCATGAAGAGCGAGACCTGAAACAGGTTCAGCCCGATGCCCCGGGCGAAGAGCGGCCCGACGCCGTAGTAGGAGCTCATGAGCAGGCCGCCCGCCGTGCAGCCCACGACCGAGAGCGGCGAGGCGCGGTAGAGCGCGCCGAAGGTGAGCGGCTCGATCTTCTTGAGGTCGGGCGCCTCGATGCGCGTGAGCACCACCGGCACCAGCGACAGGCAGATCATGATCGCCGCCATGAGGAAGCCCTCGATGGCCTCCAGCGACCACAGGTTGGTCATGAGCTGGCCCGCCATGATGCCCAGGTAGTGGACCATCATGTAGATGCTCAAGACCCGGCCGCGGTTCTCGTTGCCGGCGCGCTCGTTCAGCCAGCTCTCCAGCGCGGCGAAGATCCCGGCCACGCAGAAGCCGGAGAAAAAGCGCAACAGCCCCCAGGAGACCGCGTTGAACAGGATGGGATGGGCGAGGACCACCGCCGCCAGGATCGCGGCGAAGCCGGCGTAGGCGCGGATGTGCCCCACCTCGCCGATCAGGCGCTTGCCGTAGAGGCTGCCCAGCAGCAGGCCGGCGAAGTAGGCCGACATGACGAGGCCGGTCATCTCGGCGCTGAAGCCGGCCGCGGTCATCTTGAGCGGCAGCATCAGGCCGAGCAGGGCGTTGCCCAGCATCATGGTCCCGGCGCCGAGCAGGAGGGGGGAGATGGAGGCGATGGTTCGCAGCACGGGCGCGGGACTCTTCGGGGGACCGACGTTGGCTCAATGCACCTTCCGCACGCGCGATGCAAGCACGCCTGCGCCAATAAGCATCAACAGCGCGACAATTATCTCAAGCGCCGCGCCTTTACCGCTGTCTCCGGGTGCCCGGGCCTCTATATAGTCGGCGCCATGATAATAAACCCCTACCTGGACAT